>JACZWN010000201.1 GCA_022572105.1 Pseudomonadota bacterium | reverse complement strand
GGTGCGTCGGGGTCGGGCGGGGCGAGGGTCTGCAGGATCAGCGCCGCGTCCGCCCCGCCGCGCGCCAGCGGCCCGACGGTATCGAGGGTGAACGAGAGCGGCATGGCGCCATGGCGGCTGACCCGGCCGAAGGTGGGCTTGACTCCGACCAGGCCGCAGGCCGCCGCCGGCAGGCGGATCGAGCCCCCGGTGTCGGAGCCGAGCGCCCCGTAGACCAGGCGCGCCGCCACCGCCGCGCCCGGGCCGCTCGACGAGCCGCCGGTGACATGCGCCGGGTTCCAGGGGTTGCGCACCGCCCCGGTGATCTCGTTGTGACCGGTCGTCCCGAGCGCGAACTCGACCATGTTGAGGCGCGCGATGTCGAGCGCGCCGGCCCCATCCAGGCGCGCCAGCGCGGTCGAGGTCACCTCGGGCACGAAGTCGGCCAGGATGCGCGAGCCGCAGGCGCTCACCCGGCCGGCGCGGTAGAACATGTCCTTGTGCGCCAGCGGCACGCCGTGGAGCGCCCCGCGCGCGCGCCCGGCGGCAAGTTCCGCGTCGGCCACGCGGGCGGCCTCGAGGGCCGCCTCCGGCTCGATCCCGGCGACGCAGTTGAGCGCCGGTCCGTGGCGTTCGAGGCCGGCCAGGCAGTTTTCGGTCGCCTCGAGCGAGGACACCTTGCGGGCGCCGATGGCGGCCGCCAGCTCGGTCAGCGTCAGTCCCGCGAGCGCGTCATCGGGCATCGCCGCCACCGGTCCGTTTCAAGTTGCCCGGTTTCAAATCGCCGCGTTTCAAGTCGCCGGTCGCCAAACCGAAGCCCGAAGGCTCGGCGCCGAAGGCAAGCTCGGCGGCCGCGCGCCCGGCCAGGGCGCCGAACTTCCCGGCCGTGGCGGCCGGCGCGCGCAAATCCGCCGGGTCGAGATCGATCTCCTGGGTGCGGCGCAGCCAAAGCGCCAAGGCGGCCAGTTCCTCGTCGGTCATGGCGAACTCCTCATTGATTTTAAGACGGGGATTTTGAGACCGGTCCGCGGCCGCCGCCGCGCGCCTGCTGCGCCCGCCGGTTGCCGAGCAGGGCGGCGACGAGCGCCAGAAGCATGGCGAGCGCGGCCAGGATGAAGACCCATCTCTCCAGGCTCCGATCGATCAGCCAGCCGAAGAACACCGGCGCCAGCGCGGCGCCCACGAACATGCCCGTGGTCACCCAGCCGAAGACCGTGCCGACCGCGCCGGCCGGGGCGATGGCGCGGACCATCATGTCGCGCGAGGGCCGGATTGCGCCCTGCGCCAGGCCGACCAGCGTCAAGGCGGCGACGACGCCTGCGATCGGCAGGGACAGCAGGCCGATGAGCACCAGGACCGCGGCCGCGAGACAAAAGCCGGCCACCAGGACCAGGTCGTGGCGCCGCGTGCGGTCGGCGAGCCAACCGCCCAGGAGCACGCCGAGGGCACTGGCGGTCAGGAACGCGGTCAACGCCGCGTTGGCCGCGGTCAGCCCAACTCCGTGCAGGTTGACGAGCGCGGTCACCGTGAAGCCGTTGAGGCCCGCCGTGGCGACCGCGGCCATGACCATGTAGAGGAAGAACAGCAGCATCGGCGCCGAGAACAACAGGGCAAAGCCGGCGCGGCCGGGCGCGGCCTCGGGGCTTTGCGCCGCCTCCCGCGGCGTCGCGCCGGGGTCTGCGTCCGCCGCCGGGGCATCCAGCTCGCGGCCGTGCACCGAGATGACGAGGGCCACCACCAGGCCGCAGAGTCCGGTGATCGCGAGCGCCGCCTGCCAGCTCCACAGCGCGGTCAGGGACACCACGGTGCCCGGCGCCACGGCCCAGCCGAGGTGTCCGGCGAAGGTGTGCACAGAGAACGCGCGCCCGAGCCGCCGATGCTCGATCCGGGCCGCCAGGATGGCGTAGTCGGCCGGGTGGAACACGCTGTTGCCGACGCCCATGAGGATCATCAGGACGAACAGCGTCCAATAGCCGGTCGCGAAGCCGGCGGCGGCGACCGCCGCGCTCATGATCCCCAGGCCGATCACGAGCGGCCATCTGGCCCCGAAGCGATCGACCAGGAAACCGACCGGCGTCTGGAGCACCATGGTGACCAGGCTCGGCATGGTGAGCAGGAGGCCGAGGGCGGCGTAACTGACCGCCAGCTCCTCGCGCAGGAGCGGAAACAGCGGCGGCAGCACGATCACGTAGAAATGGGCGAAGAAGTGCCCGGTGGCGACGAGCGCCAGGACCTTGGCGTTGCGCCGCGTCGCCGCGCCGGCCACGGCGAGTTCAGCCGCCATGGCACGGCCTCGCGATATGGCACGGCCTCGCGATATGGCACGGCCTCGCGATCCTGTCGGCGACGGCTGGCATAGTGCTCGGCCCCGCGGGCTCCTCGATTGAAAACGACTCCATCGGGCGCCGCGAGTACACCAGCATCGAGGGGGCGTCGGCAAGCCGCGAGTCCGGCGCCGTCTTGTGCTATCATGGGCCGCGGGGACCGAGTCGTCGGCGCGATTCGATTGCGATTCGATGCCGGCGTTGGCGGTTTCGCGCCGAAATCGCCCGCTTGTGCCGCGAACGGGGGTCCGGATGGCGAAGCGCGACAAGCCGCTCACCTACGCCGAGCACCTGCAGCTCGAGCGCCTGCTGTCCTGCCAACAGCGCCAGAGCGAGCTGCACGGCCGCCCGGCGCACGATGAGATGCTGTTCATCGTCGTGCACCAGGCCTACGAGCTGTGGTTCAAGGTCATCCTGTTCGAGCTCGACAGGATCCAGGACATCTTCTCCGGCCCGCGCACCGACGACAGCGGCCTGGGCGCGGCCATCCACGGGGTTACGCGTATCGTCGAGGTGCAGAAGCTGCTGATCCACCAGCTCGACGTGCTCGAGACCATGACGCCCATGGACTTCCTCGACTTTCGCGACCTGCTGGTGCCCGCCTCCGGGTTCCAGAGCCTGCAGTTCCGCCTGATCGAGACGCGCCTGGGCCTCAGGCCCGCCGAGCGCGTCAGCTTCGACGAGCGGCCCGTCGATGCGCGTCTGGAACCCGAGGACCGCGTACGCTTGCGCGCGGCGGAGGCGCGCCCCTCGCTGCGCGACCAGATCGAGGATTGGCTGGAGCGCACACCCTTCATCCAGGTGTCCGGGTATGACTTCCGCGAGGTCTACCGGCAGGCGGTCGTGGACATGCTGGAACAGGACGCCGCGCTGGTCCGCGACAACCCGATGCTGAGCGCGGCCGAGGTCGACAGCGAGCTCGCCTCGATCGAGGTCTCGCGCCAGCGCTTCGACTCGATCTTCGACGAGGCACGGCACCGCGCGCTGGTCGAGGAGGGCGCGTGGCGCCTGTCGTGGCGGGCGCTGCAAGCGGCGCTGTTCATCAACCTGTACCGCAGCGAGCCGGTGCTCCAACTGCCGTTCCGGCTGCTCTCCGGGCTCATGGATATCGACGAGACCCTGACCAACTGGCGCTACCGCCACGCGCTCATGGTCCAGCGCATGATCGGGCGCAAGGTCGGGACCGGCGGCTCATCGGGCCACGATTACCTGCGCCGCACGGCCGAACTGCACCGGATCTTCGGCGACCTCTTCGCGCTCTCGACCTTTTTCATCCCGCGCTCGCGCCTGCCCGGCCTGCCCGACGACCTGCGCCGCGCCATGGGTTATTCCTATGCGCAAGGGGGCGCGCAGGGGGGTGCCCGAAGGGACGCCGAGGGCGGCGCTTGAGCTATAAGGCGCATTTTCGGCGGTTCCTGGAGGCGGAGCCGGGGCGGCTGCATTTCGCCGCGCACAGCCACCACCTTTGGCCGGACGTGACCTTCGAGGCGCAAGCGCGCTGCTGGCTCGACGCGGCGCGCCTGGCCGACCGCAAGTGGGACCTGATCTTCGCCGAAGTCTACCCGGGCGCGCAGCGGCGCGTGGCGCGGGTCCTGAACCTGAGCCGGCCCGAGGACATCGCCTTCGCGCCCAACACCCACGGCCTGCTGAACCGCCTGCTCTCCGCCCTGCCCGCCGGGCGGCCGATCGCGGTGCTCGGCACCGACGGCGAGTTCCACAGCTTCGCGCGCCAGATGCGCCGGCTCGAGGAGGCGGCGCTGGCGCGCGTCGAACGGGTCCCGGTCGAGCCGATCGCGGACTTTCCGGCGCGCTTCGCCCAAGCCGCCGCGCGCGGCGGGCACGACCTCGTCTACTTCAGCCAGGTGTTCTACGATTCGGGCTACGCCGTGCCCGACCCGGCGGCGCTCGTTGCCGCGGTGCCCGGCGACGAGACGCTGGTGGTGGTCGACGGCTATCACGGCTTTCTGGCCCTGCCCACGGACCTCGAGGCCCTGGAGGCCCGCGCCTTCTACATGGCCGGCGGCTACAAGTACGCCATGGCCGGCGAGGGCGTGGCCTTCCTGCACGCCCCGCCGGGTTACGCCCCGCGGCCGCGCGATACCGGCTGGTACGCGGCCTTCGGCGCGTTGGAGGAGGGCGAGGGCGGGTGCGTCGGCTACCCCGAGGACGGCCGGCGCTTCCTGGGCGCGACCTTCGATCCGGTCGGCCTGTACCGCCTGAACGCGGTGCTCGACTGGCTGGACGGCCTGGGCCTGAGCGTGAGCGACATTCACGCCCACGTCGACGCCCTGCAGCGGAGCTTCGTCGAGGGTCTCACGGCCCTCGGGCTCGCGGCGCTCCACCCCGGCCAACTGGTGGTGCCGGTCGCGGCGCCGCACCGCGGCCATTTCCTGACCTTCCGCACCGCGGCGGCCGGCGCGATTTATCACCAGCTGCTGGAGCGCAACGTGATCACCGACCACCGCGGCGACCGCCTGCGCTTCGGCTTCGGCCTCTACCACGACGAGGAAGACGTGGAGCGGCTCATCGGCGTGCTCGGCCAAGTTCTCAGCTGAGGCTTGGAAAAAGTATCTTGGAACCACAGAGACACAGAGGCACAGAGAACCAAAAACCAAGAATTTTTCAACACGAAGGCACGGAGGACTCGAAGAACCTTATGGTTGCGCGCTTCGCGCGCTGAAATCCTTCTTCGTGCTCTTCGTGTCTTGGTGTCTTCGTGGTTTATCTTTTTGTTTTCTGGTTCTCTGTGCCTCTGTGGTGAATTCTCGTTCCACCTTGAGGAATGCGCGGTAATCCTCGATCAGGTCTTTGACCACGGCCTCGTAGAGGCGCCTGCCTACTTCGGCCGCGCCTTGTCGCCGGTGGGGAATTCCTCGGCGCCGAGGGCATCGGCGAGGCGGGTGCGGGCGCTGCCCGGCGCCAGCGCCTTGGGCTGGCAAGGGTGCGGCGCCCAGGCGGTCAGGGTGATGACCTGGAAGGTCGCCGGCACGCGGCCGTCGGCCTGGCCGAATTTCTCCGCATAGATCGCGGCGGCGCGCGCCAGCGTGGCGCGGCGCGTCGGGGTCCGGCGGCGCGCGACGAGGGCGTTGCTCTCGCCCATGCCGCGCAGGTCGCGCATCAGCGCGAAGGCGTCGGGATAGGTCACCGGGATGGTGTCGACGTCGGCCACCGGCAGCGCGAAGTCGGCGCGCTGCAGCAGGGCGCCGGCCGCGCGCACCTCGGCGAAGGGCGAGACCCGGGGGCTGATGCCCGCCTCCTCGGCCAACTCGGCCTCCATCAGCGCGGCGCGCAGCTCGGCAAGGGTCTCGCCGCCGAGCAGGGCGCCGACGCTGCCGCCTGCCGCGATAACACCGAACAGTCGCCTGCCTTGTTCGCGCGTATAGATGTCGGCCATGAAGCTCCAGAACACGGACACCACAAACAGGTTGAAGACGCTGATCCAGACAAAAAATACACGGCCCAGCCAGACGTAGTCTTTGCCCTGGTCCACGGCGAGCGAGAAAACGACCCAGAAGATCAGGGCATTCGAGGCGAAAAAAAGGTAAACCCATGGCAGGAATACGCGCCGTGGATAACGCGATG
>JACZWN010000200.1 GCA_022572105.1 Pseudomonadota bacterium | reverse complement strand
ATTCTGGATTGGACTTGAAGTACGTCCGGTCCAAAGCACGCCGGTCCTTATACCAAAGGTTCTTGATAATGACCCATAGAGATCGGGCAGGCGATCCGTCGGGCCACCGGGCGGGCCACCGGGCGGGTAGCAGGGAAGCCGCGGGCGATGCGGGACATCGTCAAGGCTTTCCGACGCCCCCACCGATTCGCCCGCTGCCGGTTCGCCCGCGCGACCGGAACGGCGGTTTCCCCAAGTCTTGTGGGCCGGGGCTTTCGGACGGCCCAATGCATTTGGACGGGGCCGCAGGGCTGGCGATGCCTTGCATCGCTACGCCACGCGCTCCTGGCCGAAAGCCTTGGGAAACCGTCTCTATGGGTCGTTATCGGCGCTCCTTGGTATAAGATATCCGGTCAGTCGTCGCTAGGCACCAGGGCGACGCGGGCGCCGAAGCCGACCGAGACCGAGCTGCCGACCTGGCGCGGCGCCCCGACAGAGTTGTCGATGACGAACAACTCGCCGACCGGCGTGGCCACGGTGTACTCGAGATGGTCGCCGAGATAGGCGGCCTTGACGATCTGCCCGGCCAAGCCGTTGCCCGGATCGGAGAGGCGCACCGACTCGGGTCGTATCGCGACCTTGGCCGGTCCGGGCGCGATGCCGCGCGCCGGCAGTTCGATCTCGACCGTGCCGATGGCCACCGAAGCGGTCTCGCCCTCAACGCGCCGGACCTCGGCGTCGACCAGGTTGGCGTCGCCGATGAAGTCGGCCACGAAGACGTTGCTCGGCCGCTCGTAGAGGTCGCGCGGGGCGCCCTCCTGGGCGATGGCGGCATTGCGCATGACGATGATCTTGTCGGAGACCGCGAGCGCCTCCTCCTGATCGTGGGTGACGTAGACCGTGGTCAGGTTGAGCGACTGCTGGATCTCGCGGATTTCCTCGCGCACCCGGCGGCGCAGCTTGGCGTCGAGGTTGGACAGCGGCTCGTCGAACAGCAGCACCTCGGGCTCCAGCACCAGGGCGCGGGCGACCGCGACGCGCTGCTGCTGGCCGCCGGAAAGCTCGCTCGGCAGGCGGTCGTCGTAGCCCTCGAGCCGGACCAGCTCCAGCCCCTGGCGCGCGCGCGTGCGCGCCTCCTCCTTGCGCATGCCCGAAACCACGAAGCCATAGGACACGTTCTCGATCACGGTCATGTGCGGAAACAGCGCGTAGGACTGGAACACCATGGAGACATCGCGGTCGGTCGCGGGCAGCAGGGTCACGTCCCGGCCGCCGATCAGGATGCGGCCCCGGTTCACCATCTCCAGGCCCGCGATAATGCGCAGCGTGGTGGTCTTGCCGCAGCCACTGGGGCCCAACAGGGTGACCAGATTGCCGGCTTCGATATCGAAGGAGATGCCGTCGACGGCGACCACATCGCCGAACGCCTTGGTCACGTTCTCGAAGCGTACCGATGCGGCCTGGCCGCCGAGGTCGCTGCTCATCGCGGGTCCCCTCCTCCCCATTTTTCTAGCCGGCCAAGACTGGCGCCGGCTCGCTGTCGCGCGTCCGCCGGCCGATCCGCCGCTCGCCGATGATCAGCTGGAACAGCCCGACGGCCACCAACATGACCAGGATCAACACCGAACTATAGGCGATCGAGATGCCGTAGTCGTTGTTCTCGACCCGGCCCAGGATGTAGGCCGTGGCCATATGGTATTCGGCGCTGACCAGGAAGATCACCGCGCTGACCGCGGTCATGGCGCGCACGAAGCTGTAGACCATGGCGGCCAGGATCGCCGGGCGCAGCAGCGGCATGATGACCCGCTGGACCGTCTTCCAGGAATTGGCGCCCAGCGTCAGGGAGGCCTCGTCGAGCGCCGGGTCGAGCTGCGACATCGAGGCGATGCCCGCGCGCACTCCGACCGGCATGTTGCGGAAGATGAAGGAGATCACCAGGATCGCTCCGGTGCCGGTCAGCTCGAAGGGCGGCACGTTGAAGGCCAAGACATAACTCACTCCGATCACCGTGCCAGGAATCGCGAAGCTCAGCATGGTGCCGAACTCGAAGACGTGCTTGCCCATGAAGCGCTGACGCACCAGCAGATAGGCGGCGAGCAGCCCCAACCCGGCGGTGAGCGGCGCCGAGACCGCGGCGATGGTGATCGTGGTCCAGAACGAGTTCCAGGCCCCGCCGCTCCACACCAATCCATAATCGCCGACGGTCACCCCGAAGGCGTCGATGTAGTGCTTCAGCGTAAGTGAATGATCTCGGCCCCAGATCTTGACGAAGCCGCCGAACATGATCATCGCGTAGATCACCACCGTCATTGCCGCCCAGGGAAGGGCGGTGCCGAACACCAGCCAGGTAAGCCGTCTCGGCAAGGCGGCGTGGACCCCGGCGTCGCCCTTGCCGGTCACCGTCACATAGGACTTGCGGCCGAGCCACACGCGCTGGAGCCAGAACGCCGCCAACGTGAAGGCGAGCAGCACCAGCGCCAGGACCGCGGCGCGGCCCTGGTCGTTCTGGGCGCCGACGATGGCGAAAAAGATCTCGGTCGAGAGCACGTCGAAGTTGCCGCCCAGCACCATCGGGTTGCCGAAGTCGGCCATGCTCTCGATGAAGCCGAGCAGGAAGGCGTTGGCCAGGCCCGGGCGCATCAGCGGCAGGGAGACCGTGGTGAAGGTCGTCCAGCCGTCCGCGCGCAGGGTCTGCGCCGCCTCCTCCATCGACGGGCTGACGCCCTCCACGACACCGATCAGAACCAAGAAGGCGATCGGCGTGAAGGCCAGCATCTGGGCCAGCCAGACCCCCGGGAAACCGTAGATCCAGCGGCTCGGATGGATGCCCAAGGCCCATTCGAGAAGGGTCGTGACGACGCCGGATTGGCCGAGCAGCAGGATCAGGGCGAGCCCGATGACGAAGGGCGGCGTGATGATCGGCAGAACGGTCAAGGCGCGTAGCGCGCGCTTGTAGCGAAACCCCGTGCGGGTCGCGATCAGCGCGAAGGCGAGGCCGAGCAGCGTCGAGCCGACCCCGACCGCGACCGCCAGCACGAAGGAGTTCCAGGCGACGCCGCAGCCGCGCGTGCTGGTAAGACAGTGCAGGCCCCATATCTTCGCGCTGAACAGCTTGCCCGTGAACGCCGTGAGGGAATAGACGCGGTCGTTGTCCTGGACCGCGCTGATCAGGATGTGGAAGACCGGAAAGAAGATGAAGATCGCGACCACCACGACGATCAGCCCGATCGATCCGACCACGAAGACGTCGCCGTTGACCGCCCCGCGCGCCGCCAGGCCCTGGGTGAACAGGAAGAACAATCCGCTCATGATCAGCAGCGCGCCATAGCCCATGCCGTACTGGCGCTCCCTCGGCCCGAACAAGTCGTTCAAGACCTGGTACTCCCAGCCGTCGATGCCGATGGCGAAGCCTTGGAGCAGCACGTAGACGAAGCCGCCGCCGCCGGCCAGCAGCAGGGTGACGGCGTAGGCGGGGTCGATCTTGTCGCGCCGCAAGGCATAGGTCGAGGCCGCGAGGAACGCCGCGGTCGGCCACAGCCAGGGCGCCTCGCCCTGGAGAAACAGGAACAGCAGCGGCGCATAGTCGCTGTCGAAGGGATAGCCGTCGAACAGCCACTCGAAGTTCCAGAATCCGTCCTCGATGGCATACCAGGGCAGGACCGCCAAGCCGAGCAACCCGGTAAGCTGCCAGAGAAGAAGCGGTCTGCGAGTCATGGGACTGCTTGCCGGTCAGACAGGCGCCATGCGAGTCCCCGGACCCTGCCCTCGCGGGCACGGTCCGGGATCACGCGTCGACGAAAGCCGCTGGGCGCCGATTATCTCGGCAGCGACTTCACTTCATCGTCCCATTTGGCCAGCAGGCGCTTGCGCTCGGCCGAGGAACCGTACTTCTTGAAGTCGTAGTCGATCAGCTTGATGTCCTCGAGCTTCGGCGCCTCCTTCGGCGGCACCGCGGCCTTGTTCGACATCACCTGGTAGGCCTTGGCCTCCTTGGCCCGCTCCTGGATGGCCTTGCCCAGGGCGAAGTCGTAGAACTTCTTGGCCGATTCCAGGTTGCGCGCACCCTTGATGATGCTCATCGAGCCGACCTCGTAGCCGGTGCCCTCGCAGGGCGCCACGGCGACGATCGGGAAGCCGCTGACGGTCTGCGTGACCACGTCGTGCAGGAACACGATACCGATGGTGTTCTCGCCGCGGCCCGCCGCCTTGATCGGCGCCGAACCGGACTTGGTGTAGGTGTTGATGTTCTTGTGCAGGGCCTTCATGAAATCGAAGCCCCCCTCCTCGCCGAACAGCTGCACTATGGTGGCGAGCGTCGTGTAGGCGGTGCCCGAGGAGTTCGGGTTCGCCATCTGGACGTGGCCTTTGTAGACCGGCTTGATCAGGTCCTTCCAGCACTTCGGCACCGGCAGGTTGTTCTTCTCGAGAATTTCCGTGTTGTAGCCGAAGCCGAGCGCACCGGCGTAGATGCCGATGGTCTTGCCGTTGGCCGAATTCGACTGGCTGATCGCCCAGTCCTGCAGTTCGCTCCTCATCGGCGAATCGTAGGCCTGGGTCAGGCCTTCCTCGGCCGCCTGAAGGTGCGGGTCACCGGTGCCGCCCCACCAAATGTCGCCCTTCGGATTGCGCGACTCCGCCTTGATCTGGGCGAAGGTCTCGCCGGAGCTCTTGCGGGTCATGGCGACCTTGATGCCGGTCTCCTTCTCGAAGGCCTCGACCATCAGGTTGCACCATTCGATCTGCGGGCTGCAGTACAGGGTCAACTTCTCCCTGGCCTGCGCCAGGGTCGTCGTGGCAGCCAAGACGGCTACCGTCGCGGCAACCGCGACAAAGCTTCTTCTCAACATTTTTTTCCAACCTCCCTCTGTTGAGACTCCACCGCCATATTGGGGTCATCTTGCCCGGCTGTCATGGTTGGAGCCAATCTGTAGAATAGCACCACTATTTCGTAGGCGATTCAATGGTTCCCTGTCCATCCGGCGGTCGTCAAACCACATCAACAGGCCTAACCCTATGATATCGAACGGAGAGACCCTGTGGACCGAGCGGAATTGAACCGACGCCTAGCCGTCACCGAACGGATCGCGCGCGAAGCCGGAATCTTGGCCCGGACCTGGTTCGACAGACGGAACCGGCTGCGGATCGAGACCAAGGGCCCCCAGGACCTGGTCAGCGAGGCGGACCGCGCGGTCGAAGTCCTGATCCGGGAGCGCCTGGCGGCCGCCTTCCCGGGCGAGCGGGTGATCGGCGAGGAGGGCGGCGATGACGGCGCCGGCCATGTTGCCGAGCAGGGCCCCGGGGGGGGCGGCGGTGGGCCGGTTTGGATCGTCGATCCAATCGACGGCACCCAGTGCTTCCTGGCCGGCATCCCCAGCTGGTGCGTCTCGATCGGAATGGCCAGCGAGAGCGGGGTGCAGCTTGGCGTGGTCCACGATCCGGTGGTCGGCGAGACCTTCACCGGCGGCCCGGCCCTGGGCGCGTTCTGCAACGGCCGTCCGATCCGGGTCCACGAGGCGTCCGGCTTCGGCGACGGCATGGTGGAGGTCGGCGTCTCGCTGCGGCGTCCGCTCGACGAGACCCTGGCCGTGCTCGAGCGCCTGCTGCGCGCCGGCGGGATCTACCACCGCTCCGGCAGCGGCGCGCTGTCGCTCGCCTACGTCGCCGCCGGCCGCTATATCGGCTACTACGAGGACCACATGAACACCTGGGACAGTTGCGCCGGCGTCGCCTTGGTCGAGGGCGCGGGCGGCTGGTGCAGCGACATCCTCGCCGGTGACGGGCTGACTCGCGGCGCGCGGGTCATCGCCTCGGGCCAGAACCTCGCGCCGGCCATGCGGACGCTGGCCGAGGGGCTGGGGGCCGAGGGGCTGGGAGATGCGCCATGACCGGCGGGGACTGGAACAGCCAGGCCGACCTCGCCGGGG
>JACZWN010000022.1 GCA_022572105.1 Pseudomonadota bacterium | reverse complement strand
CCCACCAGCAGGACGTCGGTGGCGTCGCGGGTGGCCAGGGTCAGCGCGCGCAGGTCCTCGGGCTCGAGGTTGTGCAGCTTGGTCTTGCCGGTGCAGCGCGCCATCATCGAGGCCTCGCCGCAGCTCGCCTTGATGATGTTGGCGACCGCCGCGCCGCGCTCCTCTTCGCCGTGGTCGGGGGCGAAGCGCAAGCTCTGGCCGTCGGTGATCTCGCCGCCGGCGGCCAGCGCCACCGGCACGCCGAGCACCGCGGCCTTGCAGCCGAGCGCGATCACCTTGGCCGCGTCGGTGCCCGAACGGATGCCGCCGAAGTAGACCAGGTCGATCTCCTCCTCCCGATCCAGGCGGCGCAGGATGCGGATGGCGTCGCGCAGGATGGTCAGGTCCGGCGCGCCGGCGAGCTCGGCCCAGGGCGCGCCCAGGCGCCCGGTCGCGTCCAGTAGCAGCAAGTCGAAACCATGTTCGAGCGCGTAGGGGATCGCCGCTTCAAGGACGCTTGGCGCGGAGACCGCCAGGCCGAGTGCCTGGTTGCCGTGCAGGCGCTTGGCCGCCGGTTCCCGGAACCGGTGGCCGAGCGCGTAAACCAGCGCCGCGGCCTCGGCGCTCGGCGCGATCTGGCCGGGCACGACGAGCTGCAGCCAGCGTACCTTGTCGTCGATCGGCTTGACCCCGATGTAGCCGCTCTCGGCCTCGATCAGGCCCAGGGCCACGCCGCGGCGCACGTCGTCGGGCGCGTCGTCGAAGCCGGTGACGAAGAACGGCAGCGGCAGCTCCAGGTTCCCGATTTCGGTGCTGATCTTGCAAGCCTCGCGGTAGGGGTCGATGACCAGGCGCGAGAGATTGGCCGGTAGGAACACCAAATCGTCGAGCGCCGCCGGGCGGTCCGCCGGGAAGGGATTGGCGCGTGGCGGCAGGCGCTTCTCGAGCATCGCCTTGAGGCGGGCGTGGTCGTTCAGGTCGATCCGCGCCATGGCGAAGATGTCCTCGCGGTGGTCCACCGCGTAGTCCGCCGAGCCGGTCTCGGCGTCGCAGCGGTAGCAGCGCGCCGCCTCGTCGCGCGCCGCCTCCCCGTCGTAGGTCGACTCGATCTCCGGGAACTCGATGGGCGTCTTGCCGAGGCCGAAGAACTCCGGCTCCTGCATGGCGAGCAGCTCCCAGCGGTTGTCCTGGGCGACCCGCACGCGCCGTGTGCGATAGGGCGTGCGGTAGGGCATCGGGTCGTCGCGGCCCTCCAGGAAGGCCTTGATGTAGTAGGCGGCGCGCTGGCCGTGGTGCATGGCCATGACGATGGTCGAGCCGCCGAAGGCGCCGTCGCCGGCGGCGAAGACCTTGGGGTCCTCGGTGCGCATGGCGTCGAACCCGGCCTTGACCCGGTCGCCGGCCATCAGCCCGCGCCCCTCCAGATCCTCGCAGGCGGCGTATTGGCCGACCGCGGCGATGACCATGCCGCAGGCGATGTCGTGCTCGCTGCCGGCCACATCCACGGGACGCCGCCGGCCGTCGGCGCCGGGTTCGCCGGGCTCGGTCTTGACGCAGCGTAAGTTCAGCCCCGCCCCGTTCGCGACGACCGCGATTTGGCGCGTGTTGTAGACGAACTCGACGCCCTCCTCGATCGCACCCTCGAGCTCGATCTTGCGCGCCGGGATCTCCTCGGGCCCGCGCCGGTAGACCACCTTGACCCGCTCGCATCCGGGCAGGCGCAGGGCGACGCGGCAGGCGTCCATGGCGACATCGCCGCCGCCGATCACGACCACGGTCTCGGGCAGCTCGGGCCGCGCGCCGGCGTTGATCCGGCGCAGGAACTCGACGCCGTCGATGACCCGGGCGTCGTCCTCGCCGGGCACGTTCATGGCCTTGCCCCACCAGGCGCCGATGGTCAGCAGCACCGCGTCGTGGCGGTCCTTGAGCTCGTCCAGCGTCACGTCGCGCCCGAGCGCCGTGTTCAGATGCACCTCGAGCCCCGGGCAGCGCTTCTGCAGCCGCTCGATGTCCTCGTCGATGATCCCGGGCGGCAGGCGGAACGCCGGGATGCCCCAGACCATCATGCCGCCGATCTTCTCGGTCATCTCGTAGACCTGGACCCCGTACCCGGCCATGCAGAGGTCGTGGGCGGCGACCATGCCGGCCGGGCCGGCGCCGACCACGCCGACCGTCTCCTTGCGGGTCACGTGCACCGCCGGCGGGTCGTAGTCGTGGCCGACCTTGTCCATGACGAAGCGCTTCAAGTTACGAATCTGCACGGTGCCGTCGGCGGCCGTGCGCCGGCACGCCGGCTCGCAGGGCGCGTCGCACACCCGGCCGCAGATCGAGCTGAAGGGATTGGTCGCGGTGATCGCCTCGAAGGCCTCGGCGAACTTGCCCTCCCAGATATAGGCGATATAGGACGGCGCGTCGGTGCCCACCGGACAGGCGACCTGGCACGGCGCCGGCACGAAGTGCAGATCGCCGGTGTCGTCCTCCAGCTCCTCCTCGGGCAGGAGCTTCTCGGTGACGCCGTCGGGCGTGCGCTCGAGCGCCATCTCAGCCCGCCTTGCCGAGCAGCGCGGCCTCGCGCTCCCGGTACTCGGGCGCATAGGGCAGGCGGGTGATCTCGGCCGCCTCGGGGGTCAGCGCCACCAGGTCGTCGCGGTTCAGCCGGCGCACGTGGTCGTAGCCGAGCGCGTGGGTGAGCGCGGCGATCTGCCAGCGCACCGTCTCCAGGAACCGGTGAATGTGCTGGGCCTCGGCCTTCACCTTGTAGCGCGCCTCGTGTTCCGGGTCCTGGGTCGCGATGCCGGTCACGCATTGGCCGACGTGGCACTGCATGCAGGCGATGCAGCCGCCGGCGATGATCGCGGAGGTGCCCATGGCGGCCGCGTCCGCGCCCAGGCACAGCACCTTGACCGCGTCGATGCCGTCGCGCACCCCGCCCATGAGCACGATCTCGATCTTGTCGCGGCAGCCGATGTCGTCGAGCGCGTCCAGCGCCGCGACGATGGCGGCGATGGTGGGGATGCCGACGTACTCCATGACCTCGGCGCCGCCGGCGCCGGTGGAGCCTTGCATCCCGTCCAGCTCGACGAAGTCGAAGCCGTCCTTGACCGCGATCTTGATGTCGTCGTGGATGCGCCCGGCGCCCAGCTTGACGCTGACCGGCAGCTTGTATCCGGTCGCCTCGCGGAACTCCTCGACCTTGATGACCAGGTCGTCGGCGCCCAGGATGTCCGGGTGGCGCGAGGGCGAGCGCAGGTCGATGCCCGCCGGGATGCCGCGGATCGCGGCCAGCTCCTTGGTCACCTTCTTGGCCATGAGCTGGCCGCCGAAGCCGGGCTTGGCGCCCTGGGAGATGTAGATCTCGAGCCCGTCGGCGCGCCGCATGTCGTGGATGTTCCAGCCCAGGCGCCCGCCCAGGCACTGGAAGATGAGCTGCTTGGCGGCGTCGCGCTGGGCGTCGCTCATGCCGCCCTCGCCGGTGTTCTCGGCGATGTCCGAGAGGCCCGAGGCGATGGCGACCGCCTGCTTGGCCGAGCGGCTGAGCGCGCCGTAGCTCATCGGCGCGATCATCAGCGGCATGGAGAGATCGAGCGCCCGGGCGCCGTTCTTGCCGCCGATGAGGGTGCGCATTTCAACCTTGGAGACCGGGTCCTTCTCCTCGCCGAGGCGCGCCAGATCGTTCTTGAACGCCAGGTCGCTCAGGTGCGGCACGGAACGCGCACCACCGTAGCCGCGCACCCGGTAACGGCCGATCTGCGCCTTGACGTAGATGTCCTCCTGGATCTTGCGGTTCCAGTAATCGCAGTCATCGGAGAAGGTGAAGAAGGGCAGCGAGCGCACGGTCGGCTCGGTCGTGCCGTAGCGCAGATTCTTGCCCGCGTTGACCACCTTTTGCAGGCTGCCTTTGAAGGGAATCTCGTAGCGGTCGAGGAACTCCATGACCGAATCGATCTCGTCGCGCGAGATGTCGGTCACCATGGCGTCCGAGCCGAGGGAATGCAGCTTGCCGCCGAGATAGATCTCGCCGCCGGTCATGTCTTCGCCCAGGCGCTCGCCGGACTCGCCCAGGATGACGATGCGCCCGCCGTACATCATGTAGCCGGCCATGAAGTTGGCGTTGCCGGCGCAAAGCAGCGTGCCCGCCTTCATCACCTGGCCGGCGCGCGAGCCCAGGTTGCCCTTGACCACGACCTCGGCGCCGCGGATCGCCACGCCGGCGATCGCGCCGGCGTTGCCGCCGACCACGACCGAGCCCTGGTACATGTTGTCGGCCAGGCCCCAGCCGGTGTTGTTGTCGACCTCGAAGCGCGGGCCGTCGGTCAACCCGGCGCAGAAGTAGCCGGCCGAGCCGCGCACCCGCACCGTGATCGGATCGGTCAGGCCGACGCCGATGTGATGGCGCGCGTCGGGGTTGAGGACCTCGACGTCCTCGCCGCGCGCACCGGCCTCGCGGATGCGCTCGTTGGCCTCGCGGACCGAAGTTTCGGCTAGGTCGATCGCGACCATGTGTCGTAGCTCCCCGGCGGCGGCTCCCTGGTGTCGAGCGCCTGGCCCGGAAACAAGCGGTTGAGCGAGACCTCCTCCGAGGCGATCGCGATCAGGTCGTCGGTCTCGTACATGATCATCGGCTTGGCGGCCAGGCGGTCCTTGGCGTAGCCGATCTCGTCCTTGGTCGAGACCAGGAACGAGAAGGTGCCGTCGAGATCGTCGATCGACATCTTGAGCGCCTCCTTGAGGGGCACGCCCTGGGACAGCTTGTCGGCCAGGTAGACCGCGATCAGCTCGCTGTCGTTGTCGGTGGTGAACTCGAAGCCGCGGCGCTGGAGACGCCGGCGCATCTTCCAGTAGTTGGTGATCTGGCCGTTGTGGACGATGGCCACGTCGGCAAAGCCGGTCGCCCAGAACGGATGCGCGGCCTCGGGCTTGACATCGGACTCGGTGGCCAGGCGCACGTGGCCGAGGCCGTGGCTGCCGGCGAAGTCGTGGACGTTGTAGCGCTCGTCGACCCGGTGCGCGGTGCCCACGTCCTTGACGATCTCCAGACTCTCGCCGATCGAGATCACCTTGGCGCCCGGGGCGGCGTGCTCCATGGCGTAGGAGAATTTCCGCACATCGCCGCGGAAGGCGACCCGCGCGCGGTAATCGTTGCCGATGCGCTGGTCCTCGATGATGCGCGCCTGATGCTGGGCCAGTGCTTGTTTTATGCGCCGCACCGAGTCTTCCGCCGCCTCTCCCTCGCCGACGAAGAAGCGCAGCCTGAGCTCGTCGGCGCGCTCGGCGCCGTAGAGCGCAAAGCCGGTCGAATCGGGCCCGCGGTGCTGGCAGCCGTCGAGCATGTCGATCAGCGCCTTGCCGGTTTCCAGACCGACCTCGGCGTGCTTGAACAGTATTCCGGCGATCCCGCACATGGCCTCGAACCTCCATCCGGATACGGCGAATTGCGCGGGATTCCCGCGTTATCGCCGCGCCGTCACAAAGCTACACCTTCCCCGGTTTTTATGCAATGGTGGGAAAGAAAATTTCTTCAGAGGAATAATCCGGGAAACTTGGGAAAGCCCCCGCGCTAACGCCGGCGCGCCTCGGCCTCGATGAAGATGCGGGTGATCTCGGGGAAGGCGGCCTTGATCTGGCGTTCCAGGCGCGCGACCTCCGCCTCGACCTCGTCCGAGGTCAACGCGGAGCGGAAGTCGAGGCTCAAGTTCAGGAGCACGTCGCGCGGGCCCATGTGCATGGTCAGGATCTCGTTGATGCGGTCGACGCCGTGCTCGGCGCCGACGATCCGCCGCACCTCGGCGATCACCGCCGGATCGGCGGCCTCGCCGATCAACAGCCCCTTGGTCTCGTAGGCGAGCAGCGCCGCGACCCCGGCCAGCACCAGGCCGATCAGGACCGAGGCGGCGCCGTCCAGCGCCGGCAGGCCGAGCACCTCGGCGAGCGCGATGCCGACGAGTGCGATCGCCAGGCCGGCCAGCGCCGCGGCGTCCTCCAGAAGGACCGTGAACAGCGCGGCGTCCTTGCTGACCCGGACCGCGGCCAGGTAGCCGCGCCCACCCTTGACCTTGTTGAACTCCCTGAAGGCGACCCAGAACGATCCGCCCTCGAAGACGATGGCCAGGCCGAGCACGATGTAGTTGAGGTAGGCGTCGGTGATCGGCTCCGGGTGCCGGATCCTGTTCACGCCCTCGTAGATCGACACGCCGGCGCCGGCGGCGAAGATCATGACCGCGACGACGAAGGCCCAGAAGTAGAGCTCGCGGCCGTAGCCGAAGGGATGGCGCGCATCGGCCGGGCGCGCCGCGCGCTTTATGCCATACAGCAAGAGCGCCTGGTTGCCGGTATCGACGATCGAGTGGATCGCCTCGCTGAACATGGCCGAGCTGCCGGTCAGGCCGGCCGCCACGAACTTGGTCACGGCGATCAGCGCGTTGCCGATGAACGCGGCGATGACGACCTTGGTGGAACCTTCGGCGGCCATGGAACAAACGCCTCCGTCGCTTCGCCCGCCCGATCTCTATGGGTCGATATCAAGGACCTTTGGTATTACCCACCCGCCGGGGTAATTTGTCCCGTCATAGCGGGGATTCGCCCCCTCGGCCAAGGGTTCGGGAGCGCACGATACCGACATGAAGCGGTTCTTGGTCTGGACCCTGCGCACCGGCGGCGCAATCGCGCTGCTGTTCGCGCTCGGCGCCGGCGGCGGCTACCTGTGGCTGCGCGGCTCCCTGCCAAAAACCGAGGGCACGATCGAGATCGCCGGGCTCGAGGCAACCGTCGAGGTGCTGCGCGACGCCGACGGCCTGGTCACCATCCGCGCGGGAAACGAGCGTGATGCCGCGGTGGCGCTCGGCTACGTCCACGCCCAGGACCGCCTCTGGCAGATGGACCTCATGCGCCGCATCGGCGCCGGCCGCCTGTCCGAGATCCTGGGATCGGCGACCCTGCAACACGACCGCTTCATGCGCAGGCTCGGGCTCTACCGGGTCGCCGAGGCCAACGTCGCGCATCTCTCCGCACCCGTGCGCGCCCTGTTCGAAGCCTACGCGGCCGGCGTCAACGCCTTCCTCGCGGAGCCGGGCGGGCCGCTGCCGCCCGAATTCCAATTCCTGTGGTATACGCCCGAACCCTGGCGCCCGGCGGACAGCCTGGTCTGGGGCCGGCTCATGGCGTTACGGCTTGCCGGCAACCGCCGCGACGAGCTGCTGCGCGCGCGCCTGGCGCGCCGCCTGAGGCCCGATCAGATCGATTTTCTGTGGCCGGACTATCCGGCCGGGGCGCCGGTCACGATCCCGGATCTGGCCGCTCTGCTCGACGGCGTGGCGCTCGACGGCGCGGCGCTCGACGGCGTGGCGCTCGAGCGCCTGGGCGCGAAGCTTCCCTGGGACCTGGGGGACCTGGCGTCCAACGGCGCCTCCAATTCCTGGGTGCTGGCCGGCAGCCGGACCGAAAGCGGCCGCCCGATCCTGGCCAACGACCCGCACCTGGGCCTGTCCGCGCCCGGCCAGTGGTACCTGGCGCGCATCGAGACGCCGGAGCTGACGGTAACCGGCGCCACCGCGCCGGGCATGCCCTTCGTCGTCTTCGGCCACAACGGCCGCATCGCCTGGGGCTTCACGAACACCCAAGGCGACGCCCAGGATTTCTTCATCGAGAAGGTCGCCGACGACGATCCCGCGCGCTACCGGACGCCCGAGGGGCCGCGCCTCTTCGAAACCCGCGAGGAGGTCATCGCGGTGAACGGCGCCGAGGCCGAGCGCATCACCGTGCGCGCGACGCGCCACGGTCCGGTCGTCTCCGAGGCCGCGGCGCGGGCGCCAGGCGCGGCCGCCGCCGAGACCGTTCTCGCGCTCGCCTGGCCGGCGCTACGCGCCGACGATCGCACCGCGGAGGCGCTCCACGGCATCACCCGCGCGCGCGACTGGGACGGGTTCCTGGCCGCGCTCCGCAACTTCCATAGCCCACAGCAGAACATCGTCTACGCCGATACCGGCGGCACGATCGGCTTCATCGCCCCCGGGCGGGTGCCGATTCGCAAGCGGGGCGACGGCCGCGCCCCGGTGCCGGGCTGGAGCGGCGAGTTCGACTGGACCGGCTTCATCCCCTTCGACGAGCTGCCGATGACCGTGAACCCGCGCTCCGGGCGCTTGGTCGCGGCCAACAACAAGATCGTTCCCGACGGCTACCCGCACCTGATCACCGCCGATTGGGCGGACCATTACCGCGCCCGGCGCATCAACGAGATGCTCGACGGTCCGGGCGACCCGGGGCGGACTCCGCAAGGCGCGCGCGCCATGCAACAGGATATCGTGTCGCTCGGCGTCCGGGAGCTGCTGCCGCTCTTGCTCGAGGCCAAGCCGGACACCGACGAGGGCCGCCTGGCGCTGACGGTGCTCGGCGAATGGGACGGACGCATGGACCGCGAGCAGGCGGCGCCGCTGGTTTTCTTTTCCTGGATTCGGGAGCTGAACCGGGTTCTCCTGTCCGACGAGCTGGGCGAGGCCTTCGCCGACTTTCAATATCCCAAGATGGATCTGCTCGCGCGCATCCTGACCGACGGCCAGGTCTGGTGCGACGATATCGGCACCGAGGCGCGCGAGGACTGCGCGGCGCAACTGGCCACGGCGCTGGAGGCCGCCCTCGACGGCCTGGCGCTGCGCTTCGGACAGCCCCTGGACCGGCTGCGCTGGGGCGAGGCGCATATCGCGCGCTTTGCCCATCCGGTGTTCAGCCGGATGCCCGGGTTCGACGTCCTCTTCGGCTACGCGGTCGAAACCGACGGCGGCAACTACACCCTCAACAAAGCGGGCGTCCGGGTGACCGGGCCGCGCGACAGCCTGTTCGAGGACATCCACGGACCCGGCTACCGCGCGGTCTACGACTTGGCCAAGCTGGACGATTCGCGCTTCATGATCGCCACCGGCCAGTCGGGAAACCCGCTCTCGCCGCTCTACGGCAACTTGGCGGAGCGCTGGCGCGACGGTATCTATCTAAAGCTGGACGGTACGGAGACAGAATCGACGGACCGGCTGAGGCTCATTCCAGCAGGCTCGTAAACCGTGAGGGGAGAATCGCACGATGACGGTCAGCGCTTCGGACATCAAGGCCGCCGCCAAGGAGATCGAGGGCGAGGTCATGCGCACGCCGCTGGTGGCCGCGCCACGCCTGAGCGAGATCCTGGGCTGCGAGCTCTACCTGAAGCTGGAGAACCAGCAATACACCGGCTCGTTCAAGGACCGCGGCGCGCTCAATAAGCTCAAGAGCCTGACCGCGGAGCAGGCCGGGTACGGCGTCATCGCCATGTCGGCCGGCAACCACGCCCAAGGGGTCGCCCATCACGCCCGGCGCCTCGGCATCCCGGCGACCATCGTGATGCCCGAGTTCGCCCCCTTCACCAAGGTCGAGCGCACCCGGGAGCTGGGCGCGCGGGTGGTGCTGCTCGGCGACACCCTGGACGCCTCGGCGGTCGCCGCGCGCGAGATCGCGGACCAGGAGAACCTGACCTTCGTGCACCCCTACGACGACCCCAAGATCGTCGCCGGCCAGGGCACCATCGGCTTCGAGATGCTCGAGGACCAGCCGGAGCTCGACGCCATCGTGGTGCCGATCGGCGGCGGCGGCATCATCTCGGGCATCGCCATCGCGGCCAAGTCGGTCAAGCCGGAGATCGAGATGATCGGGGTCGAGGCCGAGCTCTTCCCGTCCATGTACCAGGCCGTCAACGAGCTGGCGCCGAGCGCCGGCGGGCAGACGCTGGCCGACGGCATCGCGGTCAAGAACCCGGGCGCGCTGACCCGCCCGATCATCGAGGAGCTGGTCGAGGACATCCTGCTGGTCGACGAGGCCCTGATCGAGACCGCGGTCCACGTCCTGGTCGAGCAGCAGAAGATCGTCGCCGAGGGCGCCGGCGCGGCCGGGGTGGCGGCGCTCATGAAGGAGAAGGAGCGCTTCGCCGGGCGCAAGGTCGGCGTGGTCATCTGCGGCGGCAACATCGACGTGCGCCTTTTGTCCTGGGTGCTGACCCGGGGCCTGGTGCGCGACGGGCGCATGGTGCGGCTCAGGATCGGCATCATCGACCGGCCCGGCGTGCTGGCCAACGTGGCGCGCCTGATCGGCGAGACGGGGGGAAACATCATCGAGGTCTACCACCAGCGCCTGTTCTACGACGTGCCCGCCAAGCAGGCCGACGTGGACGCGGTCATCGAGACCCGCAACGCCGAGCACGTGCACGAGATCATCGCCGCGTTGGAGGCCGGCGGCTTCCCGACCCGCGTGCTCTCGGCCCGCTCGGACGAGGGCCTGGTCCAGGACGCGCCGATCACGGAGCGCTGAGCAGCCACACGTTCCTTGGGGGCTTGCGGGGCGCGGCCGGGCGGGTCACTTTAACAGGCGCCGTAGCGGTCCAATTCGAAGGTGCAGCCATGTCCGCCCCCGTCTTTCACAACGTGCTCGAGAGCATCGGCAACACGCCGCTCATCGAGGCCAGGAAACTGGATGCCGGCCCATGCCGGCTGTTCCTGAAGCTGGAGAACCAGAACCCGGGCGGCTCGATCAAGGACCGCATCGGCAAATCGATGATCGAGGCCGCCGAGGGCGACGGCACGCTGGAGCCCGGCGGCACCATCATCGAGGCAACCGCCGGCAACACCGGCCTCGGGCTGGCGCTGGTCGCGGCGCAGAAGGGCTACCGCCTGATTATCGTGGTACCCGACAAGATGGCCCAGGAGAAGATCTTCCACCTCAAGGCGCTCGGCGCCGAGGTGCTGCTGACCCGCTCGGACGTCGGCAAGGGCCACCCGGAGTACTACCAGGACATGGCCGCGCGCATCGCCGGCGAGACCGGCGCCTTCTACGTCAACCAGTTCGCCAACCCGGCCAACCCGCTGGCCCACGAGACCACCACCGGGCCCGAGATCTGGGAGCAGATGGAGCACGACCTGGACGCGGTCGTGTGCGGCGTCGGCTCGGGCGGCACGATCACCGGCCTGTCGCGCTACTTCGCCGGGGTCGCGCCCGATCTGGAGATGGTTCTGGCCGACCCGGAGGGCTCGGTGCTGGCCGAATACGTCGAGACCGGCGCGCTTTCCAAGGAGGTCGGCTCGTGGCTGGTCGAGGGCATCGGCGAGGACTTCCTGCCGCCCATCTGCGACCTGTCGCGGACCAAGACGGCCTACACCATCTCCGATGCCGAGGCCTTCCACGTCGCACGCGAACTCTTGGAGAAGGAGGGCATCCTGGCCGGCTCCTCCTCGGGCACCCTGATCGCCGCCGCGCTACGCTACTGCCGCGCGCAAACCGAGTCCAAGCGGGTCGTCACCTTCGTCTGCGACAGCGGCAACAAGTACCTGACCAAGATGTTCAACGACTTCTGGATGATCGACCAGGGCTTCATCCAGCTCGAGCGGCACGGCGACCTGCGGGATTTCATCACCCGGCGCCACAAGGAGCACGACACGGTCTTCGTCTCGCCCGAGGATACCCTGCTCATCGCCTACGGGCGCATGAAGCTCTACGACATCTCCCAGCTGCCGGTCATGGGCGACGAGGAGCACATCGTCGGCATCGTCGACGAGAGCGATATCCTGCTCGAGGTGATCCGCGACGAGGAACGCTTCAAGGCGCCGGTCAAGGACGCCATGATCTCGAAGATCGAGACGATCCAGGCCGACGCGCGGCTCGAGGAGCTGCTGCCCATCTTCCGCGCCGACCACGTGCCCATCGTGCTCGACGGCGACAAGTTCCTCGGCCTGATAACCCGCATCGACCTGCTCAACCACCTGAGAAGGAAGATGAAGTGAGGGGGCGGGCGGGATATAATACCAGCGAGTCTATGAACTGACCTTTATGATCCAAGGATAGGCGCAGAGGGATCGGATACGATCTGGCTCTTCGGTGAGGGCAACCCAGGCCTGGCAGCAAGCCTCGATGATGGCTTCGGTGTCGTCGAGGACGCGGAGCGAGAGGAAGCGCTCGCGCAGATAAAGCCAGACCCGCTCGACCGGGTTGAGTTCCGGACTGTAGGATGGCAAGGGCGCCAGGGTGAGGTTGTCCGGGACCTCAAGCGCGCGGCGGTCGTGCCAGCCGGCGCCGTCGAGCACGATCACGGCGTGTGCGTCGTCTGGCCGGGTGGCGGCGAAGCGGGCGAGGAACAGGTCCATGACCTTGGCGTTGACGGTGGGCAGCACGAGGGTGAAGTCCTCGCCGGTGGCCGGGCACACGGCGGTGAAGATGTAGGCCCACTGGTAGCCGATCTGACGCGGGCCCGGGGCGCGCCGGCCCCGGAGCCACCAGCGGTGGCAGACCCGGCCCTTATTGCCGACGCGGGCCTCGTCCTGGAACCAGAGCTCGATGCGCTTGTCGGGATGCGCTTCGGCGGCCGCCTTCAGGGCCGCGCGGAGCCCCTTTTTTTGAAGCGCTCCTGCGCCTCGGCGTCTCTTTGCGGGTGCGCCGGTCGTATCTTCTGCCGCGAAAAGCCCAACCGTCGCAGCACCCGGGTCAGGCTGGAGGGGTGGTAGGTTTTGCTGAAATGCGCTTCCATCCAGCGGCACAAGTCGGCCCGGGTCCAGGCGCAGACCCCGTCGCGCTCGGGGTCCGGCCCCTCTAGGATCACCGCCGCCAGCGCCGCTTCCTCGCCTTGCGTGAGGCGACGCGGCGGGCGGCCCTTCGGGTGGTCGTAAAGCCCGGACAAGCCTTCGGCGTTGTAGCGAAGCACCGCGTCGCGCAGCGCTTGGCGCTCCATCCCCGCCCGCCGCGCCGCCTCGGCCCGGCTCATCCCCTCGAGCGCGTTCGCGATCGCATAGGCCCGCGCAGCCGGCTGCCCTCGCGCCTCCTTACGAGCCCATCGCCGAAGCCCCAAAGGCGTCAAATCATCCCGTATCTTGAGTGATGATCCCATGGTAACCCCCATATCTAGTAGGGGCCGAGAGAATCACAAAACCGCGCCGAAGGGAAACCCCCCGAGTCAACTCAAGCGCTCCTTGGTATAAGAAGGTACGGACTGACCATCCGGGTGTTACCGCTCAAAAGTCGAACCAGGGGCCGGGAGTATCCCCGGAATCGCGCGCGCCGACAAGATGCCGGGAAGAGAACCGTGTGGATGATTCTGTGGGCAACCTCTGTATAACTTTCGTAGAACGTATTGATTTTAATATTGATTTCCTGCCATATTCGAACCTGATCGCGGCCCCCGGGGGCGCCTGCACGTGCTATGCCGGGGCGCCTTGTAAAGGCCGCGCGGCGCCGTTACAGTCCCGCTCCCCGCCGGACCCGGCCTTCTCGATTCGGAAGCTGCGCCCAGTGAAAGCCCGCGTCCACGTGACCCTGAAGCCCGGGATTCTCGACCCGCAAGGCAAGGCGATTCAGCACGCCCTGGCCGCGCTCGGCTTCGCCGGCGTCGAGGCGGTCCGCCAGGGCAAGGTGATCGACCTGGAAATCGCCGAACGGGACCCGGAGGCCGCGCGCGTGCGCCTGCGCGAGATGTGCGAGAAGCTGCTCGCCAACACCGTGATCGAGAACTATACGATCGAGCTCGATGCTGCATCGGATGGCTCCGACGCCCCCGTGAGCGAGGCGCCGCGATGAACCGGAGTGTTGAGCCGGGATGAAAGCCGCGATCATCGTCTTCCCCGGATCGAACTGCGACCGCGACGTCCAGGTCGCGCTCGGCCGGTCCATGCGGGCCGGTCCCGGCGCCAAGAGGGCCGGTGACGGCGCGCCGGTCATGGTCTGGCACAAGGACGCGGACTTCGACAAGGTCGACCTCATCGTCCTGCCGGGCGGCTTCGCCTACGGCGACTACCTGCGCTGCGGCGCCATGGCGGCGCACTCGCCGGCCATGCGCGAGGTGGTGCGCCGGGCCCGCAAGGGCGTGCCCGTGCTCGGCATCTGCAACGGCTTCCAGGTCCTGACCGAGACCGGCCTGCTGCCCGGCGCGTTCCTGCCCAACGCGAGCCTGAAGTTCGTCTGCCGCGACGTCCTGATCCGGGTCGAGACCAGCCAGTCCCTGTTCACCAGCGCCTACGAGACCGGCCAGACCCTGCGCGTGCCGGTCGCCCACCACGACGGCAACTACGTGGCCGGCGAGGACCAGCTCGAGCGCCTCGAGGCGCGCGGTCAGATCGCCTTCCGCTACTGCGACCAGGATGGCGAGATGACCGCGCAGGCCAACCCCAACGGCGCGGCGCGCAACATCGCCGGGGTGTTCAACGAGGCCAAGACCGTGCTCGGCATGATGCCGCACCCGGAGCGCCTGGCCGACCCGGCCTTGGGCGGCACCGACGGGCGGCCCCTGTTCGACGGCCTGGTCGCGGCGCTGTCGTGAGCGCGGCCGTGCGCGCGAACCTCCAAACCAGCGGCGAGATCAGCCCCGAGATCGTCGCCGAGCACGGCCTGAGCGAGGCCGAATTCGCGCGCGTGATCGAGGTTCTGGGGCGCGAGCCGAACCTGCTCGAGCTCGGCATCTTCTCGGTCATGTGGTCGGAGCACTGCTCCTACAAGTCGTCCAAGATCTGGCTCAAGACCCTGCCGACCGAGGGCCCCCAGGTGATCCACGGGCCGGGCGAGAACGCCGGGGTCATCGACATCGGCGAGGGCCTGGCCGCGGTCTTCAAGATGGAGAGCCACAACCACCCGAGCTATATCGAGCCCTACCAGGGCGCCGCGACCGGGGTCGGCGGCATCCTGCGCGATGTCTTCACCATGGGCGCGCGGCCGGTGGCCAACCTGAACGCGCTCCGCTTCGGCGATCCGGACCACCCCAAGACCCGGCACCTGCTGGCCGGCGTGGTCGCGGGCATCGGCGACTACGGCAACTGCGTCGGCGTGCCCACGGTCGGCGGCGAGGTCAACTTCGACGCCGGCTACGACGGCAACATCCTGGTCAACGCCATGACCGTGGGCATCGCGCCCAAGGACCGGATCTTCACCTCCGGGGCGAGCGGCGCCGGCAACCCGGTGGTCTACGTCGGCTCCAAGACCGGGCGCGACGGCATCCACGGCGCGACCATGGCCTCGGCCGAGTTCGGCGCGGGCTCCGAGACGAAGCGCCCGACCGTGCAGGTCGGCGACCCCTTCACGGAAAAGCTCCTGATCGAGGCCTGCCTGGAGCTGATGGCGACCGACGCCATCGTCGCGATCCAGGACATGGGCGCGGCCGGGCTGACCTGCACGTCCTTCGAGATGGCCTCCAAGGGCGGCCTGGGGGTCGAGCTGGACCTGGACACGGTGCCCTGCCGCGAAGCGGCCATGACCGCCTACGAGATCATGCTCTCGGAGAGCCAGGAGCGCATGCTCATGGTACTCAAGCCCGGCAAGGAGGACCTGGCGCGCGCGGTGTTCGAGAAGTGGGACCTGGACTTCGCCGTCGTCGGGCGCCTGACCGAGACCGGGCGCATGGTGCTCAAGATGGACGGCGCGGTGGTCGGCGACCTGCCCATCGACCCCTTGGCCGAGGCCTCGCCCGAATACGACCGGCCGTGGACCGCGGCGCCGCGGCCGGCCGAGGTCGACCCGGCGAGCCTGGCGCCGCCCGAGGACACGGGCCGGGCGCTGCTCAGCCTCATCGGCGCGCCCGACCTCTGCTCGCGGCGCTGGGTCTGGGAGCAGTACGACCACATGGTCATGGCCGACACCGTGGGCCGGCCCGGCGGCGACGCGGCACTGGTGCGCATCCACGGCAGCGACCGGGCGCTCGCCATCACCACCGACTGCACGCCGCGCTACTGCCAGGCCGACCCCAAGGCCGGCGGCGCCCAGGCGGTTGCCGAGGCCTGGCGCAACCTGACCGCGGTCGGCGCGCAACCGCTCGCGGTCACCGACAACCTCAACTTCGGCAACCCGGAGCGGCCCGAGATCATGGGCCAGTTCGTCGGCTGCGTCCAAGGCATCGCCGAGGCTTGCCGGGTTCTCGGTACGCCGGTGGTCTCGGGCAACGTCTCGTTCTACAACGAGACCAACGGCAAGGGCATCCCGCCGACCCCGGTCATCGGCGCGGTCGGCTTGGTCGACGACATCGCGCGCACCACCGACATCGCCTTCAAGGCCGGGGGCGAGGCGATCCTGCTCATAGGCGAGACCCGCGGCCACCTGGGTGCCTCCATCTACCTGCGCGACCTGATGGGCCGGCGCGAGGGCGCGGCCCCGCCGGTGGATCTGGCCGCGGAGAAGCGCAACGGCGACTTCGTGCGCGCCCTGATCCGGGCCGGGCGCGTGAGCGCCTGCCACGACCTCGCCGACGGCGGCCTGGCGGTCGCGCTCGCCGAAATGGCGCTGGCCGGGGACCTGGGGGCCGAGATCGCGCGGCCCGCAATCAAACGGCCCGCAATCAAACAGCCCGGTGGTGGGCCGCCCGGCGCGGACGAAACCCCGCTCCATGCATGGTTGTTCGGCGAGGATCAAGCGCGCTATCTTGTCACCGCGCCCGAGGCGGCAGCCGTCCTCGAGGCCGCCGGCGAGGCCGGCGTCCCCGCCGCATGCATCGGCACCACGGGCGGCACGGCGTTGACCTTGCCCGGCGGAGAACCCATATTCCTGGGCGAGTTGAGGGCGGCGCACGAAGGCTGGCTGCCGCGCTACATGGGCGAATAACGACGCATGTGGGAGGTAACGTCGCCATGGCGATGAGCCCGGCGGAAATTGAAGGCCTGATCAAGCAGGCGATCCCGGACGCCCAGGTGAACATCGAGGACCTGCGCGGCGACGGCGACCACTACGCGGCCTACGTCGTCTCGCCCGCCTTCAAGGGCAAGACCCGGGTGCAGCAGCACCAGATGGTGTACCAGGCCCTGCAGGGGCGCATGGGTGCCGAGTTGCACGCGCTCGCCCTGCAGACCTCGGTGCCGGCGGAGTCCTGAGGGCCAACGGACCCTCGACCATCGGCACGCGCCCAAAGATACGCACGCTCAGAAGATACCGGGGAAAGAAATTTACGAGGAATTAGGACATGGACAATCTCGTCGCGGAGCGCATCCGCCAGGAAATCCAAGGCAACGACGTGGTGCTCTTCATGAAGGGCACGCCGGTGTTTCCGCAGTGCGGCTTCTCGGCCGCGGTCGTGCAGGTGCTGTCGTACCTGGGCGTCAAGTTCAAGGCCGTCGACGTGCTCCAGGACCCGGGGCTGCGCCAGGGCATCAAGGACTACAGCCAGTGGCCGACCATCCCACAGCTCTACGTCAAGGGTGAATTCGTCGGCGGCTGCGACATCGTGCGCGAAATGGCCGAGACCGGCGAGCTGGAGGAGCACTTCCAGGCCAAGGGCGTCGAGCAGACCAAGAACGTCGAGGCCCAACCGACCGCCTGAGGCGACCCGACCTAGCGCCCTTTGGGTAGCAAGGAGGCCCGCCATGAGGCTGAGCGCGCTCGACCACGTCAACATCCGCACCGCCCGGCTGGCGGAGCTGACCGGCTTCTACACCAAGGTTCTGGGCCTGGCGCCCGGCGTGCGGCCGGCGTTCCGCTTTCCCGGCGCCTGGCTGTACTGCGGCGAGCGCGCGGCGCTGCACCTGATCGAGGTCGCCGAGCCGCCGCAGGAGCCCGACCCGCGCATCGAGCATTTCGCCTTCCGCGCCGAGGGCCTGGCCGACTTCCTGGCCCACCTGCGCGCCAACGGCGTGGCCTACCACACCGCCGTCGTCCCCGACATGGAGATCCGCCAGGTTCACATCCGCGACCCCGACGGCAACCACGTCGAGATCGCCTTCGGTCCCGAGGAACAGGCCGACCTCGGCGACTATCCGGGCGACTGAAAACCGGTAACGCCCTTCACCCGCCCAGCGGCCGGGTCGCCCGCTCCAGCCATTGGGCGGCGTCTTCATCGAGCGCACCCTTGTGGGCGTCGCGCACCCGGGCGTGGTAGGCGTCGAGCCAGGCGGTCTCCTCGGGGCTCAGCAGGCCGGGCTCGACCAGGTTGAGATCGATGGGCGCGAGCGTCAGCGTCTCGAAGGCGAGCATGGCGCGCCCGTCCTCGGCCTCGACCTCGCTCTCGATCACCGCGACCAGGTTCTCGATCCGGATGCCGTAGGCGCCGGCCTTGTAGTAGCCGGGCTCGTTGGAGACGATCATGCCCGGCTCGAGCGGCGTGCGGTTCGGGACCTTGGAAATGCGCTGCGGGCCTTCGTGGACGCTCAGGTAGCTGCCGACTCCGTGGCCGGTGCCGTGGTCGTAGTCGAGGCCGGCCCGCCACAGGTGAACGCGCGCCAGCACGTCGAGCTGGCTGCCCGTGGTGCCGCGCGGAAAGCGCACCGCGGCCAGCGCGATGTGGCCCTTGAGCACGCGCGTGAAGCGGTCGCGCATCTCGGCGCTCGGCTCGCCGATCGCCAGGGTGCGGGTCACGTCGGTGGTGCCGTCGGGATACTGGGCGCCCGAATCGAGCAGGAACAGCTCGCCCAGTTTCAAGTGGCCCTGGCTCGCCTCCCGGGCCCGGTAGTGGACGATGGCGCCGTTGGCGCCGGCGCCGGAAATGGTGTCGAAGGAGAGATCGCGGAACCAGTCGCTTTGCTCCCGAAACGCGCGCAGCCGCTCGGCCGCCTCGACCTCGCCGAGCGGGTCGGATCGCGCCCTGGCCGGCGCCTCGCGGTCGAGCCAGGCCAGGAAGCGGGTGAGCGCGAGGCCGTCGCGCTTATGCGCCGCGCGCGCGCCGTCGAGCTCGACGGTGTTCTTGCGCGCCTTGGGTAGACGGCACGGGTCGGAGCCCTCGAGCACCTCGGCGCCGGCCGCGCGCAGGCGGGCGAAGACCCAGGCCGGCGCGGTCTCCGGATCGACCAGCACCCGCTCGCCCGCCGCCCCGAGGGCATCGAGCGCGGGACCCAGCTCATCCGGCGCGCGCGCGATCACCCCGTTGCCGAGATGGACCGCGAGTCCGGGGGTCAGCTTTTCGGGCGCGACGAACCAGTCGAGCGTCGCGTCGGCGCGCAGCAGCGCGAAGGACAGCGGCAGCGGCGTGCGCGGCACGGCGCCGCCGCGCACGTTGAGCAGCCAGGCGATCGAGTCGGGCAGGGTCAGCGCCGCGGCCACCGCGCCCTTTTCGGTCAATCCCTTGGCCAGATCGGCGCGCTTGTCGGCCGAGGCGCGCCCGGCGTACTCCAGGGGATGGGCCGCAATGGGCGCCGAGGGCGGCGGCGGCCGTTCGGACCAGAGCGCGTCAATCGGGTTGTCCTCGACCGCGACCAACTCGGCGCCGGCCGCCTCGGCCGCCTTGCGCAGCCGGACCGTCTGCCGCTCGCTGTGCAGCCAAGGGTCATAGCCCAGCTTGCCCTCGGCGCCGAGGTTGGCCTCGATCCAGGTCTCCGGCGGTTCCTCGACCAGGTGCTGGACCGCGAAGCAGGCCGCATCCACCTGGTCGCGGACCTGCAGCGTATAGCGGCCGTCGGCGAAGACCGCGGCACGCTCGGCGAGCACCACGGCGGCCCCGGCCGAGCCGGTGAAGCCGGTCAGCCAGGCCAGACGCTCGGATGCGGGCGCCACGTACTCGCCCTGGTGCTCGTCCGCGCGCGGCACGACGAAGCCGTCCAGCCCGCGCCGCGCGAGCTCGGCGCGCAGGGCAGCCAAGCGCGCGCCTGTCTCGCTCGATGAGGCCTCGGGCACTTGGGTACTCCTTCAATGCAAACGATGACGCCCTGGAAGTTATACCAAGGAGCGTTGATAATGACTCATAGAGATCGGGCCGGCGAACCGGCAGCGGGCGAATTGGTGGGGGCGTCGGAAAGCCTCGACGATGTCCCGTATCGCCCGCGGCTTCCCTGCTACCCGCCCGGTGGCCCGCCCGGTGGCCCGACGCATCGCCCGCCCGATCTCTATGGGTCATTATCAGCGCTCCTTGATATTATATCTCCCGTCCTGGGCCCGGGCCAGGGAGGTCTCGTTAACCTCTCGTTACCTATACGCGATTTGCAATGCTGCGGTGCAAAAATTCCGCTCCCGCGGCGGATCGCCCGATCCTATGTTCCCGAGTGAGACAAGACGCCGAGACGACCATGTGAACCGGCCTGCCCCGGGCGTCCCTTGAAAACTTCTAGAGTAGGGGAGACGAGCTATGTCCCGCTTGACCGATCTGAACCAGGCGCTGCGGCGCCAGTCGTCCCGGACCACATGGATGCCCGAGCTGGCCACGCCCACGAGCGCCTTTGGTCAATGCCCGCAACGCACCGACACGCCGCGTCGGTCACCCGGCACGCGTGCCGACGTGAAGCGCCCGTCCGCCGGTGCGCGCGGGCTTCTGATCGCCCTGGCGCGGTCGGTGGCGCCAGCGGTCGTACGGGCCGTCCAGCGCCGCCACACCGCCCAGGCGCTCAGGCAGCTGGACGCGCACCTGCTTGCCGACATCGGCATCGAGCGCGGCGAGATCGACGCGGTCGCGGCCAAGGCCGCCGAAGCCAACACGCCGGTCGTCGCGGCCGTGCCCGCGCGGTGGATCCGCGTCGAGCTTCTGGCGGCGCTGCGCAAGGGCTGGCGCCGGCAGGCCGCGATCCGTTCTATGCAGAGCCTGCCGGACTGGGTCCTCGCCGACATCGGCATCGAGCGCGGCCACATCCCGGCGAGCGTCGACGACCTCTTGGCCAATGGCGCGCAACGCCCGGCCGCACCGGCACAGCCGCCCGCCGCGCCCGCCGCGCCAAAGCCGGTCGAGGCCGCGGTGCCCGCCCACAGGGCGGCCGCCTGACGGCAGCGCCGAACGCTTACAATCCGCCTTCTTGCTTTGCGCGGCGGCTCGATCGGAGCCGCCGCGCTTTCTTTTGCGGGGCGCCTAACCCCAACCCTGGAAGGCGGCGAACAGGCCGGCGAGCACGAGCAGCGCGCCACTGAGGCGCCCGGCGAGCAGGCCGTGGGTCACGACCTTCTCGAGCAGCACGAAGGCGGCGATGGCGGCGACCCACAAGAGGTTCATGACGCCGCCGACGAACAACAGCCCCATCAGCACCCAGCAGCAGCCGACGCAGAAGGCGCCGTGCTCGAGGCCCATGACGAAGGCCCCGCCGGTGCCCTTGCGCATGCCGTGGGTCAGGAAGTGGAGCGGCGAGCGGCAATGCTTGAGACAGGCATGCTTGAGCGGGGTCCATTGATAGATTCCGGCGACGATCAGCAGTCCGCCGCCCAGCAGCGGGCTGGCACCGACCAACATCGGCGACAGCAGGGCGGCCTGCTCCAGGCCCCATTGCGACAGCGTCGCCACCGCCGAGAAGGCCGACCAGACCGCGATGTAGCCGGCCACGAAGGCGCCGACCGGCGCGAAGGGGCGGCCGCGTTCGCGCTGCTTGCGGTTGACGGCAGCGAACAGCAGGATCATGGGCGCCGCGCCCGGCACCATCATGGCGACCATCATGACCGCCCACATCAGGAACATGAGCAGGAAGTCGAGCCCGCCCCAGGGCCGGACCTGCAGCGCCGCCATGGTGTCACCGCCCATCTCGGCGGCCATGGCGTAAAGATAAACCCAGGCGAGCGCGGTCACGCCGATAAGCCCGGCGAGCACGATTGCCCGGTCGCGCTTGAGCACGGATTCGAGCGGCGATATTTCGGTCATGGTGCGCTCGCGGGCCGCCCGTGGACGCAGGACCAGCTAGTTCCTGACCGGGCCGGTGGGTGTCAGGTGCATATTGTTGAACTGGCCGTAACTGGCCTCGAAGTCGAGCTTGATCTCACCCATCGCCTTGGTCGTGCCGCTGCCGATCTCGGCCAAGGCATATTCGAAGCCGTGAGGCATATCGATTCGGACGCGGTGCTCGGCGCCCGTCACCGGGTTCTTGATCGGCTCCCCCCGCGTCTCGACCACACCGGGGATGCTGAGCCGGCCGGTCCGGCCATCCACATCCACCTCGAATTCGATCGGCCTGGAGAGTGGCTCGAGAACCGCGTCGCACATGGCCGTAAAGACCGACCACATGGTCGCCATAGGTTCGGTTTCCTTACCCTGCATAATCGTCAGCAGCGCCTCGCGCTGCGCGTCGCTGGCGCTTTCGTCGACGATGAGCTGCATGGTGCCGCGGCCTTCGTGCACCGCGCCCGGCCAGGTATAGAGCCCGGCCGCGCGAACACCGTCGAGTTTCACATCGCCGAAGTGGCCCTCGTCGATCTGATATCCGACGGCGGCTTCGCAGTTGCCGTGAGTCGGCAGGGCATTGAACTGGCACGGACAACCGTAGGAACAGTTGCAGTTCCCGAACGAGCGTCCCTTGATCTCCCAATCCACGTACGTCATTACCCTCTCCCTGTTTTTCGTTTGCCGAGGCCGCCTCTTCCGGTCCCGTTTCCGCGACCATCGAAAATTCTAGCCGCGAGATCAGGGGCCGGGCAAGTACAGCTTGTGTAGCGGCGGTTCATACCAAGGATCAGGCCGAGAGCACCAGCGTAACCCAGTCGTCGAGCGTGATCCGGCGCCTGAGGGCGAGCGGCGCGTAGCCCTCCAGCACCTCCCGCTCCTGGTCGGCGAGCAGGCCCGAGAGGACCGCGACGCCGCCGGGCGCGAGATGGCGCAGGAGCCCGGGCGCCATGGCGCGTAGCGGCGCGGCCAGGATGTTGGCGACGATGAGGTCGAAGCCGGCGCCGCGCGCGATCGCCGCACCGCCAAAGCCCTCGCCGAGACGCGCCCGGACCAGGCCGCCGACGCCGTTGGCCGCCGCGTTGTCGCGCGCCGCCCGGACCGCGACGGCGTCGTTGTCGACGGCCGTGACCGGACAGGCCCAGAGCTTGGCGATGGCGATGGCGAGCACGCCCGAGCCGCAGCCCATGTCGAGCGCCCGGGCGATGCGGCGTTCCTCCGCCAGCTCGGCGAGCGCCAAGAGACAGCCGCGCGTGGACTCGTGGCGGCCGGTGCCGAAGGCGGCGCCGGCCTCGATCAGGACCGGGATGCTGCCGGCCGGGGGCGGCGCGCTCACGTGCGCGCCGTAAAGATAGAACGGCCCGGCCTGGATGGCGGGCAGCGCCTCGCGGCTGGCGGCGACCCAGTCGGTCTCGGGCAGGCGCTCGATCGCAATGTCCGGAACCGGCGCGCCCGCGCCCAGCGCGGCCGCGGCCAGAAGCGCCGTCACCCGGGCCCGGTCCGGCGCTTCGGTCAGGTAGACGGAGATCGCAATCGGGGCCGGCCCCTGGGGCTCGTCGATCGCCAGCGCCCCGCCGAGCTCGGCCAGCGCCGCCTCGAACAGCGCGCGTGGAGCCGCACTGGACTTGACGCTCCGCTGCACGCTCTCGCACAGCGCGATCATGTGCACCACCGCCGCCGCGTCAAACCGCTCCGACCGCTCGATCTCCGAGGCGCGAGCCTGGTCGGACAGCTCGACCAGCGGCGTATCGCTCCCGCACGCGCACAAGACCATGATGTCCCGAAGCCGATCCGACATCGCTTCCAGCAATTGATCGATGCCCACGCCGCGCCCGAGGAGTTCGTCGGCTGCTTCGAGCGTCCCCGCCGCGTCGCCGCCGGCGATGGCGTCGATCACGTTCGACATCAGGTCGCGGTCCGGCAGCCCGAGCAGTTGTTCGAGAAGATCCAGTGTCAGCGTCGCCTCCCCCGCCGCGATCAGCCGGTCCAGCAGGCTCAGCGCGTCGCGCATCGATCCGTTGCCAAGCCTCGCCACCGCTTGCAGAAGCTCCGGCTCGGCCTTGAGCCCCTCGCCTTTGATCACCGTGCCGATGTGCTCGGCAATCTTCGCAGTCGCGATCGTCCGAAAGTCGAACCGCTGGCATCGGCTCTGGATCGTCGCGGGCACCTTCTGAGGCTCGGTGGTGCACAGGATGAACTTCACGTGCTCGGGCGGCTCCTCCATGG
>JACZWN010000199.1 GCA_022572105.1 Pseudomonadota bacterium | reverse complement strand
GCTGCCGGCGAAGGCGTCGAGCGCGCGCGCCCCGGCGAGCGGATTGCCGCGCCGTTCCGCGCCTTGGCCTTTTACGCCTTGCTTAGCCACGCCTTGCCCACCCACACCTTGCCCGCCGACCGGGGCGCGCCACGGCAGCTTGCCCTGGGTCAGGATATTGAACAGGGCCTCGCGCGTGCGGTCGGCGGTCGGGCGCACCGCCATGCCCGCCGGCGCCTCCAGCCGGCGCCCCCTATGTCGTCCGGCGACGATGCGCATGTTTCGCTCCCGCTTTACCGCGCCCCGCCCGCCCGGACTTCACCTTGCGCGCGCCTGGTTTGGGCGGCCGTGGCTTGGCCTTGGCGAAGCCGGTCTTGCGCCCGCCGCCCGCGCCGATCCCGAGCTGCTCGCGCAGCACCTTGGCCGGAACGGCGTCGACTTGGCCGCGCGCCAGGTGACCCAGCTGGAACGGGCCGTAGGCGACCCGGATCAGGCGGTTCACGGCGAGCCCCAGGTGCTCCAGCACGTGCCGCACTTCCCGGTTCTTGCCCTCGGCGAGCGCCAAGCTCAGCCAGGCGTTGCTCCCGCTCTGGCGCTCGAGCTCGGCCTGGATCGGGCCGTAGTCGACGCCGGACACGGTGACGCCGCCGGCAAGGCCCGCGAGCGCGGCCGGCTCGACCCGGCCGTGGACGCGCACCCGGTAGCGCCGGATCCAGCCGCCGGCCGGCAGCTCGAGCCGGCGCTTGAGCGCGCCGTCGTTGGTGAGCAGCAGCAGGCCTTCCGAATTCAGGTCGAGCCGGCCGATGCTGAGCACCCGTCCCAGGTCCGGCGGCAGGGCCTCGAAGACGGTCGGGCGCCCTTGCGGGTCGCGCGCCGTGGTGATCAGCCCCTTGGGTTTGTGATAGCGCCACAACCCGACCGGCGTCGGCGCGGGCAGGGGTTGCCCGTCGATGGTGATGCGCGCCCCTGGGGCGACGTTGACGGCCGGGCTGTCGAGCCGCGTTCCATCGAGCGCGACCCGCCCCTCGGCGATCAGGCGCTCGGCCTCGCGCCGCGAGCAGACCCCGGCGCGGGCGATCGCCTTGGCGATCCGCTCGCCCTTTTCGCGCGCGGTCATGGGGCCTAGCCCCGGGCTTCGAGGCGGCCCGGGCGGACCCCGGCGCAGGCGTTCTCGCGGAGCGCGTACCAGGGTTGCTTGGAATAACCGCCGGGTCCCTCGCTATCGAGGGTCAGCCCGATCGTCGGTCGGCCCGTCACAGCGTCCACCCGGTCATGGCGCGCAGTTATAAGCGCGCCAACGGCGCCTGGCAACGCCGGGCAGCGCCTCGGTTTGAAATTTGACGTGCCGAAACAACGCCCGGAACACCGCCGAAGAAAGCGAAGGCCGCCACATGACCTTCGCAGAAGGCCTCGCTGATCTCCGCCAGTGTGATTTCGGGCGAAGGTCACGGGAAGCTGTCTCTGTGGGTCTTTGTCACTGATCCTTGGTATCAAGAGCCGGGGACTCCATGAGCGCCGCCACCTCCCGCGCCTGAGCGCCGCCGGTTTCGCGCAAGGATGCCGCGGCGGCAAGGCGTTCCTCGGCCGGCTTGTTCTGGTTCAGCTTGGCCTTGGCGTCGAGGCGCGCGACCGGGATCTCGAAGGCGACGATGCCGCGCAGCATGGCGGAGACGTAAGAGTCCGTCAGGCCGTCGAGCGACCAGGGCTCGGCCAAGCCGGATTCATGGACCTCGACTAGGCGCTCGATGATGGCGCGCACGCGCGCCGGCTCGGCGACGATCTCGGGCGTGCCGTAAGCATGGACGGCCAGGTAGTTCCAGGTCGGCACCGCCGGCGCCGCGCCGTACCACCTCGGCGAGACGTAGGCGTGTGGCCCCCGGAACACGACCAGCGCCGCGCCACCCTCGGCGGCCAGGCGTTCGAGCTCGGCGGCTTGCGGGTTGGCGTGCGCCAGGTGGGCGGTGAGCGTGCCCTTCGCGCCGCGCCCGGGGTCGTAAAGGAACGGCAGGTGGCTCGCCTGGGGCGCACCGTCGGCGGCCGTCACCAGGAGCGCGAAGCTATGACGCCGAAGCAGATCCGCGATGGCGGCCTGGTCGTGAAGCGCGAAGGGGTCGGGCACGTACATGGCTTGGCGGCGCCTCAGCCGGTTGGCGGTTCCCAGATCTCGATCCGTGGGCTGCACATTAGGCGGCCCGGAACGCGCCGGAAAGGGCCCGGCCTACCCGCGCCGCAGAGGGACCGCCTACCCGCGCCGCCGGACCATGAGCTTCTTGATCTCGGCGATCGCCTTGGCCGGGTTGAGGTTCTTGGGGCAGGTCTTGGTGCAGTTCATGATGGTGTGGCAGCGGTACAGCCGGAACGGATCCTCGAGCGCGTCCAGGCGCTCGCCGGCCGCCTCGTCGCGGCTGTCCACGATCCAGCGGTAGGCCTGGAGCAGGACCGCGGGGCCGAGATAACGGTCGCCGTTCCACCAGTAGCTCGGGCAGGAGGTCGTGCAGCAGAAGCACAGGATGCATTCCCACAGGCCGTCGAGCCGGGCGCGCTCCTCGGCGCTCTGCGGGCGCTCGCGCTCGGGCGCCGGCGTCTCGGCCTTGAGCCAGGGCTCGATCGCGGCGTACTGCGCGTAGGCCCGGTTCAGGTCCGGCACCAGGTCCTTGACGACCGGCTCGTGGGGCAGGGGATAGATCTTCACATCGCCCGCAATCTCGGAGATGAACCTGGTGCAGGCCAGCGTGTTGGTGCCGTCGATGTTCATGGCGCAGGAGCCGCACACGCCCTCGCGGCAGGAGCGCCGGAAGGTCAGCGTCGAATCGACCTCGTTCTTGATCTTGATGAGCGCGTCCAGGACCATGGGCCCGCAGGCGTCCACGTCCACCTGGTAGGTGTCGAGACGCGGGTTCTCGCCGTCGTCCGGGTTCCAGCGGTAGACCTTGAAGTTGCGCAGGTTCCCGGCCCCGTCCGGTGCCGGATGGGTCTTGCCCTTGCGGACCTTGGAGTTCTTCGGCAGGGCGAATTCGACCATCGACCGCGCTGTCCCCTTTCCCTCGCCTAAAGACCGCCTAATAGACCCGCTCTTTGGGCGGGAACGACTGGATCTCGTTGGTCAGCGGCTGGAGCTGCACCGGGCGGTAGTCGATGCGCACCTGGCCGGCCTCGTCGCACCAGGCGAGCGTGTGCTTCATCCAGGTCTCGTCGTCGCGCTCCGGGAAGTCCTCGCGCGCGTGGGCGCCGCGGCTCTCCTCGCGGTTGGCGGCCGAGGCCATGGTGACCACCGACTGGTAGAGCAGGTTGTCGAGCTCGAGCGCCTCGACCAGATCCGAGTTCCAGATCATCGAGCGGTCCTCGACCCGGATGTCCGCGCGCTTGGCCCAGGCATCATCCAGCTTCCTCACGCCCTCATCGAGCGTCTCGCCGGTACGGAACACGGCGGCGTGGTCTTGCATGACGTGCTGCATCTCCTCGCGCAGCGCGGCCGTCGGCGTCGCGCCGTTCGCGTGGCGCAGTTTGTCCAGGCGCTCGAGCGCGGGCGCCTCGGCGTCGGGCGGCAGCGGCATGTGGGATTCGCCGGGCTTGATCACCTCGGCGCAGCGCCTGGCCGCCGCGCGCCCGAAGACCACCAGGTCCAGGAGCGAGTTGGAGCCCAGGCGGTTGGCGCCGTGCACCGAGACGCAGGCCGCCTCGCCGATCGCCATCAGGCCCGGGACCACGACCCCGACCGCGCCGTTCTTGTTGGTCACCGCCTCGCCGGTGTAGAGCGCCGGAACCCCGCCCATGTTGTAGTGGCAGGTCGGCAAGACCGGGATCGGCTCCTTGGTCACGTCGACGCCGGCAAAGATCAGCGCGGATTCGGCGATGCCGGGCAGGCGCTGGTGGACCAGGTTCGGGTCCAGGTGCTCGATGTGCAGATGGATGTGGTCGCGTTTCCTGCCGACGCCCCGGCCCTCGCGGATCTCGATGGTCATGGCGCGGCTGACCACGTCGCGGCTGGCCAGGTCCTTGGCGCTCGGCGCGTAGCGCTCCATGAAGCGCTCGCCTTCGGAGTTGGTGAGATATCCGCCTTCACCGCGCACGCCCTCGGTGATCAGGACGCCGGCGCCGTAAACGCCGGTCGGGTGGAACTGGACGAACTCCATGTCTTGCAGCGGCAGGCCGGCGCGCAACGCCATGGCGCCGCCGTCGCCGGTGCAGGTGTGGGCGCCGGTGCAGGAGAAATAACTGCGCCCGTAGCCGCCGGTCGCCAGGATCACCATCTTCGAGCGGAAGCGGTGGATCGTGCCGTCGTCCAGGTTCCAGGCGATCACGCCCCGGCAGGCGCCGTTCTCCATCATCAAGTCGATGGCGAAGTATTCGATGAAGAACTCGGCCCGGTGTTTCAGGCTCTGCTGATAGAGCGTGTGCAGCATGGCGTGCCCGGTGCGGTCGGCCGCCGCGCAGGTGCGCTGGGCGATACCCTCGCCGAAATTGGTGGTCATGCCGCCGAACGGGCGCTGGTAGATCTTGCCCGCCTCGGTGCGGCTGAACGGCACGCCGTAGTGCTCCAGCTCGACGACCGCGGCCGGCGCCTCTTTGGTCATGTACTCGATGGCGTCCTGGTCGCCGAGCCAGTCGGAGCCCTTGACCGTGTCGTAGGCGTGCCAGCGCCAATCGTCCTCGCCCATGTTGCCGAGCGCGGCCGAGATGCCGCCCTGGGCCGCCACGGTGTGGCTGCGGGTCGGGAAGACCTTGGTGACGCAGGCGGTCCTCAGGCCCGCCTCGGCGAGGCCGAGGGCGGCGCGCAGGCCGGCGCCACCGGCGCCGACGACGATGACGTCGTGGCTGTGGTCGTCGATCTCGTAGGCCGCGGCCATGCCCTAGCCCCCGAACAGGATGGTGAGCACCGCGAGCACGCCGGTCAGGCCGAGCAATAGCGCGAACGCCTTGACCGCCAGCAGCGCCGCCAGCTTCGCGCCCTCGTGATGGATGTAGTCCTCGACGATCTCCTGCAGGCCGAGCGCCGCGTGGGTGAAGGTCATGAGGACGAGCAGCACGAGCAGGCCGGCGACCACGGGGGACGCGATCCAGGCGCGCACCGTCGCGTAATCGGCGCCGGTAAGCGTCACCACGGAGGCGACGAACCAGAGGGCGAGCGGAATCAGCGCGAGCGCGGTCATGCGCGCCGCCCACCAGTGCCCGACGCCCTCCCTGGCCGAGCCGAGGCCGCGCACCCTACCGAGCGGCGAGCGCATCGACATCTTTCAGAGACTCCCCATGGCGGCGTAGCCGGCGATCCAACTCGCCAGGGTCAACGCCACCGCCGCGGCGAGCATCACCCAGCCCGAGCGGTAGAGCACCGGCAGCTCGAGGCCATAGCCCATGTCCCAGAGCAGATGCCGGATGCCGTTGCACAGGTGGTAGAACAATGCGAACGACCAGCCGAACAGGAACAGCCGGCCGATGAACGAGCCGATGACGGCGCGCGCCGTCTCGAAGGCGGCCTCGCCGGCCGCGGCGGCGACCAGCCAGTAGACCAGGAGCAGCGTGCCCGCGGCCAGGGCCACGCCGGTCATGCGGTGCGTGATGGACAGCACCGAGGTCAGTTGGGGCCGATACACCTGTAGGTGCGGAGACAGCGGCCTGTCTTGGGTGGGCATGAACGGGCCTCCCGGGAGGCGGCGACTCGGCGTGCGCCCGCAGCGATGTCACGGGAATCGCGAACGAATCGCCACCGGTTTGATTTAGACTGCAATGCAGCATTGAGTCAACTCGGCACCGGACCGCGGGCGCCGGCAAGGAACGCCCCGCGCATGCGTGCGCGCGGCTTCTCACGGGGCGCGCCTTTTCACGGGAAGAGTCCGGGCGCGCCCCACCTGCGCCGCCCGCGCGCCTTAAGCCGGTTCTTTCCGACAAAACCCCGGCGCGCGAAATGTGGATAACTCTGTGGAGATGATGTGTAGAGGTTGTGAAATAAAAGCGAATTTATACACAAAATTCGC
>JACZWN010000198.1 GCA_022572105.1 Pseudomonadota bacterium | reverse complement strand
CGGTGTTCCAGCCGAAGAACCACGCATGGAACTTCACGTAGCTGCGATACGCCTTGCCCCGGTTTCGTGCATGAACATATGTTTTTCGCACTATGGCAGCGCGCGCAATCGGAACGTCGACCATCGCCTTCGGGCTGGTCTCCCTCCCCGTGAAGATCTACTCGACGGGCGAGTCGTCTCGGAAAGTCTCCTTCAACATGATCTGGAAGGAGCGAGGCGTCCGTGTCCGGCAGCAGTACATCGACCCGGCGGACGGCACCGTCGTGCCCAAAGAAGAGATCGTAAAGGGTTACGAGTTCACGAAGGGACAATACGTGCTCTTCACGAAGGAAGAGCTCGAGGTCGTCGAGGCTCCCAAGTCCGACGAGATCGAGATCGTCAGCTTCGTGCCCGCGGACAGCGTGGGGCGCCTGTACTTCAACAAGGCCTACTACCTCGGGCCGGACAAGGGCGGCGCGCGCGCGTATCGCCTGCTTTCCGCGGCGCTGCGTAAGACCGAGCGCGTCGCGATCGCCAAGCACGCGACACGCGGAAAGCAGTATATCGTCATGATCCGTCCGCACGACGAAGGCCTGCTCCTCGAGCAGCTCTACTACGCGGAGGAGATCCGCTCCTTCGACGAGGTGCCGCTGGAAGAAGGTGACGTGAACGACGCAGAGCTCACCCTCGCGATCCAGTTGATCGACCAGGCGGCGGTATTCGCCGAACGAGGACAGATTGTCGGGCAGCCCGGTGCGCGGCAGGGCGTCGAACACCGTGGGCCGTCCGGCCTCGTCCCGCACCGTGCAGATCAGGCCCTTGGGCTTGTGATAGCGCCACAGCCGGGTCGCCTCGGCGCGCGGCAGGGGCCGGGCCGGGATCTCCTTCAAGAGGCCGCCGGCGCCCATGCCCATGACCTCGTCGCGGCCGACCGTCAGGTCGGCGATCAGGCGCCGCAGCACCCAGTCGAAGCCGTTCACCTTGGGCGAGCGGGCGCAGCCGGGCAGGCCGAGCACCGGGGTCGCCTCGATATGGCCGATCAGGATCAGGTTGCCCGGATCGACCGGCATGCCGAAGTGGTCGATGGCGCCGCCCGCGCGCACGATTCCGGCCGGCACCACGTCGCGCCGGTCGACGATCGCCGAAGCCCCGGAGACCAGCACCATCTCGGCGCCGCGGCCGATAAGCGTTTCGATGGCCCGGGCGACCTCGGCCTCGCTGTGCGCGCAGCGCAGCTCGTCGGCCGGCGCGCAGTCGAGCGCGGCCAGGCGGGCGTCGACCGCCGCCGTGGTCTTGTCCAGGAGGCTTTCCTTCATGCCGGCCAAGCTGGTCTGGATCAGCCCGACCGGGCGCGGCCTGAGCGCGGCGACGCGCACCAGCGGCCCGGGACCCGCGCGTGCCGCCGCGAGGCAGCGCTCCAGGGTCTCGCCCGGCACCGCGAAGGGAATGACCTTGACGGTCGCCGCCATCTGGCGCGGCTCGACCAACTCGAAGGGCGCGAGCGTCGCCACCGTGATCGCCTCCGCGACCCGGTTGAGGGCGTCGAGACGCGCCCGCTCGACGACCAGCACGCCGCGCCGGCCGACCACCAGGTTGGCGCGCCCGGTGAAGGCGGCGCTGGCGCTGAGGCCCTCGCCCAGGATCGCGCCGGCGACCGCGGCGGCGGCGTCGTCCTCGGGCACGTCGCCGTCCTCGAGGCGCGCGGCGATCACGGTCTCGATCCCGGCCCGCCCGAGCGCCGCCAGGTCGTCGCCGGAGAGGCGCCGGCCCTTCTTGAAGCCGATCGAACCGAGCTTCACCGAATGCGCCAGGATCGCGCCCTCGGCCTCGCTCAGCGGGGTATCGCCGAAGATCATTGTGCGGCCTCGGACGGTTGCTCCTGCGTCAGCAAATCCAAAATTGCCCGACCTAGGGGCGCCACTTCGGATCTAGGCAACGCAAGTTGCCCGTCTGTGATATGTCCGGCACCAAAAGCCATTTCTTCCAGGAGTTCGAAATGAACGAGTTTTCGAATGGAAAGCGGAACAAAGTACTTATTGAGACCAAGCTTCATGAGACTCAGACCAAGGTACTGATTACCCGCATCCGCTCTAGTAAGCCGATTCCTGCCAACTTCGCCAGCTTGATCTAACATTTTGGTCATAAAGAAGTTTTTGTCAAAATCCTCCCAGTCGATGTCGCGATAAAATTGCAATACCTTGATGTCGATGGCGGTTAGATCAATGATAATTTTGGCAAGCTGCTCCTTTTCGGAAATTTCTATATCGGAATAAGTTAGATTTATCGTGGCGCGCCGGAGTATGTCGATTTTTTCTTTATCGGCAGTTCGGCGCACCTCCTCAGTGATTCTTACTACCAAGGCACGAAAGCCCTCGCAATTCTCTAGGCGATCCCTTACACGGTTCAAGTCGCCTTCGATTGCGAGAAAGCTCTCTTGTAGGTCATGTAGAAACCTCTGGAGCTCCTTGTTGGCATGACGAGCTTCTAGTGCACTCGCAAACGCATTTGGGACGGCCAGAACTGGCGAGACCTGTGCAATTGCATCCACGAGAATCCTCACCAGTCCTCGATTTGACAGCTCTATCGGAGGCTGGTCCTTGATGTGCTGATTCTTGAGGTCTCTCCTGCTCATGACCCGGCCTCCGCCTTGACCAGCGGCGGGGCGCCGTGCAGGGCCTGGGTCGCCTGGGCCAGGATCGAGATCGCGATCTCGGCCGGGCTCTTGGCGCCGATGGCCAGCCCGATCGGCCCGTGGATGCGGGCGAGTTCGTCCTCGCTCAGGCCGAGCTCGCGCAGGCGCGCCAGGCGCTTGGCGTGGGTCTTGGTGCTGCCCAGCGCGCCGACGTAGAAGGCCGCCGACTTGAGGGTGACCAGCAGCGCCGGGTCGTCCAGCTTGGGATCGTGGGTCAGCACGATGACCGCGGTGCGGCGGTCGGGGCCGAGGCCGCGGAGCGCGTCGTCGGGCCATTCGCTGGTCATGGTCACGTCGGGGAAGCGCGCGTCCGTCGCCCAGGCCCGGCGCGGGTCGACCACGGTCACGTCGTAACCGGCCAGCGCCGCCATGGGCACCAGCGACTGGGCGATATGCACCGCGCCGACCACGATCATCCGAAGCGGCGGGTTGAAGACATGGGCGAACAGGCTGGTCTCGGGCAGCGTCGCGCTGCGGTCGTCGTGGACCGCCTTGCGTACCCGCTCGAGCACCGGGCCGCCGAGCGTCAGGTCGCCGGTCACCTGGTCACCGTCGAGCAGCGCCTGGCGGCCGGTCTCCAGGTTGGTGACCAGGGCCACCGGGCGCTTGTCCGCCCGGGCTGCCTGCAGGGCCTCGAGGATCGCGCGCTTCATGGCCAGGGCGTTCCCGCTAGTCCAGGCGCTCGACGAAGACCTTGACCGTGCCGCCGCAGGCCAGGCCCACTTCCCAGGCCATCTCGTCGGTGACGCCGTACTCGAGCAGCTTGGGCGCGCCGCTCTCCATGACCGATCCGGCCTCGTGCACGACCGCGCCCTCGATGCAGCCGCCCGAGACCGAGCCGACCATGTTGCCTTGGGCGTCGACCGCGAGCTGGCTGCCCACCGGGCGCGGCGAGGAGCCCCAGGTCGCGACCACCGTGGCGAGCGCGACCCGGCGCCCGTCGTCGAGCCAGCGGGCGGCCTCGGCGAGAACGTCGTCGCTGCCCATGGTTTCCGTCATACCGCCTCCAGCCATTCGCTGGCCGCTTCCTGGCGCCGCGTCACCGGGCGGCTCAGCACCTCGGTCAACTGGCTCAGGCTCTCCAGGTTGTGCACGGTCCTGAAATCGTCCACGTGCGGCACGATGACCTTCGCCCCCAGGGATTTTGGCTCGTAGCCCTCGTAGCGCAAGAGCGGGTTGAGCCAGATCAGGCGCCGGCACGACTTGTGCAAGCGCTCGATCTCGGCGCTCAGGCCCTCCGCGTTGTCGCGGTCGAGCCCGTCGGAGATGAACAGCACCACCGCGCCCTGGCCGAGCACGCGGCGCGACCAGGCCAGGTTGAAGTCGTGCAGGCAGGCGCCGATGCGGGTTCCGCCGGACCAGTCGACCACCGCCGCGGCGACCTTCTCGAGCGCCACGTCCACGTCCTTGTGGCGCAGGTGGCGCGTGATGTTGGTGAGCCGCGTGCCGAACACGAAGGTGTGCACCCGGTCGCGGTCGCTGGTGATGGCGTGCATGAAGTGCAGCAGCATGCGCGAGTAGCGGGCCATGGAGCCGGAGACATCGCAGATGATGACCAGCGGCGGATGGCGCCGGCGCGGGCTCTTCCAGCGCAGCGGGATGATGTCCGAGCCCGAGCGCAGCGCCGCGCGCATGGTGGCGCGCAGGTCGGCGCGCCGGCCGCTGCTGCGAGCGGGCCGGAAGCGCCGGGTCGGAAGCTCCATGACGGGCAGGCGCATGGCCGCGATCGCCGCCTTGGCGCGCGCAAGCTCCTCGGTGGACATTTTCTCGAAATCAATCGTTTGCAGGACTTCCTTGTCGGAATAGGTGAGAGTTGCGTCGACCTCGATCTCGTCCTCCTCGCGGTCGCGCGCGGGTGCCTCGTTGCTACGCCCGGCGACGCGCAGGGCCTCGGCCAGGCGGCGGCTGATCGCGCGCGATTTTTCGTCGTCGTCGCCGCGGATGCTGGGCAGCAGCAGACCCATCATCCGCTCCAGGATCTTGGGGTTGCGCCAGAACACGTGGAAGGCCTGGTCGAACAGCTCCTGCTGGTCGCGCCGGTTGACCAGGACCGCGTGCAGCGCCCAGTAGAAGTCGTCGCGGCGCCGGATCCCGACCGCCTCGACCGCGCGGATCGCCCGCAGGACCTTGCCGGGTCCCACCGGCAGGCCGGCTGCGCGCAGAGTGCGGGCGAAGTGCATGATGTTCTCGGCGAGCCGGCCGCCGCCACCCCTCGGAAGCGCCGTGGCCGCGGTGCGGGCCGCCTCGGCGAGCGGCACGACCTGGGCCGGCGCCCTGGGCTGATCGGGGTCCGCCATGGTCCGGCTCACGAACCGCCGCCGGCGGCGGCGCGCTTGACCTCGTCCAGGATGCGCGCCGCCTCGCTGCCGTGCGTCTTGGCGATGTCGTCCTGATATTTGAGCAGGACGCCGAGCGTGGAGTCGACCGTTTCGGGGTCGAGCGCGATCTTGTCGAGCTGGGTCAGGGCATCGACCCAGTCGATGGTCTCGGCGATGCCGGGCAGCTTGAACAGGTCCATCTGGCGCAGCTCCTGCACGAAGAGGACGACCTCGCGCGACAGGTTCTCCGGCGTCCCGGGCGCCTTGACGCGCAGGATCTCCAGCTCGCGCTCGGCGCTCGGGTAGTCCAGCCAGTGGTAAAAGCAGCGGCGTTTCAGGGCGTCGTGGATCTCGCGCGTGCGGTTCGAGGTGACGACCACGATGGGCGGCTCGGGCGCCTTGATGGTGCCGAGCTCGGGGATGGTGATCTGGTAGTCGGAGAGTATCTCCAGCAGGTAGGCCTCGAAGGGCTCGTCGCTGCGGTCGATCTCGTCGATCAGCAGCACCGGCGCGCCCTCGAGCCCGGGCCTGAGCGCCTGCAGGAGCGGCCGTTCGATCAGGAACTTCTGGTCGAAGATATCGCTGGCGAGGGTTTCCCGGTCGCGGTCGCCGGCCGCCTCGGCGATGCGGATCTCGACCATCTGGCGCGGGTAGTTCCACTCGTAGACCGCCGAGCTGACATCCAGGCCCTCGTAGCACTGCAGGCGCAGCAGCCGCCGGCCCAGGACCTCGGCCAGAACCTTGGCGATCTCGGTCTTGCCGACCCCGGCCTCGCCCTCGAGGAACAGCGGCCGCTGGCGCTTGAGCGCCAGGTACAGCACGGTCGCCAGGCTGCGGTCCGCGACGTAGCGCCCGCGCGCCAGCAGCTCGTGCGTCTCGTCCACCGAGTCGGGAATGGCGGGCGCGGCTAAAACGGCGGGCTGGCTATCGGCCATCACGTGATCTCTTCATCGTTGTCCCGGGGCGCGGAG
>JACZWN010000021.1 GCA_022572105.1 Pseudomonadota bacterium | reverse complement strand
CGGGGCCGGACGATGGCGGAGCTTGCCGCCGAGGCCGGCGTCGGTGGGTCCTACTTCACCCGGATCCTGCGGCTCAGCTTCCTCGCGCCGGACGTCGTCAAAACGATCCTCCGCGACCGCCATCCGATCGGACTGACCGCGAAGAAGCTTGCCAGCGACACCCGCCTGCCGATCGCATGGGAAGAACAGCGCGCCCGGCTCGGGATCGCCTGAACCACGGGATCGGTAGCCGTCCGACCGCCGCCCCGGCCGGAATGTGGGTCGGTTTCACGCGGGAAAACATGCCGCCCCTCGCCAACACGCCTTTAGCCGTACCACCAAAACCGGCGTAAGAGACTTTTGCGATATGAGCCGCCCGTTTGCGGCACCTGACCGGTCTCAGCAGGCCACGACGGCAGGGCGCATCAGGCGTAAGCCCCGGAAGTTCCGGGACGAGTTCGAATCCATGCCGCGTCCTGAAAAACCGTTCTATAACAACAACTTATGGCTGGCGGAGGGGGTGGGATTCGAACCCACGATACGACTCATCGCCGTATACACACTTTCCAGGCGTGCGCCTTCAACCACTCGGCCACCCCTCCGCGAAACGGCGCGACCGTTTGTGCCAGGTCGGGCGCCGGGACCGTAACTAAGTGCATCCCTCGATGCAACGCCCGCCTCCGGGCGCGCCGCGCCCGGACGACGGCGCCGGCCAAGCGCCCGCGCAATGCCGTCAGCGCCACCCCGGTCCGCCGCCTCGCGCGCCTTGTTGGTGCACCGGGAAGGAACCTGTTACCCTTGCTTCCCGCCGCCTCCCGCCTTCCGCCACCCCGCCGGTGCGCGTGGGCGAGACGGCGGCGCTGATGCCTGGAGCGCCCGATGCGCAGAGTGGGATGCATCCTCGGTTGGTTTTTCATGCTTGCGGCGCTCGCCGTGGCGCTCTGGGAGATTCTGGGCCGGGACCCGGACAAGGGCTTCCAATTCAGGCCGGCAGGGGAGCTGTGGAACCGCATCGACGCGAACAGCCTGGGTCTGGTTCAGGTCGTTATCGAGCGCTATATCTGGCCGCCGCTTTGGGATCCGGTCCTGTTCAGCCTCCTGCTCCTGCCGGCCATCGTCGTCCCCGCCGTGCCCGGGCTCGTGCTCCTGGTCCTGTGCCACACGCGCCCCAAGCGCCGGCGCCGGAAAAGCCAGTTCAGATGACCGCGCCAGGCCCCGGCGCCCATGCCGGGGGCCCGAGGCCGCCGTCGCCGGGACCAAATCGATCTAGGTCCCAAATCGATCTGCGTCCCAAATTAATCCGTATCAACGAGACTTGGTATCACGCGTCCGGCATCTTGAGGGCGGCGAGGAAGGCGGACTGGGGGATCTCGACGTTGCCGAACTGGCGCATGCGCTTCTTGCCCTTCTTCTGCTTGTCGAGCAGCTTGCGTTTGCGCGAGACATCGCCGCCGTAGCACTTGGCGGTCACGTCCTTGCGCAGCGCGCTCACCGTCTCGCGCGCGATTATCTTGCCGCCGATGGCCGCCTGGATCGCGATCTTGAACAACTGGCGCGGGATCAGCTCCTTCAGGCGCTGGCACAGCGCCCGGCCGCGCGGGTCGGCCTGGCGCCGGTGCACGATCAGGGAGAGCGAATCCACGGGCTCCGAATTGACCAGGATCGAGACCTTGACCAGGTCCCCTTCCAGGTAGCCGTCGAGCTGGTAGTCGAAGCTGGCGTAGCCGCGCGAGACCGATTTCAGGCGGTCGTAAAAGTCGAACACCACCTCGTTCAACGGCAGGCGGTAGACGACCATGGCCCTATTTCCCGCGTAGGTCAGCTCGATCTGCTCGCCGCGCCGGTCCTCGCAGAGCTTCAAGACCGCGCCGAGGAACGTGTCGGGCACCATGATGGTCGCCTTGATCCAGGGCTCTTCGATGGCGGCGATCTTGACCGGGTCGGGCATGTCGGTGGGGTTGTGCAGCTCCAGGGTCTCGCCGCCGGTGAGGCGAATGCGGTAGACCACACTGGGCGCCGTGGTGATCAGATTCAGGTCGAACTCGCGGGTCAGGCGCTCCTGCACGATCTCCAGGTGCAACAGGCCCAGGAAGCCGCAGCGGAAGCCGAAGCCGAGCGCCGCCGAGCTCTCCGGCTCGTAGAGGAAGCTGGAATCGTTGAGCGCCAGCTTGGCCAGCGAATCGCGCAGGTCCTCGTAGTCGTTGGCGTCGACGGGAAACAGGCCGCAGAAGACGACCGGCACGCTGGGCGCGAAGCCGGTCAGGGCTTGCTCCGCCGGGCGGCGCTCGCCGGTGATGGTGTCGCCCACTTTGCAGTCGGCGACCGACTTGATGCTGGCGGTCAGATAGCCGATCTCGCCGGGCCCCAGTTCGGCGATCTCGGTCGTCTTGGGCGTGAACACGCCGACCTTATCCACCAGGTGGACCGCGCCGCTGCCCATCATGCGCACCTTCATGCCGGCCGCGAGGGTGCCGTCGACCACGCGCACCAGCGTGATGACGCCGAGATAGGCGTCGTACCAACTGTCGACCAGGAGCGCCTTCAAGGGCGCGTCGCGCGCGCCCTTGGGCGGCGGCAGGCGGGTGACCAGCGCCTCCAGCACCTCGGGCACGCCCTCGCCGGTCTTGGCCGAGATCAGCAGCGCGTCGGCGGCATCGAGGCCGATCACGTCCTCGATCTGCTGCTTGATGCGCTCGGGCTCGGCGGCCTGCAGGTCGATCTTGTTGAGCACGGGCACGACCTCGTGGTCGGCCTCGAGCGCCAGATAGACGTTGGCCAGGGTCTGCGCCTCGACCCCTTGACTGGCGTCGACGAGCAGGAGCGAGCCCTCGCAGGCGGCGAGCGAGCGGCTGACCTCGTAGGAGAAGTCCACGTGCCCGGGGGTGTCGATGAGGTTGAGGATATAGGTCTTGCCGTCCCGGGCCTCATAGGTGAGGCGCACCGTTTGCGCCTTGATGGTGATGCCGCGCTCGCGCTCGAGTTCCATGGTGTCGAGCACCTGCTCCCTCATCTCGCGCGCGGTGAGGCCGCCACAGAGCTGGATCAGCCGGTCGGCCAGCGTCGACTTGCCGTGGTCGATGTGGGCGATGATGGCGAAGTTGCGGATTTGGGCGAGCTCGGTCATGGGCAGGCGCTGGCTATAGCACCGGCGGGCGTGGGGAGCCAAGGGGATGCCGCATAGGCGGGGCGGAATGCTGAAAGATATGAGGGCAAAAATAAAGTTTGAACCACAGAGACGCAGAGAACGATCATGGGGTAATGGGGATTTTCACTGTCTTTCAATTAGTGTTTTACTCTGTGCCTCTGTGCCTCTGTGGTGATCTTGAGATCTTGAAAGGCCCGATCAAGGGGTCCGAGTTGTCGGCACCACGATTAAGGCCGTGCTACCACGCGCCGTGGCTTGCTTGAAGACCGACGATGCCATAGACCGGCGCCATCAGCATCCCCGAGCCGAACCCGGCGAAGCCTCGCATCAGGCCGGCGAGCAGCGCCACGGCGGCCGCGGTCGCGAGGCCCGGCGTCAGGAACGTGACGAGAGATTGCATCGGCGTGCCGGGGGGACTCGGCCCATCGCTCTTCGTACCCTCGGCCCCGTCGCCCTCATGCCACGGGGCCGCAACCCGATTTCTCGCACCCGGCCGCCGTCGAGGCACCTCAGGCGGATTCCAATTCGGCCTGCAGTCCCAGGAGATACTCGCGCCAGTGTCGCCGCAGCTCCGCCTCGGTCGCGCCGATATCGTAGGCGGGGGAGGACAGCGGAAGCGCCTGTTCGACCTTGAGCTTCACGATGCCCCTGATGGTCTTGGCGAGATCGCCCCACTGCTCGAACCTTCCGTGCAAGCTCTCGAACTCTGGCGTGCCCGCGGCCATGTAGATGGCCGCACCTTTGAATCGAAAGCCCTTGCGCGCAAAGGGGTCGACGAAGTTGATCTCCATATGCGGTCTTCGTTCGAGGTTATGGACCGTATTCGGCGATCGGATCTCGCCAAAAATGATGTGATCGTCGTCGAGCACCAACATGGTGCCCTTGGGTGAGAGATTGGGCGTCCCGTCGTCGCAAACCGTGGCGACGAATCCCAGCTTCTGCTCGTCGATAAGCTTTTTCATCTCCGCGGTCAGAGTACCCATCCGGAAGTCCTCTCGTTCTGCCGTGTCGTCGTGGGCCAAGCCGCTACAGGTTAAGGGATCAGCCAGGAAATTCTTGCCTTGGCGCCGGTGTGTTTGAATTTACAAACCCGCCCGTGGCGCCTCGAAGTGCAGCGCGAGCGCCTCCTCGAGATTGGCCAGCGCCTCGTCCTCGGTCCGGCCCTGGCTGGCCATGTCGACCTCCAGGCATTGCGCGACGAACCCGTCGCCCTCGCGCGAGACACTGGCCTTGAATACGCGTTTCATCACCTCACCCCCGAAATTCGGACCCCAGAAAACCGGGCCGCTGGACCGTGCCGGCAAACATACGCCTGCGGATGCCGAAGATCAAAAGAGGGAACGGGGCTCTGGGGCAGGCGCTGGACACCCGTGCTACAACGCGCCATGGCCTGCTTGAAGACCGACACCGACATCCTGGCGCTGGTGGCGGGCGACGCCTGGATGATGGGCGCGCTCGAAGCCGTCGCCGCGCTCGGCCTGCCCGACGCCTGGATCGGCGCCGGCTTCCTGCGCGGCGCGGTCTGGGACCGGCTGCACGGCTACGCCGAGCGCACGCCGCTGGGCGACATCGACGCGATCTACCATGACCCCGGCAACCTGGACCCCGCCGCGGAGGCGGCCCTGGAGCGACGCCTGGGCGCGGCTCTGCCCGGCCTGCCCTGGTCGGTCCGCAACCAGGCGCGCATGCACCTGAAGAACGGCGACCCGCCCTACGGCTCCAGCGCCCAGGCCCTGGCCTGCTGGCTCGAGACCCCGACCGCGGTGGCGGTGCGCCTCGACGCGGCGGGCGGCCCGGAACTCCTGGCGCCGCTAGGTACCGCGGACCTGCTCGGCCTCATGGTCCGGCCCACCCCGCACGCGCGCAAGCATAAGCATCGGCTGGCGGCCTACCGCGCGCGCCTGGAAAAGAAAAACTGGCCGGCCAAATGGCCCCGGCTGCGGGTTATCTGGGAGTGACGCCCCCGGTACGGTCGCCCTGTTTAAGGTGCAATTCCGGGTTCATGCTCTCGTGAAGAACGCGGACGATCACCAACTCGGTTTTCGTTTCCCGGTAGAAGATAACATGCTTTTGGACGGATTGGGCGCGTAGCCCCGTGCCGATATCATCGCGTCGGATGCCGATACCGGGCGTATCCCTAACCGCCTTGAACATGACTTTGATTTGACCGAGGTATTTCCGCTTTTGTGCGGCCCCCCATTCACGCCGCGTATATTCGCCTATCCGTCCAAGATCGAGCTTGGCGGGCCCGGATATGCGAAGTTTCTTAGAGCTCGGCAAAAAATTCGTCCAACTCCTGGTCCGAATTCAAGTCGGTGAATTCACCTCGTGCGAGCGCCTCATCGCCGTCGCGGATGGCGGCGCGCAGGCGTTCCATCTTCAAGGCGCGCTGCTCTTCGACACGCCTAAGCAACCTGATCGCGTCGCGCACGACTTCACTGGCATTGTTGTAATCTCCGGACTCGGCGCGATCCCGCACGAACTGCTCCAGACTGGGCGTCAAACTGAAGTTCATTCCGAAGTCCTCCTTACGCGCCCATAGTATGGGGGCGCACTACATTATGTCAATCTTTGATATCAATGTTTGGCATAATATTTGGGCCTTTTCCCTGCGCGAGCGCGGGAGAAAGTTGCGCGAGGGTTGGCACGGCGAAGACCGCGCCTTACCCGGCGCCGGGTGAAGAGGGGCCGATTCCACATCGCCCGAATCCGAACTACCCTCTCAGCACGCCGCCCGTCGCCTTCTTCACCTGCGCCACGATCTTCTTCGCCACCGCCTCGATCTCGGCGTCGGTCATGGTGCGCTCGGTCGGCTGCAGGGTGACCGCGATGGCCAGCGACTTCTTGCCGGCTTCGATGCCCTTGCCGGCGTAGACGTCGAACAGCTCGACCTTGGTAACCAGCGCCTTGTCGGCGCCCCTGGCCGCGCGGATCACTTTTTCGGCCGGGACGTCCGCGTCGACCACGAAGGCGAAGTCGCGCTCGACCGCGTGGAACGCCGAGGGCTCGAACGCCGGCCTCAGCTTGCCGTCCCTGGCCTTGGGCAGGGGGACCTTGTCCAGGAACACCTCGAAGGCGGCCGCGGGGCCGCGCAGCTCGAAGCCGCCGAGCACGCGCGGGTGCAACTCGCCGAAGTTGGCCAGCACGTTGGGTCCGAGGCGAAGCACGCCGGAGTGGCCCGGGTGGTACCAGGCGGGCGCGTCCGTGGTGACCTGGAGCTTGTCCACGGGCGCGCCGCAGGCCTCGAGCGCCGCCATCGCGTCGCCCTTGGCATCGAAGGCGTCGGGCCTGCGCGCCGGCACCGCCCAGTGGCGCGGGGCCGCATTGCCGGCGCGTAAGCCCGCCGCGGCGAGCGCCTGGCCGTCCGGGGTCGCGTCGGCGTACTGCGGCCCGATCTCGAAGAGCGCCAGGTCGGCGAGGCCCCGGTCGGCGTTGCGCGCGGCCGCCGCCGCCAGCCCCGGCAAGACCGAAGGGCGCATCACGTCGAGGTCGCTGCTGATCGGGTTGACCAGGCGCAGGTCCGCGCCGACCCCGCCGAACAGCGCGGCCTGGCGCCGCGAGACGAAGGAGAAGGTGACCGCCTCGTCGAGGCCGCGCCGGGCGAGCGCGCCGCGCACCAGCGAGACGCGCCGCTGCGCCGGCGTCAGCACCGCCTGGGGCAGGGCCTGGTCGCGCGTCGGCATGACCGTGGGAATGTCGTCGAAGCCGTGGATGCGCAGCACCTCCTCGACGATACAGGCCTCGCCCTCGACGTCGTTGCGCCAGCCGGGCACGGTGACGCGAAGCCGGTCTCCGCTGCCCTCGACCTCGAAACCGAGATCGACGAGGATGCGGCTCTGCGCCGCACTCGGCACATCGAGGCCGCCGAGCCGGGCGACCCGCGACGGGCGGTGCTCGATGACGCGCCGTCCCGCGGGCAGGTCCCCGGCGCTCACCCCCTGGCTGGCCTCGCCGCCGCAGAGCTCCAGCACCAGGCGCGCCGCGACCTCGGCGCCCCAGAGGGCGGACTGGGGATCGAGGCCGCGCTCGAAGCGGTAGCGGGCGTCCGAGAGGATGCCGAGCTTGCGCCCGGTCGCGGCGACGCGAACCGGGTCGAACAGCGCGACCTCGAGGAAGGCGTTGGTGGTCGCCTCGGTGCAGCCCGAGGCCGCGCCGCCCATGACCCCGCCGATGCCCTGGGGGCCGTTCTCGTCGGCGATCACCACCATCTCCTCGTCGAGGCGGTAAGTCTCGCCATCGAGCGCCAGAATCTCCTCGCCGGCGCGCGCCATGCGCATGGTCAGATCGCCCTCGATCTTGTCGGCGTCGAAGACGTGGAGCGGGCGGCCCAGGTCGTAGGTCACGTAGTTGGTCATGTCGACCAGCGCCGAGATCGGGCGCAAGCCGATGGCGCGCAGGCGCGATTGCAGCCACGCGGGGCTGGGGCCGTTCCTGACCTTGCGGAACAGGCGCCCGGCGACGAAGGGGCAGGCATCCGCTTTGTCCCCGGGCAGGTCGCGTCGCCAGCGCAAGGGGCTCTCGAAGGTCCCGGGCACGGCCGGGACGTCGAACGGCTTGAGCTTGCCCAGGCCGGCCGCCGCCAGGTCGCGCGCGATGCCGCGCACGCCCAGGCAGTCGCCCCGGTTCGGCGTGATTTCGACGTCGATCACCGGGTCGTCCAGGCCCAAGATCGCGGCGAAGGGCGTGCCGACGACCGCGTCCTCGGGCAGGTCGATGATGCCTTCGTGCTCGTCCGAGAGGCCCATCTCGCGCTCCGAGACCAGCATGCCGTTGGAGGCCTCGCCGCGGATCACGCCGGGCTTCAAAATCGTGTCCGTGCCCGGGATGTAGCTGCCGGCGGCCGCGAAGACGCCCTTCATGCCGGTGCGCGCGTTGGGCGCGCCGCAGACGACCTGGACCTCCTCCGAACCGGTATCGACGATGCAAACGCTGAGCCGGTCGGCGTTGGGGTGCCGGCGCGCCTCCTTGACGTAGGCGACGGTAAAGGGGGCGAGCTCGGCGGCGCGGTCCACGACCTCATCGACCTCGAGGCCGATTAGGGTCAGCTTGGCCACGATCTGGTCGAGCGAGGCCTCGGTGTCCAGGTGCTCCTCGAGCCACTTGAGGGTGAACTTCATGGCGCGCGCTACAACCCACGCACCAGGCTCGGCGCCTCGAGCGGCAGGAAGCCGTAGTGGCGCAGCCAGCGCTGGTCGGAATCGAAGAAGGGCCTCAAGTCGGGCATGCCGTATTTCAGCATGGCGATGCGCTCCACGCCCATGCCGAAGGCGAAGCCCTGGTAGCGCGCCGGATCGATGCCGCAGTTGACCAGCACCTTGGGATGGACCATGCCGCAGCCCAGGATCTCCAGCCAGTCGTCGCCGTGGCCGATCTTGAGCTGGCCGTCCGCGCGGGTGCAGCCGATGTCGACCTCCGCGCTCGGCTCGGTGAAGGGGAAGTAGCTGGGCCGGAAGCGCACCGGCAGGTCCTCGACCCCGAAGAAGGCGCGGCAGAACTCGATCAGCGTGCCCTTGAGGTGACCCATGTGGGACGACTCGTCGATCACTAGGCCCTCGACCTGATGGAACATGGGCGAGTGGGTGGCATCGGAATCGGCGCGGAAGGTCCGGCCCGGCACGATGATCCGGATCGGCGGCCGGCTCTTTTTCATGGTGCGGATCTGCACCGGCGAGGTGTGGGTGCGAAGCACCATGCGGCTGCCGCCGGCCAGCATCGGCAGAAGCGCCGGCAGGTAGAAGGTGTCGTGCTCCTGGCGCGCCGGGTGCTCGGGCGGGATGTTGAGCGCCGTGAAGTTGTGGTAGTCGTCCTCGATATCGGGGCCTTCGGCGACCGTGAAGCCCATCTCGCCGAAGATGGCGACCAGCTCCTCCATGGTCTGGCTGATCGGGTGGATGCGCCCGAGCCGGTCGGGCCGCGCCGGCAGGGTCACGTCGAGGCGCTCACCGGCGAGCCGCGCCCCGAGCTCGGCATCGGCGAGCTCCGTCTTGCGCGCCTCGATCGCCTCGGCGACCGCGTTCTTCAGCGCGTTCAGCGCCTGGCCGGCGGCCTTGCGCGCCGCGGGCTCGAGGCCGCCGAGGGTCTTCATGCGCCCGGTGATCCGGCCCTTCTTGCCGAGCGCGGAAACACGCACCGCCTCCAGCGCCGCCAGGTCGCCAGCCGCCTTGACGGCCGTGATCGTCTCGTCTTTCAGGTGCTGAAGATCGTCGCTCATGGGCGCCTTGTAACACGTCTGACCCGGAGCGGGGGCGCGTCCCGGAACCTCGCCCAAGCGGCCGGACGCCGGCGCGCCCCGGATGCCGGCGAGCCGTGGGCCGGATGAGGGAAACCCTACCCGGCCCGATCCTGGCCGCCGCCGGCCTCGGCGAGCGCGGCCTGGGCTTTCTCGGCCAAGGCCTGGAACGCCGTGGGCTCGCGCACGGCGAGATCCGAGAGCACCTTGCGGTCGATCTCGATGCCGGCGCGCTTGATCCCGTTCATGAACTGGGAATAGGTCAGTCCGTGCTCGCGCGCGCCCGCGTTGATGCGCTGGATCCAGAGGCTGCGGAAGCTGCGCTTGCGGTTGCGCCGGTCGCGGTAGGCGTACTGCAGCCCCTTCTCGACGCGCTCGATGGCGGCGCGGAAGACGTTCCTGCTGCGATCGCGGTAGCCCTTGGCCTGCTTGATGACCTTCTTGTGGCGGGCGTGCGTGGTCACGCCCCGTTTGACACGCGCCATATCCGGCCTCCTTACCCGTTGAGCAGGAAGTTGCGCTTGACGATCCTGGAATCGGGCGCGGACATGATCTTGGAGCCGCGCGCCTTGCGCTTCATTTTCTGCGAGCGCTTGGACAGGCCGTGGCGTTTCCTGGCGAAGTTCATCCGGACCTTGCCGGTGGCGGTCAGGCGGAACCGTTTCTTGGCGCCGCTCTTGGTCTTGAGCTTGGGCATTTCGCGGGTCCTTTGATCGAAGGGGGCCGGGAGATCGAATGGGGTCGGGAAGCGTCGGTTAAGCGGCTGGGCATGCCCTTTGGGCCGGACCGCTTCCGAGTAAAGAGGCGCCGTTTATAGCGGCGAGGCGGGGCAAATGCAAGGCGGGCCGAGGGTTGGTGCTGTCCGACTTTGACCCCAAGTGTCCTAAATCGAAAGTGAGGGTGCCCTAAGTTGCCGTTCGGTTTTCGGCAGTCAAGATTTTCATCCACTGCGTAAGCGAATGTGAGAACTTTTACGCGCCTCGTCTTCTGTTGGGGCCGTCACACCCATCTTCAGCGCCGTACTGTCAGGCGTTACGGCAAGCCACCCACCACACCCTCTCTGGACAAGTTGTGGGCGAATCACAGATATTTCCATATCTTGGCTGTCCAAGTTTTTTTCCTTCGTCCTATGTATGATATTGGAAATATCACAAAAAAGCAAAGAAAAAACAATGGCTTGCACTATTTTATCGTGTAACATTCTAAGGGCAATAACGTGCTTGACTTCTCCGTAACCATCTTTATATTGGTTTTATAACATCTAAAGGGAATCGGTTATGGCCGTTACAAAAGACAAGCCCGCCCCCTACGCCCCGCCTTCCGCCATTCTTGAGTTGATTGGACGGCACCGGAGCCGGGGGCTCCCTTCCCCGGTTACTGCGGAGGTTTTGGGGCGCGCGGGTATCGCCAATAGCCTCATCCCACGCACCCTCCAGGGCCTGCAATCGTTGGACTTGATCGATGAGAAGGGGCAATCGACAGAAACGCTTGAAGGCATCCGATTGGCCCCGGAGGCGGAATACAAACAGCGCCTCGAAGAATGGCTGAATGCTGCATATGCAGACGTTCTTGCATACGTTGACCCATCAGAGGGCAACGAAACCAAGGTCCGCGATGCTTTTCGCAGCTATCAGCCTGTTGGCCAGCAGAGTCGCATGGTTACGCTCTTTCTTGGCTTATATGCGGCAGCGGGCGTAGCGCCTGAAAAAAAGACGCAGCCCCGGCAGCCACGGCGTTCAGGTGCAGCATCTTCTCCATCATTGGCGAAGCCCAATGTCCGCAAGAAGCCGCCGATGGCGGCTGGCATTCCGGACCCAATAACGGGAATGTTATCCAGCTTGCCGCCACAGGGGCGGGGGTGGACTCAAGTCGAGCGGGACAAGTTCATGGGCGCCTTTGGTGTTGTTCTCGATTTTTGTTTCCCCATAACCGAGAACAACGCGCCCCGTGCGAACCAAGATGGCGAGGAGGATAGCGAAACATGAGGAGAGCAGCGAGCCCCCGCCGAGATTGCCGACCGGCGATGGGGGCGAGGATGAACAGGCGGAGCCGCTTCCCGGCCCGTGCAAGGTGAAGGAAGCGGCTCCAAATCGGCTCTTCGGTGCCCCGTGGTCTAAAGGTAGGACGCCCGGTTTACTCCCGCGGAAATCCAGGTCCGAATCCTGGCGGGGCAACCAAGACTCGGTGGGTCCGGCGGCTGCGCTAACAGCAACCGGACCCGGATCACAACCCCAGGGATTGGCCCCCTGAGCTATGACCGCTACGGAATATATAGCAGAATCGCTGCTGAATTTCCAGTCCGGCGGGGGCCACTTCCGAAACACCATGGATTGGCCCCATGAACGTGCTTCCATTCGATAAGCAGATTGCAGCGATCTCGGCCTTGACCGAGGGATGCAGTATCCGTGCGACCGAGCGCCTGACCGGCATTCACCGCGACAGCATCATGCGCCTGGGCGTCCGCGTCGGCGTGGGCTGCGCTGTCCTCCATGACCGGCTCATGCGTGATCTCAACATCCCGCTCTTGGAATGCGACGAAATATGGGGCTATGTCGGCAAGAAGCAGCGCCAGACCAAGCCGGGCGAGGCCGACAAGGGCGACCAGTACACCTACATCGCCCTGGACGCGACCCGGAAGACCATCGTCTCCTACATGACCGGGAAGCGTAATCCAGAGACCACACGGGCGTTCATCGACGATCTGTGGGAGCGGGTCATCAACCGCCCACAAATCACGACTGACGGCTACGGCCCCTACATCAACGCGATTGAAGAGGCATTTGCCGGTGGCGTCGATTACGCCCAGTTGGTCAAGAGCTACAGCGCGGAGCATTCCGTACAGGCTGCCCGGCGCTACTCCCCAGCCAGCGTAGTACGGGTAGATCGCCAGGTTATGAGCGGCAACCCGGATCGACGCCGTATCTCGACCTCGTATGTCGAGCGGCAAAACTTGACCCTTCGGACGCAACAGCGTCGGTTCGTGCGACCGACCAACGGCTTTTCAAAGAAGCTGGAAAACCATCGCGCGGCCGTGAGCTTGTACGTGAGTCATTACAACTTGTGCCGGGTCCATGAGACGATCCGCATGACGCCCGCCATGGCGCTTGGCGTGACGGATCATATTTGGACGATTGGCGAGCTTGTTGAGGCTGCAACGTCGCCGGGATTGGTAGAGCCGAAAGGCAAGCAGGTCGGACGTTTCCGGGTGATTGACGGAGACAAAGATTGAAATATCGAGTCAAATCCGTTGGTGGCAGATGGCCCATAGTTCGCGAGCTGTATCAAGACGGTTTTGCGAACCGCTTTAACCACTATCTCACGGCTGGGCACTATGAGGTCATTGAGACAAATGATGAAGAGGCAATAGTCTATATCAATCTAAAGTTCTATCCTGATGATCTCGAAAAACTGTCCTAATTAGGGGCCATGATTGTCCTATTTAGGACAGCACCCGAGGGTTCGGCCGCGGCGCACCCCAAAGGCCGCGGAAAGCCCCGCCGGGGCATAGCAAACCGGCCCGGCGCGGTGGGCGGATCGAGCCAACAGCCAGGGCGCGGCGGCCCCGGCCGTCTACTTGGGCGCCACGACCATGATCATCTGGCGGCCTTCCATCTTGGGGAACTGTTCGACCTTGGCGACCTCGTCGATCTGGTCGCGGACCCGGTCGAGGACCTTGAGGCCGAGTTCCTGATGGACCATTTCGCGGCCGCGGAAGCGCATGGTCACCTTGACCTTGTCGCCATCGGCGATGAACCGATTGATGGCACGCATCTTGACGTCGTAATCGTGCTGGTCGATGTTCGGGCGCATCTTGATTTCTTTGATATCGATCGTCTTCTGCTTTTTGCGCGCCTCGCTCTTCTTCTTCTGGTCCTGGTATTTGAACCGTCCATAATCGAGAATCTTGCACACCGGCGGATCCGCGCTGGGCGAGATCTCGACCAGATCCATGCCGGCTTCCTCGGCCCGCTCGATCGCCTCGTCCTTGGAGACGACCCCCAGGTTCTCGCCCTGCTCGTCGATCAGGCGGACCTGGGCGACTACGATATCTCGGTTGACACGCGGTCCATCCCGGGACGGCGTGAGGTTCATCGGTGGTCTCGCTATGGGTTAACCTCCTTGTCTTCCCCTCGTTCGTCAGCCTCGGCCCACCTGGCGGTCACCTTATCGCGGACAAAAGAGTCGGGTGAGAATTCGCGTCTTTCCCGTCTTAGGTCCCGGCCGGTGGGGCGGCTTCCCCGCTCACTCTAGCCACTGCATCGTCGAGCGCAAGTATCTCTTGATTCTTGCCGCCCAGCCGGCGCAGCGCAACCGTGCGCTCCTCGGCCTCGCGGCGGCCCACGACGGCGATGATCGGGACCTTGGCCAGGCTGTGCTCGCGGATCTTGTAGTTGATCTTCTCGTTGCGCAGGTCAGTCTCGACGCGCAACCCGGCCGCGGCCAGGGCATCGCGAACCTCGCCTGCGTAGGCGTCCGCGTCCGAGGTGATGGTCGCCACCGCCACCTGCACCGGCGCCAGCCAGAGCGGGAAGCGGCCGGCGTACTGCTCGATCAGGATGGCCAGGAAGCGCTCGAAGGAGCCCAGGATCGCCCGGTGCAGCATGACCGGCCGGTGCTTGGCGCCGTCTTCCCCGACGTAGCTGGCGTCGAGCCGCTCGGGCAGTACGAAATCGACCTGCAGGGTGCCGCACTGCCAGTCCCGGCCGATGGCGTCGCGCAGCACGAAATCCAGCTTGGGCCCGTAGAAGGCGCCCTCGCCGGGGTCGAGGCTGTAGTCGAGCCCGGTCTCCTCGAGCGCCTCCATAAGCGCAGCCTCCGCCCGGTCCCAGGTCGCGTCGGCGCCGGCGCGCACCGGCGGACGGTCGGCGAACTTAACCGTCACCTCGTCGAATCCGAGGTCGGAATAGACGCTCCGCAGGAGTTCGCAGAAGGCCACGGTCTCGCCGTTGATCTGGCTTTCCGTGCAGAAGATGTGCGCGTCGTCCTGGACGAAGGCGCGTACCCGCATCAGGCCGTGCAAGGCGCCCGAGGGCTCGTTGCGGTGGCAGGCGCCGAATTCGGCCATGCGGATCGGCAGGTCGCGGTAGCTGGTGATGCCCTGCTTGAAGATCTGCACGTGGCAGGGACAGTTCATCGGCTTGATCGCGAGCACGCGGTCGTGGTCCGCCTCGACGGTGAACATGTGCTCGCGGAACTTCTCCCAGTGCCCCGAGGCCTCCCACAGCGAGCGGTCGACCAGCTGCGGCGTATTGACCTCGACGTAGCCGGCCGCGTCCAGGCGCGCGCGCATGTAGTTCTGGACGGTTCGATACAGCGTCCAGCCCTTGGGGTGCCAGAACACCGAGCCGGCCGCCTCCTCTTGCTGGTGGAACAGGCCCATCTCGCGGCCCAGGCGCCGGTGGTCGCGCTTGGCGGCCTCCTCCAGCATGTGGAGGTAGCCTTTGAGCTGCTTCTCGGTCTCCCAGCAGGTGCCGGTGATGCGCTGCAGCTGCTCGTTTTTCGCATCGCCGCGCCAGTAGGCGCCCGAGACCTTGAGCAGCTTGAAGGCGTGGCCGAGCTTGCCGGTCGCGGGCAGGTGCGGCCCGGCGCAGAGATCGAGCCAGTCGCCCTGCCGGTAGATGGTGATCTCGGCCTCCTGCGGCAGGGTCTCGATGTGCTCGGCCTTGTATTTTTCGCCGCGCTGGTCGAAGAAGCGGACCGCCCGGTCCCGGTCCCAGACCTCGCGCGCGATCGCCTCGTCGCGGTCGACAATCTCGTGCATGCGCTGCTCGATCCGCTCCAGATCGTCCGGGGTGAAGGGCTCGGCGCGCGCGAAGTCGTAGAAGAAGCCGGTCTCGGTCGCCGGCCCGAAGGTGACCTGCGTGTCCGGATAAAGTTCCTGCACCGCCTCGGCCATGACGTGGGCGCAGTCGTGCCTAAGCAGCGCCATGGCGCCCGAGTGGCCGCGCGTGACGATCTCTACGGCGGCGTCCTTTTCGATGCTGATGGAGAGGTCCTTGAGGTCCTGGCCGACCTTGATGGCCAAGGCGTCCTTCGCCAGGCGGGGACCGATGGCGGCGGCGATGTCGGCGCCGGTGACCGGCCCGTCGAATTCGCGCACGCTTCCGTCGGGCAGCGTGATGGCTACCATATGAGGGCGCTTTCGAACCTTTCGCTAGTGGCCTGCTTGTCTCTGAAGTTCATAGGATGCACTTCAGAGACAAGCAGGCCACTAACCATTTGAATCTAGTGTGATGCTTCCGAAATTCGGCAGTGCCGAATTTCGGAACCATCACACTAGGGGCGTTAAAGCGCAGCAATGTAAAAGGATTCCAACCCCTGTCAAGGACCGGCGGGGGCGCCGCCCGGCGCCGGATGGCCCCGTTCCGCGCCCTCCGGCGCGTCTTCCGCGGCGTGCAGGATTTCCCGGTATAGCGCCAGGGTGGCGGCGCACATTTGCGTCTTGTCGAAGTTCGCCTTCACGTGCGCGCGCGCCTCGGCGGCCAGCCGCTCGCGCGCCCCGGCATCCAGCGCCAGCGCCTTGCGGATCATATCGGCAAGCGCCGCGACATCGCCGGGCGGAAACAGGAAGGCGGTGCGGTTGCCCAATATCTGCTCGCGCGCGCCGCCGTGGTCGCTGGCGACCACCGGACAGCCCATGGCCTGGGCCTCGCTCACCACCCGGCCGAAGGCCTCGGGCCGGGTCGAGGCGGAGACCACCACGTCGGCCAGCATGTAGGCCGCCGGCATGTCGTCGCAGTGGCCCGGCAGGAACACCCGGCCGCCCAGGCCGTGGCGCGCGATCAGGCGCTCCAACTCGGCGCGATAGGCGCCGCGGCGCTCGTCCGTGCCGACGATCACGCACAGCAACTCCACGTCGCGCAAGTGGGTAAGCGCCTCGATAAGCCCCCTATGCCCCTTCCAGCGGGTCAGACGGCCGGGCAGCATCACGACCGGCACGCCGTCGGGCAGGCGCCATTTGTTGGCGAGCTGGATCACACGCTCGGCGCTCGCCCGCTCCGGATCGAAACGGGCGAGATCGACGCCGCGGCGGATCACCCGGACGCGCGCCGGGTCGACCTTGTAGGCCTCGCGGATGTGGCGGGCGATGAACTCGGAGTTCGCGATCACGCGCTCGCCCTTGACCATGATCGCGTTGTAACGGCGCTTCAACGCGTTGCCGATTTCGTAGGTGCCGTGAAAGGTGGTGACGAAGTGGCGGCCGGTCCGCCGGGCGGCCGCGGCCGCGCTCCAGGCCGGCGCGCGCGAGCGGGCGTGGACGATGTCCACGTCGTGCGCCTCGATGAGCCCGACCAGGCGGGCGACGTTGCGGTACATGACCACCGGGTTCTTGGACGCAAGCGGCAGCTTCACGTGCGCGATCCCGGCGCGTTTAAGCTCGTATTCCATCGGCCCGCCCTCGGAGGCGACCAGCGAGGTCCCGCCGGCCTCGGCCAGCGTCACGGCGATGTCGACCGCGCCGCGCTCGGCGCCGCCGGTCACCAGGCGCGGCAGGATCTGCAGCACGACCGGCCGGCCGGCTTCCGCCGCTGGCCTCCCGGTGCTAGGCTGGTCGCGCTCGGTCATAGGTCATACGAGATCATTTCTGGCGAGGTCATGTCCACTGCGGATCCGTTCCATCCCGCCCCGTTCCATCCTGCGGGGCCCGAGAGCCTAACACGGCCCGACGGCAGCACCATCGCCTACCACAAGACGGCGCGCGACAAAACGGCAAAGCGCGCGCCCGGCCTGGTGTTCCTGGGCGGCTTCATGTCGGACATGACCGGCGCCAAGGCCTTGGCGCTCGAGGCCCACGCGCGGGCCAGCGGCCAGGACTTCGTGCGCTTCGACTACCTGGGCCACGGCGCCTCCTCCGGCCGCTTCGAGGACGGCACCATCGGCCGCTGGACCGAGGATGCGGTCGCGGTCATCGACCAGGCGACCGAGGGACCGCAGATCCTGGTCGGCTCCTCCATGGGCGGCTGGATCATGCTGCTGGCGGCGCTCGCCCGGCCCGATCGCGTGGCCGGCCTGGTCGGCGTCGCGGCCGCGCCCGACTTCACCGAGACCCTCATGTGGCGGGACTTCGCGCCGGAAATCCGCGCCACGCTCGAGCGCGACGGCGTCACCTACGAGCCCTCCGAGTACAGCGAGGAGCCCTATGCCATCACCATGGATCTCATCGTCGAGGGACGGAAACACCTGGTGATGGACGCACCTATCCCGATCGCCTGCCCGGTGCGGCTGATCCACGGCAGCGCCGACCCGGACGTGCCCTGGAAGCTCTCGCTCGAGCTGATGGACCGGCTGGCATCGAGCGACGTCGAGGTCACCCTGGTCAAGGGCGGTGGCCACCGCCTGTCCGAGCCCGAGGACCTGGAGCGTCTGACACGCACCGCGGCGGCCTTGAGCGAACAGCTTTCGCGGCCCGCCTGATCCTCATACCAACCGTCCTTGATATTGACCCAAAGGCTTATCCCTGTGGTTCCGGGACAACAAGATATTGATGACAGGAGGGTTGTGGCAGGGTAAGGACAAAAAGAGAACATAAGCTCCAGGAGGCCCGACCATGCCGGATTATCCGCGTTCGCTCAACGCCTTTCAACGGCGCATTCCCGAGGCGGCGGCCTGGGCGGCCTATCTCATGGCCACCCATTCCAACGGCCTCGGCCTTGCAGCCGCAAAGGCAGCTCGGCCTCGGCTCCTACAAGACCGCCTGGCTGCTGTGCGCCAAGCTCCGGATCGCCATGGTCGATCCGCGGCGCAACCCCTTGGCCGGCCTGATCGAGATCGACGAGACCACGATCCATTACCGCCATCGCCGCAAAGAGAAACCCAGTTACTTACAAGATATTGATCGAACCGGAACCACGGGGATATGCCTTCGGGCCCATTTCATGGCGGCGGATTGGCCCTCCCGAACCGACTTACGATGGCGTTTTGTGGCGGGGCCCCATAATTCGACGATCTTTGAGCGTCAGCCTTTGTCTTCGCCGGCGCGTCGACCCTTCGCGGTGATTTGGATCCTGAAGAGCCCCGGGCTGACTTCGACCGCGGTAAGCCACCCCACGGCCCTGCATTCCTGGAGCGTGCGCCACAGAATGGTGTCCTCGGCGTCGCCCGGCACGGCGATTTCGCCGGACATGATGAGCAGTTCCAGAAGGAGCTGCTGCTGCGGCAGGGTAACGGACATGGCGGCGACTCTGGCTAATTCTGCACACCGGCGCAAGCGGCGGAGTGCACTAAACGGAAACCGCCCTAGACGGCGATCCGGAACAGCGCCGGTCGTTCCGAATAGTGGGCCGGCTCGGCGCCGGCGCGGCGGTAGGCCACGCCGCCCAGCTCGGCGCCCGGCCGGGGGTGGGCGAGCGGGGCGGCCGGCGGGGCCCCGCCCTGGCCCAGAATCTGGACGAGGAAATGGGTGGAGGCGAAGTGGGCGCCCGCGAAATTCCCCGAGAAGCGCCGCGGAAGGTCATTGGAACCGGACCAGATGACGAGCTGCCGGACCTCTCGGTGATCGCGTTTCCGGCTGCGTTCGCTATCGACGGGAGCGGGCCGCAATTGGCGCGCCCGCGCGTCCTCGCGCGGCGGCATGATCCGTTGGATCTCCGGGACCCGGCGAAACGCCTGCTCCCTCGGGGAACCGGGCGCCGCCCGTTCAGGCCCGGACCCGAGCGGGGGAAGGATTACCATTGAAGGAACGCTACTCATCCAACGCTACTCATCCAACGTGCAAACTTAATGGACTAGTCGTTACAATATAGAAAAAATTTTAGATTTTTTCAATCTAAATGTGGATAAATATAGTAAATCATAAATAACTGTATGCCTTATAGGAGTTAACCACATTTATTAACTCTAATAGTACATAAAATTATCGAAGATCAGCAGGTTATATATTTAACTATTGCTAGAATGTTAACAATGAATGTGGGTTTTATTTAAATTTCTTCATGTTTTTGAAAGAGTCCTGGCCTAATCTCGCTATCAACCGTCAATAGGCGGTGACCTTGCGCCCGGACTTCGGGCGTGGGGGTGGAGACCCGGTATCCATGTAGGAGGTCCGGGTGAACGTGGGACGCTTCAGGTAGGAGTAGTCGCCCGTGCTTCGGTCGGTGGACATAAACGATGGCTTGGCGGAGTTAGAGCGCCTTCGCGCCGCCGTTGAGGCGTCGGGCGACATCGTCTACGACTGGGACCTCGCCACCGACAGGATCGAGTGGGTGGGACGCGCGGCCGAGGTTTTCGGCGCCGAGTCCGCGGCCGTGCCGCAGAGCGGCGATCGCTTTAGCGGGCGGATCAACCCCGAAGACCTACCCGTGCGGATGCACGCCCTCTCGGAGCATTTCGCGGGCGCGGCGGCCTACGACTGCGAATACCGGATTCGGGGCGCCGACGGCCGGTTCCAGTGGGTCCACGACCGCGGTGCGGTCCAGCTCTCGTCCAGCGGAACGCCGGCTCGCCTGTCCGGCACCTTGCGGCTGATCACCCAGCGCAAGCAGGAGGAGGCCCGGCTCGAGCGGCAGGCCAATTACGACGAGCTGACCGGCCATTTCAACAAGCTGCGCCTTCGCGAGGCGTTGGACTACGCCTTGGCGTTCAATCAGCGTTACGAGCAACCGGGCGCTTTCCTGGCGATCGGGATCGATCAGCTGGACCGTATCAACACGGCCTTCGGCTGCGACACGGGCGACCGGGTCTTGGTCGAGGTCTCCCAGCGCCTCGAACAAAGCCTGCGGACCACCGACGTGATCGGCCGGCTCGGCAGCGACCGCTTCGGCGTGGTGCTCGGCCACTGTTCCCAGGCCGATGCCATCATGATCGCCGAGCGCATCATCCAGACGATCCGACAGAACGCGATCGTGGTCGACGAGGCCCGCGTGCACGTCACCGTCTCGGTCGGCATCGTCCATTTTCCCGAGCAGTCGAAGACCAGTTTCGACGTGATCACCAAGGCCGAAGGCGCGCTTCTCAAAGCCAAGTCGGCCGGGCGCGATTGCGTCGAGGCCTACCGAATGTCCGAGGAGCAACGCCGCAACTATCGGGCCAACATGGAGCTGGGCGACCAGGTGACCGAGGCGATCAAGGACGACCGGCTGGTTTTCGCCTATCAGCCAATCGTGGATGCGATCAGCCACGAGGTGCACTACTATGAATGCCTTCTACGCATGTACTCGCCCGACGGCGCGCTGATCGTGGCCGGCGAGTTCGTGCCCGTCGTCGAGCGCCTGGGGCTCATGCGCGCGCTCGACCGGCGCGCACTCGACCTGACCTTGCGCGACCTGGAGCAGTACCCCGACGTCACACTCGCCTTCAACATCTCGGGCGTGACCGCCGCCGACCGCGGCTGGCTGCGCACCTTCATCGCGCGCCTCAAGGATCGACCCGAGTTGGCCAGCCGCTTGATCGTCGAGATCACCGAAACCGCGGCGCTCGAAGACCTGGAGGATTCGGCGCGCTTCGTCTCGATCATTCGCGATCTCGGCTGTCAGGTGGCGGTGGACGATTTCGGCGCCGGCTACACGACCTTCCGCCACCTGAAGACGCTCACGGTCGACGTGGTGAAGATCGATGGGTCCTTCGTGCGCAACCTCACGGAAAGCGAGGAAAACCAGCTGTTCATCCGCAATCTCCTGAGCCTGGCGCGCACCTTCAATCTGGTCACGATCGCCGAATGCGTGGAGAACGCGGAGGATGCGGCCATCCTCGCAAACGAAGGCGTCGACCTGCTGCAGGGTTATTACTTCGGCAAGCCGGAGGTTTCCCCCGCCTGGCGCCTGGAAAGCCCCGCCCTTCCCGAGCGCGACGCCAAGCGCGCTGACCATGGCCCGGAGCGACGGCGCGCCGTCCGATCGTAGAGCGTTTTCCGTTTGGTTCGATCCGGCCCGCACGCGCGCGCGTACCGGGCCGCGCCGGAACGGGACCTAGTCTTTTTGGCTTTCCTTGCTGATCGCGTCGAGCTGCTTCTGTAGCAGATCGACTTGCGCCTTGAGCTTGTCGAGCGACTCCGCGTCGGCCGGCTCCTTGCTCCCGTCGTCGGTCCGGGCCGGCGCCTCGGTTTGCTCTTGCTCCACCTTGGAAGGGGAGAACATCTTCATGGCGTTCTCGAACAGCGCCATGTTCTGCTTGCTCATCTCCTCCAGGTTGCCGAACGGGAATATGCCGCCGATGGTCTCCTGCATGGATTGGCGCATATTTTCCTGGTTGGCGGTGAAGGCCTCCATCATCTGGTCCAGGTACTGCGGCACCATCCACTGCATGGAGTCGCCGTAGAACCCGATCAGCTGGCGCAGGAACTTGATCGGCAGCAGGCTGTGCCCCTTGGCCTCTTCCTCGACGATGATCTGGGTCAGCACCGTGCGGGTGATGTTGTCGCCGGTCTTGGCGTCGTAGACCGTGAAGTCGGTCCCTTCCTGAACCATCTGGCACAGGTGATCGAGGGTGACGTAACTGCTGGTCGCCGTATTATAGAGCCGCCGGTTGGCGTACTTCTTGATCGTGATCGGGCTGTTCTCGCCGATGGGTTTCTTGGCCGCCACGTTTTGCGCCTTCCCCTGGGCCGATGCCGAGGCCGCCGGCCCGACCCCGATGCGCCACGGTCATTTTGCACTGCGCGGCGCCATCTTGCTGCGTTGCGGCAAGGCCTGTCAATGCATAGTCGCGCGCCGGCGGCTGGCATTGCGCGCCTTCGATGCGGGCTCGATCGGGCGTGCCCGGCGGGCGTGCCCGGCGGACGTGCTGGTCTCGGAACCCCGGGCTCGGTATAATCGGGCGCGATGGCGGAGCAGGCGGACCTGGACGAGCTGGCGCGGCGTTACCTGGATCTGTGGCAGGACCAGATGACGGCGCTGGCCGGCGACAAGGAATTCGCCGAGACCGTGCAGCGGCTCATGACCACGATGGGCATGTCCGCCACCGCCGCTCCCGAGTTCTGGCGCGCTTGGCCGGCCACGATGGCCGGTCTGCAAGCCACCGAGCAGACGCAAGGGGCATCCGATGACCAGAGCCGAGAGACCGGCCCACGCGCCCCGACCCGATCCGCCGAAGGGTCCGCCGCCGGAACCGCGGCAAGGACCGCGGCCCCTGCCGCTGCATCTGATGGCGGCGAGCTTGGCCTGGACCAGCTCGCGCGCCGGCTTGCCGCTCTTGAACAGCGCATCGCCGCCCTGGAGGCCGCAGGTTCGGGGCGCCGCGGCGGCGCTGCAAGCAAGCCTCGAAAAGGTCGATCCTGAGGCGTTCCGGGGCGCCGTCGAGCGCCAGTTGTACGCGCGCATGGCGGCGCTCGCCGAGGGCATCCTCAGCTATCGCCGCCATCCCTACCGGCGGAAACTGCCGGACCCGCCGGTGCTGTGGCGCCAAGGGACCACCCGGCTGCTCGATTACGGCGCCGGGCGAAGCGGCGGCCAAGCGCGCCGGTCCGCGCCGCCGGTGCTCGTGGTGCCCTCGCTGATCAACCGCGGCTACATCCTGGATCTGGCCGAGGACCGCAGCCTGATGCGCTGGCTGGCGGCCGAGGGCCTGCGCCCGATCCTGGTCGACTGGGGCCGCCCGGGCCCGGAGGAGCGCGCCTTCACGTTCACCGACTACATCGCCGGCCGGCTCGAGGACGCACTCGACGCGGTGATCGCAGAGACCGGCGCGCGCCCGCTCTTGGTCGGCTACTGCATGGGCGGGCTGCTGGCCCTGGCGCTGGCGCTACGCCGCCAAGGCGATCTCGAGGGCCTGGCGTTGCTCGCCACGCCCTGGGACTTCCACGCCGAGGCCGGCGTCCAGAGCGCGCTCGCCGCCGCCGCGCTGCCGGCGCTCGCCCCGCTCATGGAGGCCTGCGGCGAGCTGCCGGTGGATTCCATCCAGTCGCTTTTCGCCGGCCTCGATCCGCAACTCGTGGCGCGCAAGTTCGTCGCCTTCTCGGGTCTCGATCCGGCGAGCCCGAAGGCGGCCGCTTTCGTCGCGCTCGAGGATTGGCTGAACGACGGGGTGCCGCTGGCCGCGCCGGTCGCGCGCGAGTGCCTCGGCGGCTGGTACGGCGAGAATACGCCGGCGCGAGGGACCTGGCGCATCGCCGGCCGGCCGGTCGACCCGAGCCGGCTCGCGCTGCCCAGCCTCTGCGTCATCCCGGCCCAGGACCGGATCGTGCCGCCGGCCTCGGCCCGGGCGCTGGCCGAGATGATCCCGGGTACCGAGACCATGACGCCCACGCTCGGCCACATCGGCATGGTGGTCAGCGCCGGCGCCGGCGAGCGGGTCTGGCGGCCGCTACGCGACTGGCTCGCGGCTCGCGGCTCGCGCCGGGGCCGCTGAAAGATAACGTTTGGCGTGGAAAATTCCCCGCCGAAGCGCCTTGCCTCTTGCACGGGACGGGGACGGGCTATTATATATGGGGCGCGTTGTTGCAGTGCAGCATAGATCCGCCATCCAGTGTCCTGCGATGCACGCCGACGCCGCCGCGCGGGGCGAGATGACCGCGCCGCAGCCATCCTATGAATTGCCGGCGGGCGGCCAGGCCTCGGCGAGGGCATAGACAAAGGGAGACATCCGCTCATGACCGATGTTGTTATCGCGGGCGCCGCGCGCACCCCGGTTGGCGCGTTCAA
>JACZWN010000197.1 GCA_022572105.1 Pseudomonadota bacterium | reverse complement strand
CGAGTTGGCGGCGATCTCATTCGCCAACTCTCGGGCCGCTTTGTGCAAGGTGTCTATGTCCGGGAGCACGTCGTTGACGAGGCCGATCTCCTTGGCGCGGGCGGCGTCTATGTCGCGGCCGGTGTAGAGCAACTCGGCGGCATGGCCGGGGGAGATGACTTTGGGGAGGCGCTGCATCGTGCCGACGTCGGCCACCATCCCCAGCCTGGTTTCGCGCACCGAGAAGGTCGCCCCTTCGGCCGCCAGCCGAATGTCGGCCGCCGTGATCAGGTCGATGGCGCCGCCCAGGCAGTAGCCGTGGACCTGGGCGATGACCGGCTTGTTCAGGTGCCATATCTCCGACCAGCGGTCCGAGCGTCCCGCCATCTGCTCGATGTCGTCGCGGATGGTCATCTCGCCCGCCGCGCCCCGGTCGGGCGCTGACGCCGTGGTGTGCCAGCAGCCGGTGCACGCTCGACTTCTTCAGCTCGCCTCGTCGGACGACCTTGGCGCGCTCGAGGATCCGGATGATGCGGCGGATGGAGCGGCGCGGCTTCTCGCGTTTGGCGCGAACGATGAGGTCGGCGACCTCGGGACGGATCGCCCGACTCTTGCCGCGGTCGTTGCGGCCCTTGGGCTCGAGGCCCTCGAGGCCGTCCGACTTGTGGGCGTAGTACCAGGCCTCGATCGTGCGCCACGAGACCTTCTCGGCGCGGCCGTCGAGCCGCTCGAGCACGCTATCACCGCGCGACCAGCCGAGATAGTCGACGGGGGCGTGCACCGGCGCGATCCCTGTCGCCTCCTCAAGCCGGTCGCTCAGGTAGTCGCGCGCCGACCGTTCACTGTCGCTGCCGGCGAATCGGCCGCCGGTGTCGCAGATGGCGGCGAAGTCCCGCGCCAGGCTGTCGCCCCCGACGACCTTTTCGACGATATCCTCGATCATGCCGCCGCGCCGCACTGGAACAGCTTGCGTTCCGTCTTGGTCAGGCGCTCCGGGCCATCATCGGTCACCAGCACCGTCTCGCTGAAGGCGATGCCGGCGGCCGCGGACGTGTACATGTGGAAGGTCATGCCCGCCTCCAGCCGCCACTCGGCCGCGGGCGTGAACAGGCGGGTGAAGTCACTCGTGCGCGGCGCCTGTTCGAAATAGTAGCCGAGCGTGTAGCCGGTATTGTTGGCGTAGTCCTGGCGCAGGCCCGCATCGAGGACACCTTGGCGCAGGATGGCGTCGACCTCGCCCGCCACCGCCCCCGGCACCATGGCGGCGATCTGGCGGTCCTGGATTTCGATCAGCTTCGCGGCGGCATCGCGCAGGTCTGCCGACGGCTGACCCATCACGGCCGGCCGCATCAGGCGCGCGCAGTAGCCACTGACCTTGGGCACCAGTTCCAGGTGCAGGACATCGCCCGGCTCCAGCGGGTCATCGGAGAGCTTACCATGGAGGAAATTCCAGCCCCGGCCGACGGTGATCGGCCCCGTGCGCCCGAAATCGGCGCCGAGCTCGATGAACGATGCGGACGCCACGGCGGCCGCGGTGCGCGAGGAGGTGCCGGGTTTGGCGGCGGCGATGGCGCGGCGTATGGCTTTGTCGGCGATGCCGGCGGCCTTGCGCATCACGTCGACCTCGCGCGCCGATTTGATCAGGCGCAGGGGCCGGAAGGCGTCGCTGCAATCGATGAACGTGGCCGCCGGCAGCAGGTCCGTGAGATGGCGGAACCGCTTCACCGGCATGCAGTAGGAGTTCATGTCGAGGCCGATGCGCCCGGCGGCGGCACCGGCGGCCTCGATGACCTGGGCCGTCACCGCGACCGGGTCCTCCAGGTCGTCGAAGGTACGGCGGTTGTCGAACCAAGCGGCCTTGAGGAACGGCTGCTCGTCGAGCAGGCGGACGATCATCGTGGGCGCGCCCTCAGGCGCGATCACGACCGCCCGGTACAGGTTCTCGGAAATGGCGAAGCCGGTGAAGTAGTGCAGCATCTCGGCCTCGTCGGCGATGACGACGGCGACGTTGCGCGCCGCCATGAGCGTCCGCAAACGGCCGAGACGTTCCTCGTATTCGGCTTGGGGAAAGAGCATCAAGCAGGCTCGCAAATGTCGAGAATGGCGAGCAGGTAGATGCGGATCATGTCGAGGTAATCCGGAATATCGACCCGCTCGTCGGGCATGGTGTTGTAGCGCCCGCCGGGGCCGCAGACGATGCCCGGCATGCCGGCCCGGTGCTTCAGGTGCGCCGCATCGGTGCCGTAGAAGCAACAAGGCCGCACCGGGCCCTGCACCTGGTCGACGCCACGCACCCGGCGGAAGGCGCGTCCCACAGCCTTGACGATGGGAGCGTCGCGCTCGACCTCGAACGGCAGCATCGACGGCCGCTCGCCCGCGTGTTGCTTGACCACCGTCGCCCGCAGTCCCGGCATCTCCGACTTCAGATCATCGAGCATGGCGCCGATGTCGGCCAGCACGCTTTGCTCCGACTGGCTGGGCCCGTAGCGGACAGTGCCGGCAAGGCGCGCGAAGTCGGCGATCTGCGGCGGTCGCCAGTCATGGAATTCGGGCGACAGCGAGCCCCGGATGACGCCGATGTTGGCCCGGTTGACGGCGGCGTGATCCTCGTTGGCGGCGCCGGAGAAGGTCATGGCGTTGAAGCGCGGCACGAGGGCCGCGGCGGCGGCGATGGCGTCAACCGCCTGTTCGCGCTTCGAGACATGGCGGGTGACGCCGGTGAGTTCGATCTCGACGTTGAAGCTGCCGGCATGCAGCGTCAAACCGTTGAGGTCGGTCGGCTCCATATTGATGAAGCAATCGGCGCGCACCCCTTCCTCGATCGCCTTGACCGTGCCGACGCCGCCCTGCAGTTCACCGACCACGAATTCAAGCACCACGTCGCCCTTCAGCTTGACGCCGGCGTCGACCAGGGTCTTCACCGCCATGTACGCGGCGGCATCCCCCGCCTTCATGTTGGAAACGCCGATGCCGTAGATGAAATCCTCGTCGTAGAGCCCGCCCCAGGGATCGACAGTCCAACCCTCGGTCGCCGGGTTGGTGTCCATGTGGCCGTTGAACAGCAGACTCTTGGCGCCGCCGTTCCCTTTGAGCGTGCCGATGGCGTTGAAACGCTCCGCCTCGACCGGTTGCAGCGCCGCATCGAGGCCGAGGGTCTGCATGTGCTCGACCATGAAGCGGGCCAGCTCGGTCTCGCCGGGCTCGCCGCTGTAACTCTTGAACCGGATCATGGCGGCGAGGAAGTCGAGCGCCTTACCGGCGTCGATGCCGTCCAAAAGGCGTTGGCTATCTATGGGGATTCCCTTCCGATCATCAGCCAGGCAGGCGCAGGGCCGCGAGAAGTCGTGCCATACTATCAGGCGCCGGCAGGTTGAACACGGCGTCCCGCAGCGTGGCGGCCGCATCGGACGGCAACGCCCGTCGCGCGAGATTCGTGTACTTGGCAACGACCTGTTCGGTCGTGAGCGGGTTCAGGGGATCACCGAGGCCGATGGGCTCGTGGCCCTCCAGCCGCTCGCCGCCGGTGGTCTCGATCGAAACTGAAGGCTCCGCGTTCTCGTCCCTGCCGGGATCGACGGTCATGGTGACGCGGGCCATGAGGCCGCGCACTTCCGCGTCCCCGATCCAGCGGTCCTCGAACTCCGTCAGCGATGCGCGACCGGTCACCAGCGCCACGGCGATGCCGTAGGGAAGGCTCATCTGTGCCGCGAGGCGCGTCCAGGGCTCTGGATCACCGATCGTAAGCTTGTGCTCGGCGCTACAGCGGATGTCCACGCGCGCCACGTCGGCGGCCGCCAAATCGCGTTCAGCCCGCAGGCGCAGCACCACGTCGAGCGCACTGTGCAAGCCGCGGCAGGCGGCATAGGGCTTGATGCCGCTTTTCATGATGCGGTATTCGCGGCCAAGCCCCGCGGTCAGCGCCTCGGGCCGGGCGCCGTCGGCGCAATAGGTGGCGAGGAATCCGCCCCATTCCGCGTCGAGCACCCGCGTCGGCCCGGTGAAGCCGGCCCGCGCCATGTAGGCCGCGGTGACGCCGATTTCGGCGGCGCGGCCGGTGTGATAGCGCTTGCTCATGGCGCCATCGGCGAGGAACGCCCAGATGCCGCCGGTGAAGCTGCCGGCGATACCGAGCGCCCAGGCCGTCTTCTCGGCGTCGAGCCCCAGCATTCTCGCCGCCGCCGCAGCGGCGCCGAAACTGCCGCAGGTGCCGGTCGAATGCCAGCCGCCGCCGGTGTTGTGGGCGCGGTACCCGCCGGCACCCTCCAGCACGCGCAAGGCCACGTCGTAGCCCGCGATGACCGCTTCCAGGACCCGCTTGCCGTCGTCGATGCCCTCGGCCTCGGCAACCGCGAGCACGGCCGGAATCACCACGGCGCCCGAATGGTCGGCGCCACCGAAATCGTCCAGTTCCTGGGCATGGGCGATGACACCGTTGACCAACGCGGCCGCCGCCGCGGTGGTGGTTCGCGCGGTACCCCAGATGGCACATGGCCCGGCGCCCGGCGCGAAACCCTCGGCGGCCGACAGCATGGCCCGGGCCTCGGCCGTATCGACGCCCGCCAGCGCCGCCCCCAGCAGGTCGAGCATCAGCACCCTGGCATAGGCCACGACATCGTCGGGCACACGCGCGAGGTCGAGGTCGGCGACGAATCCGGCCATGGCGACGCTGGGGCTTTGGTCCATGCCCCGGGTATCGGGTCTCCTGTCATCCATACCGCTTCTCCCCGGTCCTCCCCGGTCCTCAGGCGGCCGACAGTTCGCGGGCCCGTTGCAGCAACGTCGCGACGGCACCCTCGACCTGGTCCCGCCTGGCTTTCCATTGGGCGCGGTGGCCGTCCAGGGCCTCGGCCAGGGCGGCGCGATGGGCGCGGGTCTCATCCGGGTGCACGCTGCCCGCGGTGACGCGGCTGGTCAGGAAGGCGCGGGCATCGAGGATGTCGCGCAGGTCATCCACCGACATGCCGATGGCTGTATCGGCCATGTCGCGGCCGGCCTTGGCCAGGTCCTCGGCGCGCACGTCGGCGGGTGTTCGACCGGCGGCGATGCTGTCGCGGACGAAGCGGCCGACCACGTGGTGCGCGGCGCGGAACGGCAGGTCGTAGCGGCGCACGATCTCGTCGGCGAGATGGCTGGTGGTGCTCCAGAAGGCGCCCGCCGCCTCGGCCATGCGGTCCTCGTGGACGATGAGCGTCGCCACCGTTTCGACGCCCAGCCTGAGCGCCTGCAGGGTGGCGTCGCCCATGCCCGTCAACAGGTCGTCGGCGAAGGTGAAATCGAGGTCGGTGGACACGACGCTGTGCTGGCAGGCCATGACCCCAGGCAACCAGCCCACCGCCTGGCCGCCCAGCGCCTTGATGCGCTCCAGCGAATGCGGGTTCTTCTTCTGCGGCATGATGCTGGAGGTGCCGGCGAGACCGTCGGCGACCTCGATGTAGCCGAACTCCCACGAATGCCAGACGTAAAGGTCGCCCGCGAGGCGCCCCAGGTTGGACATCAGCAGGGAGAGGACGGCGACGGTCTCCTCGATGTAGTCCCGCGCGAAGCTGCCGGCGTCCGAGGAATTGACCACGATATCGTCGTGGCCGAGGAGTTCCGCCGTGCGGCGCCGGTCGACCGGCCACGACGTGCCGGCCATGGCCGCACCGCCGAGGCTGGAAAGGTTGGCGCGCCCGTAAGCGCCGGTCAGCCGCGCCAGGTCGCGGTCGAACGCGGCGCCATAGCGCATCAGGTGATGGCCGAAGGTGGTCGGCTGGGCGTGCTGCAGGTGGGTATAGCCCGGCATCAGGGTTCCGGCGTGGCGCTCCGCCTGGTCGAGAACGGCGCCCTGCAGGCGGATGGTTTCGTCGGCGGTGGCGAGCAGCATGTCGCGCAGAAAAATGCGTTCGGCGGCGGCGCTTTGGTCGTTGCGGCTGCGGCCAGTCTGTAGGCGTCCGGCGATGTCTTCGCCGATGCGTTCGCCGAGGTGATGTTCGGTCTGCACCAGGAACGAGCCCGATTGCGGCAACCAGGGGAACCCTTCA
>JACZWN010000196.1 GCA_022572105.1 Pseudomonadota bacterium | reverse complement strand
GTCCATGCCGGCGGCGTGGACGAACACCACGGCCGGCAACCCGGCATCGAACGGGCGCCCGCCGGTGGCGGCGAAGACCGCCTTGCCGTCGACGGTGAACTGTTGCATTTGCCCTTACCCTAATCCCGCTGCGAGGCGCGCAGGGCCTGGCGCAGGTCGGCGACGATGTCGTCCGGGTCCTCGATGCCGACCGAGAGCCGGACCATGTCCTCGCCGACGCCCGCCGTGGCGAGCTGCTCGGCCGTCATCTGCTGATGGGTCGTGCTCGCCGGATGCAGGACCAGGGTCTTGGCGTCGCCGACATTGGCCAGGTGCGAGGCCAGGACGCAGGCCTCGATGAAGCGGACACCGGCGCGGCGGCCGCCCTTGAGGCCGAAGCTGACGATCGAGCCGGCGCCCTTGGGCAACAGGCGCTTGGCCAGCGCGTGGTCCTGGTGGCTCGGTAGGCTCGGATGGATGACCCAGGCGACCGCCTCGTCGGCCTCGAGGAATTCGAGCACCCGGGCGGTGTTGGCGACGTGCCGCTCCATCCTGAGCGGCAGGGTCTCGACGCCCTGCAGGATGTAGAAGGCGTTCTGCGGGCTCATGGCCGCGCCGAAGTCGCGCAGGCCTTCGGCGCGGGCGCGCATGGACAAGGCCTGGGGCCCGAACTCCTCGGCGAAGTCGATGCCGTGATAGCCGGCGTAGGGTTCGGTGAGGGTCGGGAACTTGCCGCTCCTCTCCCAGTCGAAGCGGCCGCCGTCGACCAGCACGCCGCCGATCGCCAGGCCGTGCCCGCCCAGCCACTTGGTCGCCGAATGCACGATGATGTCGGCGCCGAGATCGATCGGGTTGCACAGGTACGGCGTGGCGAAGGTGTTGTCGATCATGAGCGGCAGCCCGGCCGCGTGGGCGATCTCGGCCACCGCCGGGATGTCGAGCACCTCGAGACCCGGGTTGCCGAGCGTCTCGGCGTAGACCAGCCGCGTCTCGGGCCGGATCGCGGCGCGGAAGCCGTCCAGGTCGCGCGGCTTGACGAAGCTGGTCTCGATGCCGAAGCGCGGCATGGTGTGGGCGAAGACGTTGATGCTGCCGCCGTAGAGCGAGGCCGAGGCGACCACGTGCGCGCCCTGGCCCATGAGCGTGGCGATGCCGAGGTGCAGCGCCGCCTGGCCCGAGGCGGTCGCGACCGCGCCGACGCCGTGCTCCAGCGCCGCGACGCGCTCCTCCAGGACCGCGACCGTGGGGTTCGAGATGCGGCTGTAGATGTGCCCGGCGCGCTCGAGGTTGAACAGGGCGGCGGCGTGGTCGGTATCGCGGAACACGTAGGAGGTGGTCTGATAGATGGGCACCGCCCGGGCGCCGGTCACGGGGTCGGGCCGCTGTCCGGCGTGCAGCGCTCTGGTGTCGAATTTCAGGAACTTGGGATCGGCCATGGAACCGGACCACTTTGCTGAACGGCAGGCCGCGCCGGCAAAGGAGCGACGCGGGCGCCAGCCAGCCTACACGAGCCAGCCTACACGAGAAGCCGTCACCCCCTCAACGGGGCCCGCCGCCTCATCGGCGCGCGGTCGCCCGCGGGAGCCAGCGAATAACCTTGGGGAACCGCCCGCCCCCGGAGGCCTCATGGAAGGGGCGGAAATTGTCGAGGGGCCACCGGTCCTTTACCTCGGACCGCGGCCCCTCCGTATTTTATAGCCTCAACCTGTCAACTTGCCGGACCCAGAGACTACGAAGGCCGGGCGCCTCGGTCAAGTACTCAATGGTTAACGCGCCCGGCCCCAAGTGCTTGGGTGGACGAAAGAAAAAGCCGCCGGGCGGAGCCCGGCGGCAAGTTAACAGGGAGGCATAACAAGGAACGGATTCGCATCCGTCCGACGATGGGAATCCCAGGGCGGGACTCCCGAATCGTCTGTACCATAGTTTGTTCGAAATGCCTAAGAAATAGTTAACAAATTTGGTAATAATATTACCCATTCCGGGGGTGGAATGATGCCGTGGGTGGCCGGCGTGGACGGCGCAAAGGCAGGCTGGCTGGCGGTTCTGGCGCCGTTCGAGGGCGGCGGGCTCGAGGCCGCGCTGGCGCCGCGCTGGACCGATCTGCCGCTCGCGCGGGCGGTCATGGTCGGCGTCGACATGCCCATCGGGCTGGCCGAGTCGGTCCCGCGCGCCTGCGATTCGGCGGCCCGGTGGCGCCTGCCCCGGGACCGCAAGCCGAGCGTCTTTCCGCCGCCGCGCCGCCCTCAACTCGCCTGCGCCACCTGGGCCGAGGCCAACGCCCGCGGCAAGGCGCTCGACGGCAAGGGGATCAGCCGCCAGGCCTGGAACCTGGCGCCCAAAATCCGCGAGCTCGACGCGGCGCTGGCGCCCGCCGATCAGGCGCGCGTGCGCGAGGTCCACCCGGAGCTCGTGTTCCTGCGCCTGAACGACGGCCGCCCGGTGCCGCGCAAGATCTCGGCCGAGGGCCGTGCCCTGCGTCTCGAGCTGCTGGCGCGCGCGGGCTTCGCCGGCATCGAGGCGCTCATGAACCGCTTCCCGCGCCGCGACGCCGGGCCCGACGACGTCCTCGACGCCGCCGCCTGCGCGCTGGCCGCCCGCGACATGCTGACCGGCCGCGCCACCCGCCTGCCCCCCGAACCGCCCCTCGACGCCCGCTCCTTGCGGATGGAGATCTGGTTTTAGGCTTCCCGCAGTTCGAGCGAGATCGGGAAGTGATCGCTGTAACCGGTGCCGGTGAAGCTGGTGTCCTGTTTCCCGCTCTTGAACGGGCGCCCGAAGCGGACCGGCCTGGGATATTGGCCGGGATTGATCATTTCCGGGAAGGCCTCGATCTTGACGCTGCCGTCGACCACCTTGAGCGGCGCGGTGTTGAGGATCATGCCTCGCGACACCATGAACTGGTCCAGCATGTTCGGCCGGTTGTTGAAATAGTGGGACCCGGTGCGCTCGCCGATCGGCGGCCACATGAGATTGTAGAAGGTCGGGGTCCGCGCGTTCCGTACCTTGGCCTTGCTGCGGAAGCTCCGCGCGTAGTTGGTCAGAGAGCGGTCGAAAGGCTCGTCGTTGAAGTCGCCCATGGCGATGATGGCGACGTTCTTTCCCTTCTCCTCCTTCATGCGCTGGTGCCAGAAGGCCAGGGTCTCGCCGGCCAGCATGCGGTAGGGTGCGGATTCGTACTGGCCGCCGCTGCGCGACGGCCAATGGTTGCCGACCACGATCAGGTCGCGGCCGGCCGGCTTGGTCTTGAGGTTGACCTGGAACAGGTCGCGCGTGGCGCTGCGCTTGACGATGAACTGCGCGAAGGTCTCCGCGACGTCAAACTTGGCGGTATCGACCAGGAAGGCGACGTCGATGCCGCGGGCGTCCTTGGAGTCCTCATGAACGACCTCGTAGTTTCGGCCCAAGGGCGCGAGCTCGGCCTTCAGCAGGTCCATGACGTGCTTGTTCTCGACCTCGCAGACGCCGAGGATATCCGGCCCCTGGTTGGCGTTCATCTTGCCGATGATTTCGGCCAGGCGTACGAGCTTCTTGTCGAGAATCGCCTGGGTCCAGCCTTTGATCTCTTTCTTGATCTTCTTTGCTAGCTTCTCGGGCCGCCGCGCGAGCGGCGCCGTTTCGATGTCGAAGAGGTTTTCCAGATTCCAGAACGCGACGTAATAAGTCGTGGTCATGATGGCCTCCCTGTCACGCTTCGCGCGCGGCGCCGGAGGCCGCGCGGTTGCCATGGAAAGCCTATGGCCAAAATAGAATCGAAATCAACCCCAAGTGGTAGTATTGCGATTTCGTGATGGTCCGCTCGCGGGCCATGGCCGGGGAAAGCGGAACGGGCCTCAGGCCACCCGGTTGGGCGGGGTCTCGCCGGCGAAGAAGGCCTCGGCGTTGTCGAGCACCGTCGTGCCCATGGCGACCCGGGTTTCGGTGGTGGCGCTGCCCAGGTGCGGCAGCAGGACCACGTTCTCCATGGCGATGAGCTCGGAGCTGACCTGGGGCTCGCCTTCGTAAACGTCGAGGCCGGCGCCGGCGATGGTGCCCTTGCGCAGGGCGTCGACGAGCGCGGCCTCGGTTCCCCCGCGATTTCGAGCGGCGTGGCGACACCGGGCGATAACCGCCCGTCTCCGATTCAGTACCTGCTTGGACCGCTGCAGCAAAGGCGCCATGCCGAGCTGTTGCTTCCCGGTGCGCACGTGGTACAAGCCCGTTCTCGGCAGACGCGGGAAGGGAGGACCTCACATGACCGCGGAGAGCAAGGCGCGCGCCGTCGGCATCAACCACGTGGCGCTCGAGGTCGGCGACATCGACGCGGCGCTCGACTTCTACGGCCGTATCTTCGACCTCACCTTGCGCGGGCGCGGCGAAACCTCGGCGTTCATCGATCTCGGCGATCAGTTCATCGCGCTGTTCCAGGGCGAGTCCGACGCCAAGGACGTCGGCCGCCATTTCGGGCTCGTGGTCGACGATCCGGCCAAGGTGCGCTCGGCGCTCGAGGAGATGGGCGTTGAGCTCCTGCCCGGGCCGGGAATCGACTTCCTCGACCCCTGGGGCAACTACGTGCAGCTCGTCAGCTACGACAAGATTCAGTTCATGAAGACGCCCGCGGTGCTGCGCGCCATGGGCCTTGGCGACCTCGGGAAGACCGCCGCCGCGCGCCGCGAAATAGCCGAGAAGGGCTTCGCTCCCGACTAGCGCTCATACCAACGATCGTTGGTATCAGGCGTCGCCACGGGCCTCCGGGCGCGCGACCCATGATCTCGCCCGATCCGTCTCGGGTTCGCGTTCGCGCGCGCCGGCCCATGGCAAACGCTCACCGCGATCAGAAGCGGTCGATCACGGTGATGCCGAGGGTTTCGTAGCCGTCCATGGCGGCGAGGGTGGCGCCGGCCTGCTCGAGCGGGATGGTTTGGCTCACCAGCCGCCCGGGATCGAGCTTGCCGGCCGCCACCATGCGCAGCATCGCGCCGTAGTGCGTCGGCGGCATGCCGTGGCTGCCGATCAGCGCGATCTCCTTGTCGACGATCAGGTCGATGGGGATCGAGAGGTCGCCCTTGTCGGCGCCGGTGGTCAATCCGATCTGCACGTGGCGCCCGCGCTTGCGCAGCGACTTGAGGGAATTGCGGCAGGCCGCCTCGATGCCGAGCGCGTCGACCGAGACATGCGCGTCGCCGCCGGTCAGCTCGCGCACCGCGAGCGCCGGGTCGTTCGATTCCGCGGCGTCGACGGTGGCCACCGCCCCCAGCTTCTCGGCCAGCTCCAGCTTGTCGGCGCAGGATGGTTTCCGCTGCCTCCGCAAGATCGCGTGCCATTTTCCACCAGAACAACGGACGCTGTAGCCAAAGGAACTGGCCCTCAACGTATCCATCATCAAGTTTAGGGAGTTGGATCACCATCACTATGGGTGGAGGTGTTTGCACCAAAGATACCAGTGGGCTGCCAAGTTGACCAGTCTGGACCTGTGAGTGGACATCGCCAATCGCGGTACCGATAAAAGGGGACAGTACTGGGACAGTCCCCTTTCCCCCTAGGAGGTGATGGTGACCGATGGGATCCAGTTGCGCTTTCGACGATCGAGGCGGCTTTCCGTCGTCTCGCCGTCGAAATCGGCGACCGCCCGTGAAAAGCAGGAGGGATCGATGCCTTCGAAGCTGTTCACGTTCACAACCGCGTAAAGATTGTCCTCGATCATGCTGGTCACGAAGGGCACCACGCCGCAGCGGGAACAGAGGTAAAATTCGGCGGTCTCCGTGCCGAACCGGTATTGCGAGACCAGCGCCCGGTCATGAACGACCGCCGCCAGCTCGGCATCGCGGTGCGAGGTGTAGGTGCCGCCGTGCTTGGTGCAGAAACTACAGCTGCAGGCCCGCACGGGAATCTTGGTTCCCTCGCCGGGCCAGTGAAGCACGTAGGTGATGTTGCCGCAGTGGCACTTGCCTTCGATACGCATGTCCGGTCTCCGCTCCTGGGTGGTCATCGCCACGCGCAGTATCAGTTCGTGAATACAAGCCCTAAACCGGCCGGTCCAGCATCTCCAGGTGCAGCGCCTCGCCGTCG
>JACZWN010000195.1 GCA_022572105.1 Pseudomonadota bacterium | reverse complement strand
GCAAGCCCTGCGCGACGCCGTCCGAAAGCCTTGGGAAACCGCCGTTCCGGTCGCGCAGGCGAACCGCCGGAGGGCGTCGGAAAGCCTTGACGATGCCCCGCATCGCCCGCGGCTTCCCTCCTACCCGCCCGTTGGCCCGACGGATCGCCTGCCCGATCTCTATGGGTCATTATCAAGGACCTTTGGTATGAGTCACACACCGCCGCCCCTGGCCCTCCGCAAGCTGCCGGTCGGCGCGACCTTCGCGGAGGCCTATAGCCTGGTCTTCGGCCGCTTGGACCTGCTGGTCAAGGCGGCGGCCTTTCCTTACCTGATTTCCACCGTCCTGGCGGTCCTTTCCGTCACGGCGCCGTCGAACTGGGTTCTTGCCATGATCGTCGTGATCTTGGGCTTCGTGCCCTATACGATCTTCGGCGTTTCCTGGCATCGCGTGACGCTCCTGGGCCCAAGCGCGGGCGCGCCCAGCGTGACGCCCGCCTGGGAACGGCGCCACTCGCGCTTTCTGGGCTATGCCTTGGCGGTCACGCTGATCGGGTATGGCCTAGCGATCACGATCGTGCTGAGCGGTGTGTTGTTGGCCGTGCCCCTGGGCGAGTCCGCCCAATTTATCCTCGCCGTGGCCGTCGTCTTTGGCGGGTCGATCGTCTTCTTCTACATGATAATGCGCCTGAGCTTCGTGTTCCCGGCCGTGGCGGTCGACGAGACCTATCGACTCTCCCACGCCTGGACCCACACCCGGGGCCAGGGCTTCCGTCTGATCGGCCTCACGATCCTCACCGCCGTGCCGATGGTCGCGGTGTCCTGGGTTCTGGGTAGGATTCTGGGTCTCGTTTTCCTTGGCGATCTGACCCTGCCGGCGGGCACGGAAGGGGCGCCGCCGGAGGCCGTGATGCAAGACTTCGCGGTCGGGAATACGGGGTCGTTTATCGTCTTCCAGCTTATCATGATCGCCGTCAACTATCTGCTCACGGCCCTCATGGTCGCGGCCATCTCCATCGCCTTCCGCAGCTGCACCGGCTGGGTGCCGGCGCCGGGCGGGGCGGTGATACAAGGCACACCAAAGGACTAACCCTTGCCCGTCGAGGTCAAGATCTGCGGCATCAATTCGCCCGCGGCGCTGGCCGCGGCGGTGGCGGGCGGCGCCGATTACCTCGGCTTCAACTTCTATCCGCCGAGCCCGCGCTACGTGACGCCCGAGGCCGCGCGCGAGATCGGATCGCACGCGCCCGAGTCCGTGACCAAGGTCGGCGTGGTGGTGGATCTCGACGACGCCGCGCTGGCGGCGATCCTCGAACACGCGCCGCTCGACATGCTGCAACTGCACGGCCGCGAGAGCCCGGAGCGCGTGGCCGAGATCCGCGCGCGTTTCGCCCTGCCGGTCATGAAGGCGGTCAAGATCGCCGGCGCCGACGACCTGGCCGCGGCCGAGGCCTATTGCGCCGTGGCCGAGCGCCTGCTGTTCGACGCCAAGCCGCCCAAGGACATGGCCGGCGCCCTGCCCGGCGGCAACGCGCTGGCCCTCGACTGGCGGCTGCTTGCCGGCACGGCCTGGCCGATCCCCTGGGTGCTCTCGGGCGGGCTGGACGCGGACAACGTCGCCGAGGCGGTGCGCGTCTCGGGCGCGCGCGCGCTCGACGTCTCCTCCGGCGTCGAGGACCGGCCCGGGCTCAAGAGCCCGGACAAGATCCGCGCCTTCCTGACCGCCGCCAAGGCCCTCTAATCCGGGGACGGCATACTATTTTTCATCGAATCCCGCAGGCGCGGGCTCACGTCCGAACCCGCGCCCCGGCATTGCGGCAGAGAGCGTAATCGGGCAGAGTCCGGCCTCGCAAACCAAGAGACACCCTGGTGATGGAAGCGCTGAATACCTACAAGGCCGGCCCCGACGAGCGCGGCCATTTCGGCATGTACGGCGGCCGCTTCGTGGCCGAGACGCTGATGCCCCTCATTCTCGCGGTCGAGCAGGCCTACGAGGCGGCCCGGAACGATCCGGCGTTCCAGGCCACGATCGACGACTTCGCCAAGCACTACGTCGGGCGGCCGAGCCCGCTCTATTTCGCCGAGCGCCTGACCGAGCTCTTCGGCGATGGGGACAAGGGCGCGAAAATCTACTTCAAGCGCGACGAGCTCAACCACACCGGCGCGCACAAGATCAACAACTGCCTGGGCCAGATCCTGCTCGCCAAGCGCATGGGCAAGACCCGCATCATCGCCGAGACCGGCGCCGGCCAGCACGGGGTCGCGACCGCCACGGTCTGCGCCCGCTTCGACCTGCCCTGCGTCGTCTACATGGGCGTCGAGGACATCGAGCGGCAGAAGCCGAACGTGTTCCGCATGAAGCTGCTCGGCGCCGAGGTGGTGCCGGTGACGAGCGGCTCCCGGACGCTGAAGGACGCCATGAACGAGGCCCTGCGCGACTGGGTCGCCAACGTCGAGAACACCTTTTACATCATCGGCACGGTCGCCGGCCCACACCCCTATCCGGCCATGGTGCGCGACTTCCAGAGGGTGATCGGCGACGAAGTGCGCGAGCAGATCCTGGCCGCGGAGGGGCGCCTGCCCGATACCCTGGTCGCCTGCATCGGCGGCGGCTCCAACGCCATGGGCCTGTTCTACGCCTTCCTGGACGAGGAGGACATCCGGCTCATCGGGGTCGAGGCGGCCGGCCACGGGCTCGACACCGACAAGCACGCGGCCTCCTTGACCGGCGGCCGGCCCGGCGTGCTGCACGGCAACCGCACCTACCTGCTGCAGGACGACGACGGTCAGATCCTGGAGGCGCATTCGATCTCGGCCGGCCTCGATTATCCGGGCATCGGGCCGGAGCATTCCTGGCTCAAGGACACGGGCCGGGTCGCGTACGTCTCGGCGACCGACGCCGAGGCACTGGACGCCTTCCAGCTGTGCTCGCGGTTCGAGGGCATCATCCCGGCGCTCGAGCCGGCGCACGCGCTCGCCCACGTGAAACGCATCGCGCCGGAGTTGCCCAAGGACCACCTGATCGTCATGAACCTGTGCGGGCGCGGCGACAAGGACGTGTTCACCGTGGCCGACGCGCTCGGGGTCGAGATATGAGCAACCGCCAGGGCGCACCAGCGGCAAGCGCCGCCCCCGGGGCGGCGATCGAGAGCCGCGTCGAACGTTGCTTCGCCGCGCTTAAGGCAGCGCGGCGCGGCGGCCTCGTCGTGTTCGTCGCCGCCGGCGACCCGGACCCGGAAACCTTCTTCGAGATTCTGAGCGGCCTGCCCGAGGCCGGCGTCGACGTGATCGAGATAGGCATGCCGTTCTCGGACCCCATGGCCGATGGCCCGGCCATCCAGGCCGCCAGCCTGCGCGCACTCCAGGCAGGCATGACGCTGAGCGGCACCCTCGACATGGCCGCGCGCTTCCGGACCCAGGACGACGAAACCCCGATCATCCTGATGGGCTACTACAACCCGATCTACAGCTACGGGCCACAGAAGTTCCTAGAAGACGCGCGGGAGGCCGGCGTGGACGGCCTGATCATCGTCGACCTGCCGCCCGAGGAGGACGTGGAGCTGTGCCTGCCGACCATCGACGCCGGCCTGCATTGGATCCGCCTGGCGACGCCGACCACGGACGACAAGCGCCTGCCCGCGGTGCTCTCCAACACCAGCGGCTTCGTCTATTACGTCTCGATCATGGGCATCACCGGCACGCGCTCGGCGAGCGGCGCGGCGGTGCGCGAGGCGGTGACCCGGCTCAAGCGCCACACCGACCTGCCGGTCGCCGTCGGCTTCGGCATCAAGACCCCGGAGCAGGCCGCCGAGATCGTCACCGTCGCGGACGCCGTCGTCGTCGGCTCCGCGGTGATCGAGCGCCTGAAGGCGGGTCTCGACGAGGCGGGCCGCGCCCAGCCGGGCTTGGTCGAGGACGTACTCGGTTTCGTGCGCGCGCTGGCCGAGGGCGTGCGCCAGGGGCGGCCGGGCTAGGCCGGCGCGAAGGGCAGACCGGGCATGAAGGCAGACCGGGCATGAAGGCAGACCGGGCATGAAAGCAGACCGGGCATGAATTGGATCTCCAACTTCGTCCGCCCCAAGATCCGGGCGCTGGTGCACAAGGAGGTGCCGGATAACCTGTGGCGCAAGTGTCTGTCCTGCGCCCAGATGATCTTCCACCGCGAGCTCGAGGCCAACCTGCTGGTCTGCCCGCACTGCGGCTACCACCTGCGCATCGGCGCCAAGAAGCGCCTGGGGATGCTGTTCGACGAGGGCGTCTACAAGACCATCGAGCTGCCGGAAACGCCGGCCGACCCGCTCAAGTTCCGGGACCGCAAACGCTACACCGAGCGCCTGAAGGAGGCGCAGGTCAAGACCGAGGAGAAGGAGGCGATCCTGGTCGCCCACGGCGAGATGGGCGGCATGCCGGTCGTGATCGCCGCCTTCGACTTCGGCTTCATGGGCGGTTCCATGGGCATGGCCGTGGGCGAGGCGCTGCTCGCCGCCGCCAAGCTCGCGGTACTCCAGAAGGCCCCGCTCATCACCGTCCCCGCCTCGGGCGGCGCGCGCATGCAGGAGGGCATCCTGTCGCTCATGCAGATGCCGCGCACGGTGATCGCGGTCGAGCAGGTCAAGGAGGCGGGCCTGCCCTATATCGTGCTGCTCAGCGACCCGACCACGGGCGGGGTTTCCGCCTCCTTCGCCATGCTCGGCGACATCGCGCTCGCCGAGCCCGGCGCGATCATCGGCTTCGCCGGGCAACGGGTCATCGAGGAGACCATCCGCGAGACCCTGCCCGACGGCTTCCAGCGCGCCGAATTCCTGCTCGATCACGGCATGGTCGACATGGTGGTGCACCGGCGCGACCTGCGCGAGACCATCATCCGGCTGCTCAAGCTGCTCGGCGAGAGGACGCCGCCCGCCGAGGTCGTCGCGTTACCCAAGGCCGAATCGGAAAGCGCCGACGCCAAGCCAGAAAGCGCCGACGCCGCCACTGGCGCCCCCACTGGCGCCCCTGCCGAGGCCTCCGGTGGCAGCGCGGAGTGACGCGGTCCTCGACCGCCTGACCCGGCTCCATCCCAAGCTCATCGACCTGTCGCTCGGACGCATCGAGCGATTGCTCGAGCGCCTCGGCCATCCGCAAGCGAAACTGGCGCCGGTGGTCCACGTCGCCGGCACCAACGGCAAGGGCTCGGTCCTCGCCTTCCTGCGCGCCATGATCGAGGCGGCCGGCGGGCGCGCGCAGGCCTACACCTCGCCGCACCTGGTGCGCTTTCACGAACGCATCCGCCTGACCGGCGGGCCGATCGAGGAAGGCGAGCTGGCCGCGCTCCTTGAGGCCTGCGAGGTGGCCAACGGCGCGGCGCCGATCACCTTCTTCGAGATCACCACCGCGGCCGCTTTCCTGGCCTTCGCGCGCGAGCCCGCCGACGTGGTCCTGCTCGAGACCGGCCTGGGCGGGCGCCTCGACGCGACCAACGTGATCGCCGAGCCGCGCCTGACCGCGATTACCCCGGTCTCGGTCGACCACGTGCAGTTCCTGGGCACAAGCATCGAGGAAATCGCCTTCGAGAAGGCCGGCATTCTCAAACCCGGGGTGCCGGCGGTGATCGGCCCGCAAGCCCCCCAAGCGCTCGCCGTGATCGAGCGCCGGGCGGCGGAGGTCGGCGCGCCGCTCCACCGCTTCGGCCATGAGTGGCGTGCCGGAAGCGAACGCGGCGGCCTGATGTTCGAACGCGGCAACGCGCGCCATCTTTATCCCGCGCCCGCGCTCGCCGGCGCCTACCAGTTCGAGAACGCGGGCGTCGCGCTCGCCTGCGCCGAGTTGCTGGACGGATTCGGCCTCGACGAAGCGGCGCGCGCGGCCGGCCTCGAGCGCGCCCGTTGGCCCGGCCGCCTGCAACGCCTCGTCCGCGGCACACTCGTCGACCCGCTGCCCGAGGGCTGGGAGCTGTGGCTCGACGGCGGTCACAACGCCGCCGCCGGAGAGGCGCTCGCGCGGGACTTGGCCGAATGGCGGGGGCGACCGCTGCACCTGGTCTACGGCATGCTCAACACCAAAGCGGCGCAGGGGTTCCTGGGGCCGCTCGCGCCGTTCGCCCGCTCCCT
>JACZWN010000194.1 GCA_022572105.1 Pseudomonadota bacterium | reverse complement strand
CTGGGACGCGTTTCGCGCGCAAAGCCACCAGATGCTCGACGACATGCTCGACTATGCGCAGCAGATCCGCCAGCGGCCCGTGTGGCAGGCGGCAGCCGTCCAAGCGCCGCCTGGTCTGGCCCAACGGCGCGCGCGCGACGCTCTACAACGCCATCGAGCCGGACCAGTTGCGCGGGCCCCAGCACGACCTGGCCTGGGCCGACGAACTGGCCAAGTGGCGCCACGCCGAGGCGACCTGGGACCAGCTGCAGTTCGGCCTGCGCCTGGGCGCCCGGCCGCGCCAGTGCGTGACCACCACGCCGCGCCCCATCAAGACCCTGAAATCCCTGATCGAGGACCCGGACACCGTGATCACCCGCGGCACGAGCTACGAGAACATGGCCAACCTGGCGCCGGCCTTCATCAAGCGCATCATCAAGCGCTACGAGGGCACCCGCCTGGGCCGCCAGGAGCTGAACGCCGAGCTGCTCGACGACGTGCCCGGCGCGCTCTGGACCCGCGCGCGCATCGACGCGCTCCGGGTCGCCAAGGCGCCCGAGCTGGTCCGCGTCGTGGTCGCGGTCGACCCGGCCGCCGGCTCGGGCGAAACCAGCGCCGAGACCGGCATCGTGGTGGCCGGCCTGGGCGCCGACGGTCACGGCTACGTCCTCGACGACGCCAGCCTGCGCGCCACGCCGGACGCCTGGGGCCGCGCCGCGGTTTCGGCCTACCGGCGCTGGCAGGCCGACCGCATCATCGGCGAGGTCAACCACGGCGGCGAGATGATCGAGCACGTGATCCGTACCGTCGATGCAAACGTCTCCTACAAGGCGGTGCGCGCGAGCCGCGGCAAGGCGCGCCGGGCCGAGCCGGTGGCGGCCTTGGACGAGCAGGGCAAGGTGCATCACGTCGGCGCCTTCCCCGAGCTCGAGGACCAGATGTGCGCGATGACCGCCGATTTCGAGCGCGGCGCGGCCGGCTTCTCGCCGGACCGCGTCGACGCGCGGGTCTGGGCGCTGACCGAGCTCATGCTGGGACGCGCCGGCGAACCCAGGCTGCGCGCGCTTTAGCGCCGCGCTTGGCGCAAGAATCGATTCACCACAGAGACACGAAGGACACGAAGAGGGTTTCAGCGCGCGATGCGCGCAACCCAAAAGTTCTTCGTGTCTTCGTGTCCTTCGTGCCTTCGTGGTGAACCTTTTCGTTAGTTTCTTCTCTCGTGTCTCTTCGCACTCCCGGCCTCCCTGTCCCTCCTCCCCGACTGCGGAAGGGGCGGCGCCTGTCCCCCGGGCCCGTCCCTCCGCGCCCTTTTTTCCGGACCGGCCAAGGACGGCACCGGCAACGATCAACCAAGGCGAGGTGCTCATGGCTTTGCGCGATGCCTGGACGGCGCTCCTGCGCCGCGAAGTGAAGGCCTCCAGGGCCGGCCCGCTGATCGCCCTGCAGCACCCGGGCCGGGCGGTCTGGTCGCCGCGGCGCTTCGACGCCTTCGCCGAGGAGGCCTACCGCAAGAACGTCATCGCCTTCCGGGCGATCAACCAGGTCAGCCGCGCCGCGGCCTCGGTGCCTTGGCGCCTCACGCGCCGGCGCGGCGGCGCGCTGGAGCGGCTGGCGGCGCACCCGCTGCTCGACCTCATCGCCCGGCCCAACCCGATGATGGCGCGCTCCGAGTTCATCGAGGCGGTGACCGGCTTCTATCTGATCGCCGGCAACGCCTTCGTCGAGGCGGCGCCGGGCACCGGCGAGCCGCGCGAGCTGTGGCCGCTCCGGCCCGACCGCATGAAGGTGGTGGCCGGCAAGACCGGCCTGCCCAAGGGCTTCGTGTTCACGCTCGCCGGCGCCGAGCGGCGCTGGGACGCCGATCCGGTGACCGGCGGCTCGCCGATCCTGCACCTGAAGACCTTCCACCCGCTCGACGACTGGTACGGCCTGAGCCCCGTCGAGCCGGCCGGCTCCGCCATCGACCAGCGCAACGAGTCGGACAAGTGGAACATGGCACTGCTGCAGAACGGGGCGCGGCCCTCGGGCGCGCTGGTGTTCGAACCCGGCCAGGGCGCGGCGGCGAACCTCAGCGACGAGCAGTTCGCGCGCCTCAAGCGGGAGGTGGCCGAGCAGTACGGCGGCGCCAAGAACGCCGGCCGCCCCATGCTCCTGGACGGCGGCCTGCGCTGGCAGGAGATGAGCCTGTCGCCCAAGGACATGGATTTCCTCGAGACCCGCCACGCCGCCTCGCGCGATATCGCCCTGGCCTTCGGCGTGCCGCCGCAGCTGCTCGGCATCCCGGGCGACAACACCTACTCCAACTACCAGGAGGCGCGCCTCGCGCTCTGGGAGGACACCGTTCTGCCCCTGCTCGGCCACCTGCGCGACGAGTTCAACGGCTGGCTCGCCCCGCGCTTCGGCGAGGGGCTGGCGCTGGACCTCGACCTGGACGAAATCCCGGCGCTCACGCTCCGGCGCGAAAGGACCTGGGCGCGGCTCGAGGCCGCCGAGTTCCTGACCCTCAACGAGAAGCGCGAGGCCGTCGGCTTCGCGCCGGTGCCGGGCGGCGACCGTGTGACCTTGCGCCGCGGCGAGCGGGCGATGGGCGACGGCGAGCCGCGCGATGAGGCGTGACTCTTTAGTTCAGGTACATCAGGAAGCGCACGGAATCGTTGACGACGTAGCCGCGCCCCGCCGGGTCGGTGCACCGGGTGCCGGCGAAGCGGGCCGGGCGGCCGTTCCAGGTCCCGGTGCCCAGGGTCTGCACGCAGTTGCCGAGCGCCGCGCCCGAGGGACTGCGAAGAACCGCCGGGCGGGCGAACGCAGGGCGGGCGAACACCGGGCGCGGGCGCGACAGCAGGGCGCCGAGCACGACCGCGCCGGCGAGCACGCCGAGCACCACGGCGGCGTCGCCGTGGCCGTGGAACCCGATATGGCCGTACCCATAGCCGTAGCGGTAGTACGGCCGGTGCTTGTAGTAATGGCCGCCGTAATAGGAATAGCCGTGCCCGAAGCCGTGGTGCCGGTAACCGGTGCCGGCGAACGCGGGCGGCGCGGCGGCGGTAACCAGCAGCGCCGCGGCGGCCAGGACTGCGACGAGCTTTTTCATGGTCATGGCATGGTCCCTTCCGTCCCCCGATACCTGTTATACGAGGATTGGGGCGAAAACGTGCCCGCGGATGGACAAAATCCATGGCTCGGCAACCTCACGGGCCATCCGGAGGTCCTTGCAGGGCCCTTTCCCATCACCCGTTTTTCCGCGCTACAGCGCACGGTAATCTCGGCGTTTAGACCGAATCGGCGCCGGACGAATGAGTCGCATGGCGCTTCGGGTGAATTCCAAATCGGTCACCACGACCAGTTATTGCAGTGCAGCATTCGAGGCTTGCGATGTCCCGCCTCGGAGGCCTATTATCGGTCTACGGAACGGTCGCTTTCCGATTTAACGGGAAGTTACCCGATAAAAAGGATCATGCAGGGACGACGATACACGCCGGCTGGCCACGCCGGCTGGAGAGGCGCCGCCGTTCGACCGCGAGAGGCCATCATGCGCAAGGTTCTAAGATGTCACGCCGAGGGCCGTAACGGCGAGTGGGAGGCCATCTGCCTGGATCTCGATATTGCGGTTCAAGAAAAAACGTTCGAGGCCGTGTTCCATGCCTTGAACGAGGCCATCGCCTTGCATGTTGAGGCGGTAACGGCGCTTCCGGAAACAGAACGCGCGCATCTACTCGATCGCCCCGCGCCGCTTTCGCTAAGACTGAGGTTTCTCGGCTACGCCCTGCGGTCGCTTTTCACAGGCGACGATGGCGACGGCTACCATCACCAGTTCACGGTGCCGTCCGCCGCCTGAGCCGGTCCAAGTCACCGGAAAAGTTTTTTGGGCAGGCCCGACTGGCGGATCATAGAATTAAGGGTGCCACGCCTAATGTCATCGCTGCCGCGATGATAGTGAACCGAAACCAGGCGCATTTTTCCTCCGACCACTCCCTTGTAGATTCGGCTGCTGCCGCGTTGACGATCCAGCACAAAGTCGTGCTGCTCAAGCATTCGAATGAAATATCTAAACTTCCATGTTTTCATCGTCCGAAAAACGCCTCGAAGTACGCAACGACCCGCCTCCACGTCACCGCAAACGATAACGGCTGCCAGGAATTTCCGCCCGTCGGCGTTCGAGATAACCTTGGACCATGGGACCGATCCAAAACGAAATTGGCGGTTTCCAAGATTCTTGCATTATAGCGAATAAGTTCCGTTTGGCCGCGACGGATGGCGATATAGCGATCCGCCGCGCCCCTACAGCCCCTCGACGATGCAGGCGTTGCGCTGGACCGCCTTTTTGGCGAAGACCAGCGCCTCCTGGTATTCGGGCGAGCGGTAGCAGGCCTCGGCCGCCTCGAGCGAGGGGAACTCGATGATCACGTGGCGCTCCCAGTCCGCGCCCTCGAGCCGGACGTGGCGCCCGCCGCGCGCCAGGTAGCGCCCGCCGTGCTTTTCGATGGCCGGCCGGGCGAGCTTGGCGTAGTCGGCCATGGCGGCTTCGTCGGTGACGTTGGCGCTTGAAAACCAGTATGCGGGCATCGGGCTCGGCCTCCCTTCGGTTCGCTTGCATCCCACTTCGACCCCGAGACTAGCACGGAACGCGCGCCCATTGGGCGCGCCAAGGAGACCCTTGAGCCATGGAGCCGCAACGCGAACCCGTGGGCGCCCCCGAGCGCCTGGACGTGCCCTTCGAACTGAAGACGATCCAGACCCTGACCGGCGACGACGGCGTCGAGGTCGGCGTCTTCGAGGGCCTGGCCTCGACCTTCGGCAACCAAGACATGGTCGGCGACGTGGTCGAGCCCGGCGCCTTTGCCGCGACCATCGCCCGGCCCGGGCGGATCAAGATGCTGTGGCAGCACGACGCGCGCGCGCCCATCGGCGTCTGGGAGGACATCCGCGAGACCGCGGCCGGCCAAGGCGCTCGGCATCTGCCGCGCTCCACGTGGCGGCGTAAGAGCACGATCAGCCACTACTTCATGAGCGTTTCGGAGAATACACGCATGCTGGGGAAGGAAATGCAACAGTTGTATCCAATGGAAATCTGGGGCATTATGGTGGTATTCCCGGCATTCAAAGGGCGAGAGCACCATGAACGCCCCAAGTGGCCCGCGACAGTGCAATAGGGTTCTGAACGAGGGATTCACTTGCACGCAACACAGAGTGATTACTGACCTTGAGAAGCGGTGGTTTGCGGCGGCTGGGGCCGTAGGTGCAACGATTGGCCAAGGTTTGGCAAGCACGAGCGTTTTCACTTTTTTAACGGATCTTGTCCAGAATCCCCAGGGCGCAGTGAGCTCTGGTGTTGGGATTTTATTCATAACCGTGCTCAGCGTGGCACTGGTCGAACGACTGGATGAGACCCACGTTTGGAAATACTTCATTGTTGGGGCTGCGGCACCGCTGATCGTTTACAGGGTATTAGTGGGCAACGTTGTCCAGCAGATTTTCGGCTGATCGCTCAGCGAGGAACCAAGCATGAGGAACAGGATAACCCGAGGTTGGATCGCGAGCGGAATCGCCTTCGGCTTTTTAGTCGTGGGGACATTCCTCGCGACCCAGCGAGCAGCCTCGTTCGACCCCGTGTCCGCTTTGGAGGCGGCCATAAGCGGAAAGAATGTAGCGATTTTCGAAGAGCATGGGTGGTGGCGCCAAACCGGATTCATGCTGGCGCGCTACACAGCGCCGGCTCTCGCCGAGGAAGCCGTAATTCTTTACGCCTATCCATTCAAGGACTTCCCGGTCGAGCGGGCAGCGGATCTTCAGAAGAGCTTCAAAGATCAGAAAGTAAGCGTGGGGTTTACGCTTGAAACAGGCGGGTATGCTGTTGTGCCGCCCAGTCTAGCTAAAGATTGGGGTATTTTGCATTACGATGACATAGCGGCCTTAACTTTCGCGATGCAAAATAATTCGGACCTTTTCATCGTGTCATCGGAAAAGGCCTTTCTCGACACTAAAGATTCGGCAACGATCAGCTATTGGAACGACCCCTGGTTTGCGCCGGACGCATTTGTAAAAGAGCACCGTTCAGATCTCAACGCTATATGCCAAGGCTTACAATGCTCTATCGATGCTCTGGGCGG
>JACZWN010000193.1 GCA_022572105.1 Pseudomonadota bacterium | reverse complement strand
AGATGTGGCCCATAGCCTCAACAACCTGGCCGGGCTCTACTATGAGCAGGGCAAGTACGCCGACGCCGAGCCGCTCTACCAGCGCTCTCTGGTGATCAAGCAAGAGACGCTAGGGCCAGATCACCCGAGCGTGGCCACTAGCCTCAACAGCTTGGCAGCGCTCTACCATCGTCAGGCACGCTACGCTGAGGCCGAGCCGATTTACCTGCGCACGCTGGCGATCCGGGAGAAGGTCCTAGGACCCGAGCACCCGGACGTGGCCACGAGCCTCAACAACCTGGCGGGACTCTACCAAGCCCAAGGCCACTACGCGGAGGCCGAGCCGCTCTACCAGCGCTCCCTGGCGATCTGGGAGAAGGCCCTGGGACCCGAGCATCCGGATGTGGCCAAGAGCCTCAACAACTTGGCGGCACTCTACAAAGCCCAAGGCCACTACGCGGAGGCCGAGCCGCTCTACCAGCGCTCTCTGGCGATCGCGGAGAAGGCCCTGGGACCCGAGCATCCGAACGTGGCCAAGAGCCTCAACAACCTGGCGGCACTCTACCGCGACCAGGGCCATTACGCAGAGGCCGAACCATTCTATAAGCGGGCGCTGGCGGTCTCGGAGAAGGCATTGGGTCCGGCGCACCCGAATTTAGCGCCAACCTTGAACGGCCTTGGCGTCGTCTTTCGCGAAACGAGCAGGTATGACGATGCCGGCGCCCATTTCCGGCGCGCGCTGAACATCTTGGAGACGGCGGTCGGCTCGGACCATCCTAACGTTGCGTTTGTCCTGAATGACCTGGCGTTGCTGCGGGTGGCCGAAGGTCGGTATTCCGAGGCGGAGCCGCTCTACGCGCGCGCCTTGACGATCCGCGAGAAGACGTTGGACCCCGAGCATCCCGATCTCGCCACGAGCTTGGAAAACTATGCTGCACTACTCCGACAGACCGCGCGCGCCGATGAGGCAGAGAGGTTGGAGGCGCGCGCCAAAGCGATCCGTGCGAAGTCCGAATGAGTGATTCCGTCTGGCTCATGGCCAAGGGGTCGCGAAGGGCATTAAATTTCAAACTGAGACGCTACGGAAAGCCCGCCGTGCGGTGTTACGGCGCCGGGTTGAGGATCCGCGCGCCGGCATCGGCGCCGGGTTCGGCGATCGCGGCCATCTCGTCCACGACCTTGACCCGGCCGCCGGCGACCAGGCGCAGGCAGTGGGGATAGAGCCGGTGCTCGGCCGCCAGCACCCGGGCGGCGAGCGCGTCTTCGGTATCGCCGGGCAGGACCGGCACCGCCGCCTGGCCGACGATCGGGCCGCTGTCCATTTCGAGGCGCACGAAGTGCACCGTGCAGCCGTGCAGCTTGACCCCGGCGGCGAGCGCCCGGGCGTGGGTGTCGAGGCCGGGGAAGAGCGGCAGCAGCGAGGGGTGGACGTTGATCAGGCGGTCGCGCCAATGGGCGACGAAGGCCGCGCTCAGGAGGCGCATGAAGCCGGCCATGCAGACCAGCTCGACCCCGGCTTCCTCGAGGGCGGCGGTCATCGCGGCATCGCAATCCTCGCGGCGCGCGAAGTCGCGGCGCGGGACCACGCGCGTCGCAACCCCGGCGCGCGCGGCGCGGGCGAGACCCTGGGCGTCGGGCTTGCTGGAGACGACGAGCACGATCTCGGCCGGAAAGTCCGGCTCGGCGCCGGCCGCCAACAGGGCCTGCAGGTTGCTGCCCCGGCCCGAAATGAGCACGCCGACTTTTTTGCGCGCCGCGCTACTCATGGCGCCCCGCTACTCGTGGTGCCCGGCTACTCGTGGTGAGGGGCCGCTCATCGCGGCCACGCGCCTTCCAGATCGGCGATCGTGAGCGCGGGCGCATCCGGCCGCCGTGCGACCACCCGCCCGATCGGCCACAGGGTCTCGCCCTGCGCGGCAAATACCTCGGTCGCCGCCGCCGCGTCCTCGGGCGCGACCACGACCGCCATGCCGATGCCGCAGTTGAAGGTCCGGACCATGTCGGTGAGCGCCACGCCGCCGTCGCGCGCCAGCCAGGCGAAGACCGCCGGCACCGGCCAAGACCCGCCGTCGATCTCGACCTTGACCCCGGGCGGCAGCACCCGGGGCAGATTCTCGATCAGCCCGCCGCCGGTGATGTGGGCCAGCGCCTTCACGCGGCCGGCCCGATGCGCGGCCAGGCAGGACTTCACGTAGATGCGCGTGGGCGCGAGCAGGGCCTCGCCCAGGCTCCGCTCCGGGTCGAAAGGGGCGGGCCCCGAAAGGTCGAGACCGAGCGTATCTACTACCCGACGTACCAGTGAAAAACCGTTGGAATGAAGACCGTTGGAGGCTAATCCTAAGACTACGTCTCCGGCCGCGACGGTCTCCCCGGTGAGCGCCCGGCCGCGCTCCAGCGCGCCGACCGCGAAGCCGGCCAGGTCGTAGTCGCCGGGTGCGTAAAGGCCCGGCATCTCGGCGGTCTCGCCGCCGATCAAGGCGCAGCCGGCCTGCGCGCAGCCCTCGGCGATGCCGGCGACCACCGCGCGTCCGGCCTCCGGGTCGAGCTTGGCGGTGGCGTAGTAGTCGAGGAAGAACAGCGGCTCGGCGCCCTGGACCACCAGGTCGTTGACGCACATGGCGACCAGGTCGATGCCGACGGTGTCGTGCCGGCCCGCGGCGATCGCCACCTTGAGCTTGGTGCCGACGCCGTCGGTGGCGGCGACCAGGATCGGGTCCTGGTATCCGGCCGCCTTGAGGTCGAAGAACGCGCCGAAGCCGCCCAGCCCGGCCGCGGAGCCGGGCCGCGCCGTCGCCTTGGCCAGCGGCCCGATCGCCTCGACGAAGGCGTTCCCGGCGTCGATGTCGACGCCCGCGTCCTTGTAGGTCGGGGCGTTGCGGCTTGTTATGGCGTCCTCCGGCCACATGGAGTATTAAGGCGATGGACGGGCGACGGGAAGCGTCGCCTCGGGGACCGCGGTTTGCGGGGCGAAAATACTGCATCCGGGACGCTTTGCAATGTGGATTCGCCGGTTTTCGGGCGCGCTGGTCCTCGGATCTCTCCTGGCCGGGGCCGGCCTCGCCGTCTTCGCGCCGGACGCGGGCGCGGGCTCTCACGTCTTCACCGTGCGCGGGATCGCGGTCGACGTCACCGCCGAGACCGCCGCCGCCGCGCGCGAAACGGCGCACGCCGAAGGCCATGTCAAGGCGATGGAGAAGCTCTTGGCCCGGCTTCTGCCGCGCGACGAACTGACGCTCCTGCGCCAGCTCGAGGCGCGCGAGGTCCTCGCCTACGTACAGGATTTCCAGGTCGAGGACGAACGCACCTCGGACGTGCGCTACCTGGCCAACCTGACCTTCCGCTTCAAGCCGGAGCCGATCCGCGAGTTCCTGCGCGCCAACGGCCTGCAACATGCCGAGACCATGAGCAAGCCGGTCGTCGTCCTGCCGATTTTCGGCGCCGAGGGCGAGGCCGGTCTGTGGGGCGAAACCAATCTCTGGTGGGCGGCCTGGGCGGAACGGCGTGCGGGCGGCTGGCTGGTCCCCTTGATCGTGCCGCTCGGCGACCTGGGCGACCTGATGGCCATCGACGCCGAGCGGGCGCTGGGCGGGGACGCGGAGGGGCTGGGCGCCATCGCGCGGCGCTACGGCGCGCAGGACGTACTGATCACCCAGGCCGTGTTGCTCGGCGATCCCGAATCCGGCGGCGCCAGCCTGCAGGTCGGCAGCGCGCGCCTCGGCCGGTACGCGCAGCAGACCATCATCGACAACTACGTCCAGAACCCGGCGGAGACGCTTCAGGATCTCCTCGCGCGCGCCGCCGCGGCGGTCGACGCCGCGGTGCAGGAATCCTGGAAGCAGAGCAACCTTCTGCGCCCCGGCAGCCAACGCTCGATCACCGTGACCGTGCCGGTCGCGAGGCTCGCCGACTGGCTCGAGGTCAAGCGCCGGCTCAAGGATGTCGCCGCGGTCCGGCGCACCGCGGTCACCGCCTTGTCGCGCAGCAAGACCGAAGTGGCGATCACCTTCGTGGGCGACGAGGAGCAGCTGGTCCTCGCCATGGCCCAGAGCGACTTGAACCTCGCGCTCTATCCCGGCATCGGCTGGGAGCTTCAGTTGATCGGCGGGGCGAGCGCGGTGGCCGCGCCCGGGCCGGATCAGCAACCCGCCGCGGGAGCCGATTCGGGAGCTGATTCAGGAGCCGATGCGCCAAGCGAACCGGCAAGCGAGTGAGCATCCACGGCCTGCGCACGCTGCTGCCCAACCTCATCAGCCTGGCGCGCCTGCTGGCTGTGCCGGTCGTCGTCTACGTGATTCTGCAGGGCCATTACGCGCTGGCGTTCTGGATCTTCGTCGCCGCGGGCGTATCGGACGCCTTGGACGGTTTCCTGGCCAAGCGGCTCGACGCGGTGAGCGAGATCGGCGCCTACCTGGATCCGCTCGCGGACAAGGTCTTGCTGGTCGGCGTCTACGTGGCGCTGAACCGCATGGATCACATCGCGACCTGGCTGGTGTTTCTCGTGGTGTTCCGCGATTTTTTGATCATCGGCGGCGCGATTCTGTATCACACGCTCACCCAGTCGCTGAAGATGGACCCCCTGTTCATCAGCAAGGTCAACACGGTGACCCAGATCACCTTCGCCGGGGTCGTGCTCGGCGAGTTGGGCCTCGAGGTCCGGATATCGTACCTTTCGGAGGTGCTGGGCTATATCGTGGCGCTCACGACCTTCGTCTCCGGCGCCGCCTACATCTACAAGTGGGGCCGGCTGGCGGTGAGCATGGAGCGGGAACGGTGACCCGGGCCGGCGTTCGGACGAAGGCAGGGCGGGCATGACGGTCGAACGGCACTTGCGTTTCTGGCTGATCGGCTGCGCCGTCTTCCTGGTCGCGCTCTATCTCCTGCGCGGTGTGCTGCTGCCCTTCGTCGCCGGCATGGCGGTCGCCTATCTGCTCGATCCCGTCTGCGACCGGCTCGAGGCCTGGGGCCTGTCGCGCACGCTCGCCACGACCGTGCTCACGATCCTCTTCCTGGTCGTGGTGGCGGCCGCGGCCGTGCTGCTGATTCCGGTCCTCGCCGGCCAGGTGGCGAGCCTGCTCGAGCGCGTTCCGGACTTGATCGAGGCGCTGCGCGGCCAATCGGCCCGCCTGCTCGCCATGGTCGAGGCGCGCGTCGATCCGGCCATGATCGAGCGCATCGAGGGCGCGGTCGCGGGCTCGGCCGACCGCCTGGTCGCCTGGGGCACCGAATTCCTCGGCCAGGTGATCAGCGGCGGCGTGGCGCTCGCCAACCTGATCTCGCTCTTGGTCATCACGCCGGTGGTCGCCTTCTATCTGCTGCGCGACTGGGACCGGATCGTCGCCCGGGTCGATACCAGGCTGCCGCGCGAGCACGCCGAGACGATCCGCGAGCAGGTGCGCGAGGTCGACCGCACGCTGGCCGGTTTCCTCCGCGGCCAGGGCACGGTCTGTTTCATCCTGGGCCTGTTCTACGCCATCGCCCTGTCGATCGCGGGCCTGGACTTCGGGCTCGTGGTCGGGCTGGTCGCCGGGCTCCTGTCGTTCATTCCCTATGTCGGCGCGATCGTCGGGCTGGTGCTTTCGGTCGGCCTGGCGATTCTGCAGTTCGACGATTGGCCGCGCGTGGCCATCGTCGCCGGAATCTTCTTCGTCGGCCAGGCGGTCGAGGGCAACTTCCTGACCCCCAAGCTGGTCGGCGAAAGCGTCGGGCTGCACCCGGTCTGGATCATCTTCGGCCTGCTCGCCGGCGGCGCGATCTTCGGCTTCGTCGGCGTGCTGCTGGCGATCCCGGCGGCGGCGGTCATCGGCGTGGGCGTGCGCTTCGCCCTCGGCCGCTACCTGCAGAGCCCGTATTACCGTGGCGGCGGGGGGAACGAGTCATGACCGGGGCGGCGCAGCTTCCGCTCGATCTCGAGCTGCGCCCGGCCTTGGGGCGCGATGACTTCCTGGTCGCGCCGGGCAACGAGGTGGCGGTCGCCTGGATCGACCGCTGGCCCGACTGGCCGGGGCCGGCGCTGGCGCTCTACGGCCCGCCGGGCTGCGGCAAGACCCATCTGTGCCAGGTCTGGCGCGCCATGAGCGGCGCGGTGCAGGCCGACGCCGCCGCGCTGGACGCGAACCAGCCGCCCGAGCTTTTGGGCGCGGCGCGGGCC
>JACZWN010000020.1 GCA_022572105.1 Pseudomonadota bacterium | reverse complement strand
GCCTCGGCCGTGGTCTCGAACAGCCGGGCGTGGGCCAGTACCTCGTCGGCGCCGGCCGCCGCGCTCTGGGCGGCCGGGTTGGGCCAGCCGTCGCGCGGGCGTACCAGGCGCAGGTCCTCGAGCCCGCAGTTCAGCATGGCGCGCGCCACCATGCCGATGTTCTCGCCCAGTTGTGGATCGACCAGCACGATCGCCGGGCTGCCGCCCCGTGTTGCTTTGGATCTGTCGGTCTCGGCGGATTTGTCGGTCCCGGCCATGGGAACTGGCTGGAGGTCGGACCCGCGGCGCGCGCTCACGACGCCGGCCCCGGCACCTCCGCCCCTTCCTGCATGAGCTTCCAGGTGATGCCGTCGTGGAGCGCGTTGAACGAGGCGTCGATGATGTTGGGGGAGACGCCGACGGTGGTCCAGCGCCGGCCGGCCTGGTCCGCGCTCTCGATCATCACCCGGGTGATGGCGGCGGTGCCGCTCTGGGGCGTCAGGATGCGCACCTTGTAGTCGACCAGGCGCATGTCCTCGAGCTGGGGATAGAGCGGCAAGAGCGCCTTGCGGATCGCGTTATCGAGCGCGTTGACCGGGCCGTTGCCGGTCGCCACCTCCATGCGCGGCGCGCCGCCGGCCACGATGGTCACCGTCGCCTCGGACTCGGTGACCAGTTCGCCGCGCGCGTTCCAGCGCCGGTCGTCCATGATCCGGAAGCGCGACAGCTTGAAGTAGCGCGGCACCTCGCCGAGCGCGCGCCGCGCCAGGAGCTCGAAGCTCGCCTCCGCGCCATCGTAGGCATAGCCCTCGAACTCGCGCGCCTTGACCGTCTCGATGAGTGCGCTCAAGCGGTCGTCGGCCACGTCCACGTCGATGTCGAGATCTCGGAAGCGCGCCAGGATGCTCGAGCGCCCGGCCTGGTCCGAGACCACGATGTGCCGGCGGTTGCCGACCAGCGCCGGGTCGACGTGCTCGTAGGTGCGCGAGTCCTTCTCGACCGCCGCGGCGTGCAGGCCGCCCTTGTGGGCGAACGCGCTGTCGCCGACGTAGGCGGCGTGGCGGTTCGGCGCCCGGTTGAGGCGCTCGTCGAGCAGGCGCGAGACCCGGGTCAGCTCCCGCAGCCCGGCCTCGGAGACGCCGATCTTCCACGGGGTCTTGAGCACCAGCGTCGGGATGAGCGAGACCAGGTTGGCGTTGCCGCAGCGCTCGCCCAGGCCGTTCAGCGCACCCTGGATCTGGCGCGCGCCGGCCTTGACCGCGACCAGCGAGTTGGCGACCGCGTTCTCGGTGTCATTGTGGCAGTGGATGGCGATATGGTTGCCCGGGATTTCGGCCGTCACCTTCTCGACGATGCGCCCGATCTGGTCCGGCAGGGTGCCGCCGTTGGTGTCGCAGAGCACGATCCAGCGCGCGCCCGCCTCGTGGGCCGCCTTCAGGCAGTCCATGGCGTAGCCGGGATCGGAGATATAGCCGTCGAAGAAGTGCTCGGCGTCGAACAGGACCTCGTCCTTGTGGGCGGCCAGATGCGCGGTGGACTCGCGGATCATGGCCAGGTTCTCGTCGCGCTCGATGCCAAGGACCACCTCGACGTGGAAGTCCGAGGCCTTGCCGACCATGCACACGACCGGCACCTTGGCGTTGACCAGCGCCGCCAGGCCCGGGTCGTTGGCGGCGCTGCGGCCCGGGCGCCGGGTCATGCCGAAGGCGACCATGCGCGCGTTTTCCAGCTCCGGCAGCTCGGCGAAGAAGGCATCGTCGGTCGGGTTGGAGCCGGGCCAGCCGCCCTCGACGTAATCGAGGCCGAGGCAGTCGAGCGCCTTGGAGATGGCGATCTTGTCGGCCGCGGTGAAGTCGACGCCCTGGGTCTGGGCGCCGTCGCGCAACGTCGAATCGAAGAGCGAGATGTAGTTGTCGTCGGTCATGGCTTCCTGTTCAGCCCCCGCGGCGCCAGGTGGTGCCTTGGGGGCTATCCTCCAACACGATGCCCCGATCCGCAAGCGCGTCGCGGATGCGGTCCGCCTCGGCGAAGTCCTTGGCTTTGCGCGCGACCGCACGGGCAGTGATCTGGGCTTCGATCTCTTCCTCCGAAGGGCCTGCATTAGTCACAGCCACTGTTGCAGTTCCCATGGTCAATGTATATTTTCCGGGTTCAGCATATAATGTCCGTGACCCTGTAAACCATTCTCTTGGGTCATCTTGGAGAAGGCCGAGCCATTCACCCATTTTTAGCAAAAGCCACTTGCTTCGAGGTTGTGCGATCCTTTTACCTCTACTGCTGCCACTTAAATCTATATTCAATTGGTTCGCGCGCCCATGTAAATGCTTCAATGCAAGAGGCGTGTTGAGGTCGTCGCACATTGCTTCTTCAAAATCCCTCAACCGATCACCTGCATTCCGGGGTTCAACCGCTTCGATGTCCGTTGCACGCCTGAGCGCCCCATAGAATCCGTCGAGCTCTCGCTTTGCCTCCTCGGTGCCAGCCTTGGTGAAATCGAGGGGCTGACGATAGTGGGTCTTGAGTAGCATCAAGCGGATCACCTCGCCGGGCCAGCCCTCCTCCAACAACTGGCGCACGGTGAAGAAGTTGCCGAGCGACTTGGACATCTTCTCGCCCCCGACCACGACGTAGCCGTTGTGCATCCAGAGGCGCGCAAAGCCCGCCTCGGGGTGGGCGCAGCGGCTCTGGGCGATCTCGTTCTCGTGGTGCGGGAAGATCAGGTCCTGGCCGCCGCCGTGGATGTCGAACTCCCGGCCCAGGTGATGGGCGGACATGGCCGAGCATTCGATGTGCCAGCCCGGGCGGCCGCGGCCCCAGGGGCTGTCCCACCCGGGCTGCTCGGCGGTGCTCGGCTTCCACAGCACGAAATCGGTGGCGTCGCGCTTGTAGGGCGCGACCTCGACCCGGGCGCCGGCGATCAGCTCGTCCTGGCTATGGCGCGACAGTTTGCCGTAGTCGGCCATGGAGGGCACCGAGAACAGCACGTGGCCGTCGGCTTCGTAGGCGTGGCCGTTTTCGATCAGCCGCTCGATCAGGGCGATCATCTGCGGGATGTGCTGGGTCGCGCGCGGCTCGATCGAGGGCTCGAGCGTGCCCAAGGCGGCCATGTCGGCGTGGAACGCCTTGGTGGTGCGCGCCGTCAACGATTCGATGGGTTCGCCCGATTCCTGGGCCGCCTTGATGATCTTGTCGTCGATGTCGGTGATGTTGCGCGCGTAGGTGACCTGCGCCGGCCCATAGCGGTGGCGCAGCAGGCGGAACAGCACGTCGAACACCACCACCGGGCGCGCGTTGCCGATATGGGCCAATTCGTAGACCGTCGGCCCGCAGACGTAGACCCGCACGTTGCCCGGATCGAGCGGCTCGAAAGCCCGCTTGACGCGCGTCATGGTATCGTAGATCTGCAGGGTCACGGAGCACCCAAGGTCTTGATCCAACGAGGTGATTCCACCACCCGCCAGGACCTGGCCCCGGCGACGGCGGGCAAGAGGTAGCAAATCTTCGCCGCCCGGTCCATGGGCAGACCAAGCGACGACGGAACATTTCGGTTGATAGGTGTAACGTTATAGACTACAAACGTCCATGCCCATGAAGAACCCACCCCATCCAGGTCGTACGATCGCCAACGCCTGCCTCGATCCCCTCGGGCTCACGGTCACCGCCGGCGCCCGGGTGCTGGGGGTCGCGCGCCCGACGCTGTCCAACGTGATCAACGGCAAGGCCGCGATCTCGCCGGAGATGGCGATCCGCCTGGAGAAGGCCTTCGGCAGCACCGCCGACGCCTGGCTGCGCATGCAGGCGGCCTACGACCTGGCCCAGGCCCGCAAGCACGAGAAAGACATCAAGGTCAAGCGCGTGGTGGCGGCGTGACTCTCAAGCCGGGCCCTTGAAGGCGTTGGTGATCGGGTAGCGGCGGTCGCGGCCGAAGGCGCGGCGGGTGATCTTGACCCCGGGGCAGGCCTGGCGGCGCTTGTATTCCGACATTTCCAACATGCGCCAGACCCGGTTCACGGTGTCGCGGTCGTGGCCGCGCGCGGCGATCTCGTCGACCCCCATCTCCGCCTCGATCAAGCACTCCAGGATCTCGTCGAGCACCTCGTAGGGCGGCAGGGTATCCTGGTCGCTCTGGTCCGGCTTGAGCTCGGCCGAGGGCGCCTTGGTCAGCACGCGCTCGGGGATGACCCGGCCGGCCGGGCCCAAAGCGCCCTTGGGCAGCGCCTGGTTGCGCCAGCGCGCCAGCCGATAGGCCGTGGTCTTGTAGACATCCTTGAGCACGTTGAAGCCGCCGGCCATGTCGCCGTAGAGCGTGGCGTAGCCGACCGAGACCTCGGACTTGTTGCCGGTCGAAAGCAGCATGGCGCCCAGCTTGTTGCTGATCGCCATCAGCGTCATCATGCGCGCGCGCGCCTGGATGTTCTCCTCGGTGGTATCGGGGGCGAGCGCGTCGAAGATGGGCTCCAGCATCTCGTCGAAGGCGCCCATGGCGGGTTCGATGCCGATCTCGTCGAGGCGCACGCCGAGCAGCCGCGCGGTCTCGGCCGCGTCCTCCAGGCTGTCTTGGCTGGTGTAGGGCGAGGGCATCATCACGCAGTGGACGCGGCTGGCGCCGAGGGCGTCGGTGGCGACGGCCGCGGTCAGCGCCGAGTCGATGCCGCCCGAGAGCCCCAGGATGACCCCGGAGAAGCGGTTCTTGTTGACGTAGTCGCGCAGGCCGAGCGTGAGGGCGCCGTAGACCGGCTCCATGCCGACCTCGGGCGGCTCCAGGTGCGCGTCGGCGCAGGTCCAGACGCCGTCGTCGGTGCCGCCCTTTCCACCGCCCTCCCCACCCCTGTGCCACTCGGTCACCACCAGGGCCTCGCGGAACATGGGCAACTGGGCGCGCAGGTGGCACGCCGCGTCGAGCACGAAGGAGCCGCCGTCGAACACCAGCTCGTCCTGGCCACCGACTTGGTTGACGTAGATCAGTGGCAGGCCGGTCTCGGTGACACGGGCGACGCCGGTTTGAATGCGCGTGTCGGCCTTGTCTCGCTCGTAGGGACTGCCGTTGGGGACGATCAGGATCTCGGCGCCCGATTCGACCAGGCACTCGGGCACCTCCGGGGTCCAGAGATCCTCGCACACCGGCAGCCCCAGGCGCACGCCGCGGAAGTCCACCGGGCCCGGCGGCGGCCCGGCCTTGAACACGCGCACTTCGTCGAAGACGCCGTAGTTGGGCAACGCGCGCTTGTCGCGCCGCGCCTTGATCTCGCCGCCGTCGAGCAACAGCACGGCGTTGGTCACGTGATGGCGCAGGGGGCCCGTGACCTCGCCCGCCTCGAGCCAGGGCGCGCCGACGATCAGGCCCGGCCCGCCGTCGCCGGTATCCTCGGCCAGGGCCGCGACCGCCGCGCGCGCGCGGGCGAGGAACGCGGGCTTCAAGACCAGGTCCTCGGGCGGGTACCCGGTCACGCTCAGCTCGGTCGTGACCACAAGCTCCGCGCCGAGCGCCGCGGCCTCGGCCCGGCGCCGGCGGATGAGCGCCAGGTTGCCCTCGATGTCGCCCACCGTCGGGTTGATCTGGGCCAGCGCGATCTTGAGCGAGTCGGTCATACCCGGTTAATTACTCCCGGAACCCAAGACCGGCAAGACGGCGGTGGGGTTTACAACCGGCGCGCCGCCATTAGATTCGCCGACTCGGCAACGGGGAAAGCGGAACCATGGCAGACAAGTTCGACTTCGACCTTTTCGTCATCGGCGGCGGCTCGGGCGGCGTGCGCGCCGCGCGCATGGCGGCGGGCACCGGCGCGCGCGTGGCGATCGTCGAGGAATACCGCTACGGCGGCACCTGCGTGATCCGCGGCTGCGTGCCCAAGAAGCTGTTCTCCTACGCCGCCCACTACCACGAGGACTTCGAGGACGCGGCCGGCTTCGGCTGGACGGTCGAAGGCGCGCGCTTCGACTGGCGCCGCTTCATGGCCAACAAGAATGCGGAGATCGAGCGCCTGGAGGGCATCTACCAACGCCTGCTGGAGGACGCCGGGGTCGAGATCCGGCGCGGCCACGCGCGCCTCATGGACGCCCACAGGGTCGAGGTCGACGCGCGCGCTTTCAGCGCCGAGACCATCCTGATCGCCACCGGCGGGCATCCCGTGTTCCCGCCCGGCCACGGCTGGGAGTTCAGCATCAGCTCCAACGAGGTGTTCGAGCTGGACACGCTGCCCGAGCGCGCGGTGGTCTATGGCGGCGGCTACATCGCGGTCGAGTTCGCGAGTATCTTCAACGCGCTCGGCGCGCGGGTCACCGAGGTCTACCGCGGCGCCCAGATCCTGCGCGGCTTCGACGACGACGTGCGCAATACGCTCGCCGGCGAGCTGGTCAAGAAGGGCATCGACCTGCGCGTGGAGACCACCATCGACCACATCGAGAAGACCGCCGCGGGATTGGCGCTGCGTCTGTCCGACGGGGAGGTGTTGGAGACCGATCTGGTCCTGGCCGCCACCGGCCGCCGGCCCAATACCGGGAACCTGGGTCTCGACACCGCCGGCGTCGAGGTGAACGAGCGCGGCGCCGTCAAGGTCGACGCCTACTCGCGCACGACCCAGCCCAATATCTACGCGCTCGGCGACGTGACCGACCGCATGGCGCTCACGCCCGTGGCCATCGCCGAGGCCATGGCCTTCGTGGACACGGTCTACCGCGGCAATCCGCGGTCCATGGACCACGGGGACGTGCCGAGCGCGGTGTTCGGCCAGCCGCCGGTCGCCACGGTCGGCCTGAGCGAGCACGAGGCGCGCGAGGCCTACGCGGCGGTGGACGTCTACCGCTCCACCTTCCGGCCGCTCCGGCATACGCTCACGGGCCGCGACGAGTTGTCCATGATGAAGCTGATCGTGGCGCGCGCCTCGCAGAAGGTGGTGGGTGCACACATGGTCGGCGCGGACGCGCCGGAGATCATTCAGGGCATGGCGGTGGCGATCAAGGCCGGCGCCACCAAGCAGGTCTTCGACGCAACCGTCGGCATCCACCCGACCGCGGCCGAGGAGTTCGTAACCATGCGCGAGCCCTTGCCCGAGCCGGACGCGAAAGCGGCGGAATAAGCGAGACGACCGTTATCCGAGGACCAAATGTCCGCGGCGCGTTGCGATTTTCACTAGCCGGTCCAAAACATGGAGATGAGGTAAACGGAGCCGACGACCGCCGGCACCAGAAGCACGAAAAAGACAGCCAATAGGATCATATCCGCGATGACCCTGACCGGCCGCCTCGCCCGTTCGTATTTTCGGCGTTCGGCGGTCCGTCGTTCCGGGCCTGCCAACAGCACGAAATAGAACCGTCGCCAGAGAACCGGGATCGACAGCCGGACATCCACCGGATGATCGCGCCACTTGGCGCCCTCGAGGGCATGCTCGATCATCTCGAGCTGCAACTCGGTGAAGCTGCTCGCGACCTCTTCGGGCATGCTCTCCAGAAAGCGCCTTCGTAACGATGGGTAACCTGAGATCTTATTCACCGACACGCCCCCTTATACCAAAGGCCGTTGGTATTGCCTGGACCACATACCTGGACAATCCTTGGCGCCGACGCGCGTTCCGGCCGCACTCGCCACGTCATTCCGACCCGGATCTCCGGAAGACCCTCATGAGAACGCCGCCCATGGACAGCAGGGTTTTTCCGATAAGAAGCCACCACAAGACGGCGAATATCCCCAAGGCAATGTTGTTGTCGCTTCGCGCGACGCTTCTCAAATCTTGGTACAGACCCGTCGCGCCGAACTCCCAAGCGACATGTTGGGAACCCACGAGGGTTCCATCGGCGGGAAGAAAAAACGCCCTCGACCAGACAGAGCGCCTGATCGGCACGGAAAAGAAGGATTGGCTGCCTTCCAGACTCCCAACTTCCACCCGTGAGAGCATCCGAAAAAATCGGCTCAACTTGTCTTTGAACGTTTCCCAATCAAGCGGTTTCGCGATGTTGGGACGCTCGGACTCCTCGCCCGTACCGTCGGGACGCTCGAACTCCTGCCCCGCACCCTGTGGCGCGGGAGTCTCCGCGGTCGCGCGGCAGATGCGCGCCCTTTCCTGCGCCACCGAGACGGCGGCCCGATCCAGGGCGGATGACAGTTGCTCGGCCGACCTGGCGGCGTCCGTGCCAACCCGGCCGCCCGAGCCGGCGGCGCAGATGAACCATCCAAGGGCCGTGACCGGATCCTTTCGGACACCGCGGCCGTCCTCGAACATCAGCCCGAGGTGATATTGCGCCGCCGGGTCACCGCCCTGCGCCAGGGCGTGTTTCTCCCCGGTCGCGCGGCAGATGCGCGCCCTTTCCTGCGCCACCGAGACGGCGGCCCGATCCAGGGCGGATGACAGTTGCTCGGCCGACCCGGCGGCGTCCGTGCCAACCCGGCCGCCCGAGCCGGCGGCGCAGATGAACCATCCAAGGGCCGTGACCGGATCCTTTCGGACACCGCGGCCGTCCTCGAACATCAGCCCGAGGTGATATTGCGCAGCCGGGTCACCGCCCTGCGCCAGGGTCCGAAACTCGCCAAGGGCCGCCTCATAGGCGCCGTTTTCATAGGCAGAGACAGCGGAGCGATAGTCGGCGCGCACCGGCGACGGTGCCGCCATGAGTAAGGCAAACACGGCGATTCCGATTCGGAGTGACAAGCGGTCTCGCATGTTTGAGCGAGTGCAGGCACTAAGCCGAGTAGAAAGCCAGCACCCCCACCCGACCGGTTATCGGGCTGAAGCAACAGGGGAATGGTTTGGACAGGTTATGGATTTCACCGACTCCTACGTTTCTCGTCAGCGCCGCTGGCGGCGCCAGCGATCGATGATCTCGGCGACGAAGCTTTCGTCCTTGTCGTCGGTCTGCCAGGCGGTTGAGAAAGACGCGGTGCCGCTCAAAGGCCTGCGCTCCTCGGCCAGCATGTCGAAGAGCAGCCGCACCGGCACCGAGACGCCCTCGCCGACGGCGATCGCCTCTCCGGTGCGCAGCGTGGGCAGTGAATCGAGCAGGCCGGCGGCCGATTCCGAGAGCGTGCCGCGCACGAACTCCTGGTCCTTCTGGTTGCTCATGCGCATGGCGAAGATCGTGTTGCACTGTGACAGGATGCCGACGGCAAGGTCCGAGGGCCGCTGGCTCACGAGGCAGAGCGACACGCCGTACTTGCGGCCCTCCTTGGCGATGCGCCCCAACGCCCGTTTGGTCGCCTCGAACCCGAGGGTGGGGTCCTGGGTCACGTAGCGATGGGCCTCCTCGCAGATCAACAGCATGGGCAGCGCGCGGTCGCTCCAGAGGGCGAAGTCGAAGGTCAGGCGGCACACCAGCGAGATTACCACGTTGAGGATCTCGGAGGGCACGCCGGAGAGGTCGAGGATGGTGACCGGCTTGCCCGCGACCGGCACGCGGAAGATACGCGACAGGATCGCGGCCATGTTGTCGCGCACGGTCAGGCCCTGGAACATGAACGAGAAACGCTTGTCCCCCGTGAGCGCGCTGAAGCGTTCCTTGAGCCGCAGGTAGGGGGCCGAGTCGGTCGGCTTGTCCAGCTTGCCGAGGGCCCCGTCTATCTGCTGGATGACGTCGGACAACCGGTAGGGGACGGGCGTGTCCGCGGTCATGAAATCGGTTGTCTCGGCGTCGCTGCGATAGCGCCGCTTGGCCGCCAGAATGGCGTCCTTGAGGATGATCGCGTCGGCTTCCCGATCGTCGACGCCGGTTCCGATCATGATCTCCCTGATCTCCTCGAAGTTGAGCAACCAGTAGGGCAGCTCAAGCGACCCGGGGCCGAGGATTTCCGCGCAGTCGGCGAAGGCGCGCCCATACTCGTTGTGGAGGTCGAGCAGGATCGCATGACCGTTCGAGTGCTGTGACAGGATCGCCCGCAGGATCAGCGCCACGGCGCAGGACTTGCCCGAGCCTGTGGTCCCGAGGATCGCGAAGTGCTTGCCCAGGAGGTCGTCCGTGGAGATGAAGGCGGGCAGCGTCTGATCCTGGAAGATGGTGCCGATCCGCACGCTCGACACGGCGGGGCGCGCGTAGACCTGCTTGAGGTCTTCCTGCGTCGTGGTGTAGACGGAGTCGCCCAGCGACGGACAGAACGAGACGCCACGCTGGAACACTCCCCTGTCCACGCCCTCCCGCTTGACGGACTCGCCGACCAGCTCGATCTGGACGATCTTCATTTCCGAATCATGGACGTCCTCGGCGGGAATCGGGATGCTGAGCCCGCTGACCATGCCGAAAACGGACGAGGCCGGCGTGCGCATCTTGACCAGCGCCCCGATCTGAAGCTCGATCGGGTCCAGCTGGCTTTCGCCGGTCGAATTATTGAGCAGTACGATGACCTGCGAGCCCGAGACGGACACGACGCGCCCCAGCTTCTTCTCCTCGCGCGCCACCTGGAATTTATTGCCCGACTCCTCGTCGAACGCCCGGTCGATCGCCGCGGCGTGGTCCGGTCCCTCAGCAGCCTGACTCCCGGCAACTTGGCTTTCGGCGGCCAGGCCTTTGGCGGCCGGGCTCTCGGCGGCCTCGGCCTCGTCGATGGGCTCGGGATTGGACGCGAATTGGCTTTGATGGGTCATGACATGGTCCGTTTCAGAAATTCGATCAGCGGAGTCTCTCGGGCGGGAACCGCACGATCACCGTGGTCCCGACCTCCAGCTCGGACTCCATGACGAGGCTGCCGCCATGCAGCTCGGCGAGCGCCCTGCTGATGGGCAGGCCGAGGCCGGTACCCTCGTGCCTGCGGCACAAGGCGGAATCCACTTGGGAAAACGGCGCCATTGCCTTCTCCAGGTCGTCGGCGGCGATGCCGATCCCGGTGTCGGAAACCGTCAGTTTTAGGCTTCCGTCGTCCTCGATTTCGGCGGTCAGCGTGACCTTGCCCCCTTCGGGCGTGAACTTGACGGCGTTGGAGAGAAGATTGATCACGATCTGCTTGAACTTCTTCTCGTCGGCCCACAGGCTGGGCAGCCGGTCCGGGCCCTCGCGTAGGAGCTGTAGCCCGCTTTCGTTCGCCTGGTCGGCCAGCATCTTGACGCAGGCATCGAGGGCTTCGCCGGTCTCGAACACGTCCTCGCGCAGATCGAGCTGGCCGGCTTCGATTTTGGCGATGTCCAGGATATCGTTGATGACCCCGAGCAGATGGGTCCCCGCCTGCCTGATGTCGCGGGCGTAATCCACGTACCTCGGGTTGTTCTGCGCCTTGCCCATGATCTCGTTCTGGATGACCTCGGAGAAGCCGATGATCGCGTTCAGGGGCGTGCGCAGCTCGTGGCTCATGTTGGCCAGGAACTCGGTCTTGGCGCGGTTGGCCGATTCGGCGTTGAGGAACGCGATGCGCGCGGCATCGGCGGACCGCTCGGCCTCCTGCTTGGCCGCGATCAGCGCCATTTCGGTGAGCTTGCGCTCGACGATATTGCCGAACTGATCGCCATAGCGCTGCATCAGGGACGGGCGTTTCTGAGACTTGAGGTACAGGTCGAGCATCGTCAATCCGCATTGCGGGCTTGGCCCGGGAATCAACGTAAAAATCTAGTTACCAGTGCTGAAGGAACGGTTAATAAACGCCTTGGAATGAACGGTTTAGGCACATTCTCTCCGCTTCTCCTCCCGGACGGCGCCGCGCTCGCGCACCGCCCAAGGCATCGAGCACCGAGGCGTATTTCGCCCCAGTGCCGGCGCTGTTGGGCTTGGCACGCGTGCGGTCGGACAAGAGAGAGCGCGAGCTTGAGCCGCCCGCCTCGAGCGCCAGCGGCGCGCCCAGCTCGATCAGCAGCACGTAGGCGCCCGGACCGGACGACACGGGCTCATCCATCCGGCGGGCCCTTGAGCTCGACGGTGTTGCCGTCCGGATCCGTGATGTAGAGCGAGGGGCCGTCGCCCTCGGCGCCGTAGCGGGTGGCGACCTCGCCCGCTTCGACGCCGTGGGATTCCAGGTGCGCGCGCAGCGCCGCCTCGTCGAAGGGATCGATGCGCAGCGCGAAGTGGTCCATGTTGCCGGCGCCCGGGTCCGGCGCGCCCCCGGCCGGGATCAGGTCGATGAGCGCGGCCCCGGCGCGTAGCTGCACGAGGTTGATGGACTCGACCCGGCGCTCCTCGCGGCAGCCGAGCACCTCGCAGTAGAAGCGGATCGCCCGATCGAGATCGGCGACGCGCAGCACCACGTGATCCAGGCCCTTGATGGCGAAAGTCATGGCGGCATAATCCTCCTTGGTATTAGGACACCTCCTCCAACAGTAGCTTTGCCGCCTTTAGGTCAGCCGTGTCGAAGCCTTCCGCGAACCAATCGTACACCGGGGCGAGCAGGTCGCGGGCCTCAGTGCGCTTGTCTCGAGACCGCCAGAGCTTGGCAAGGCTTGTCGCCGCCCGCAGCTCCCATGATTTAGCCTTGTGCGCTTGGGCAAGCTGGATGGCTTGGTGGAAAACGGCATCCACGCGGGTATCATCGGTGTTCTCGGCGAGAAGGAGCAGCTCTCCCTTTATTCGGAGACATTCCGGCTCCATGTAGCAGTCGCCGGTTTCGCGGCAGTGGTCGATCGCCCGCTCGATCAACTTAAGCGCTTCGGCCGTCTCGCCCATGCCACCGAGCCCCCTGGACATCCAGCTCCAGAACAAGGCGTTGCAAATACGCCCACCAGCCAGGTTCCAGAAATCGTTGCCCTGTTTCATAAGTTTGTACCCAGCCGCGAACTCCTTACCCAGAATAAGCGCTTTTCCCCGCCACTGGTTGGCAAGCACGTTCTGGGCGAAGGGTCCCAGACCTTCCTCGACGACGAGCCTCTCCACTTCGTCACAGTGAGACAGAATCGGCTCGCCATCGCCGCGGAGAAGATAACCGTGCGAGCCTGCGGTTAGCGCAAATGCCAGATTGAAGGGGTGGCTCAAGCGGCGCGCGAGGGCGACCGCTTCCTGGAGCCGCTCGAGCGAGCGCTCGGGATAGCCGATGATCCAGTCCAGAAAGCTGCCGGCCCAGTGGAGCGAGAAGACGAGCGGGTCGTGGTTCGTGAAGGCCACGATCCTCGCGTGCTTCTCCTCGTCGTAAGCGGACCGTATGTGATCCGTGTAGCTGGCCGCCCTGTCATATTCGGCCTGCCAGAAGTACTGGCAACCGCTCGACATGTCCCGGACGGCCGAGAGTTCGGATTCATCCGTCTCCCCCACCGCGTTATCGAGCTCTTCCAGCCATTCGAGCGCCCGCGGAAAATCGGTCCTCGTCTGGTAATGGACCCAGAGTCCAAAGAGGACCGGCCCCAGGGTCTCCCGATCGTTCAGCTTCCTCGCCAACGCGAAAGCCGGCTCCAGCGCCTCGGCGACCGAGGGATGCGCCCATCCCAACCGGGCCATATTCGCGGCTCCCAAGGACGTGCGCAGATCGAGTTCCAGGCGATCGCGTTTCGCCGAAGGGGCGAGGGCGTCGACCTGTTCCAGGCCCAACTCGAGCGCGCCCGATGCTTCCGGCAAGGCCGAGGCGCCAAGCAGACGCTGACCGGCCGCGAGATAGGACGTGGCGGCTTCGTCCGCCAATCCTGCGGCTGAGTAATGACGCGCCAAATCCAGTGGATCCGACTCATCCAGATTCTCGAGCGCGTATGCCAGCTTTGCGTGCAACGCCCGGCGCTTGCTTTTCAATAGGCTCTCATACGCGGCGTCCTGCACCAGCGCATGCTTGAAGAGATAGCTGGTGCCTTCGGCCGTGTACCGGTGGAATAACAGCTGCGCCTTCACCAACTGCGCCAGCGAATCATCGAGAGCGGCCCGATCCATCGACATCACCGCGGCTAGAAGCTCGGGCGAGAACTCTCTGCCGATACACGCCGCCGTCTGGACGACCTCCTTCACTGGGGCGAGCCGGTCCAAGCGCGCCATCAGCGAGTCGTGCAGCGTCGCGGGAATCGCGACCGCCGGCAGCGGCCCCGCCAGAACGTAGCGGTCTTCCTCCTCCTTGAGAAAACCTGCCTCGAGAATCGTCTTGGTCAACTCCTCGACAAATAGCGGTACCCCGTCGGTCTGCTCCAAGATTCGGGTGAGCACCTCCTCGGGCAACGCCTTGCCATCCGAGACCCGTTCGGCCAGCGCCTTGCCATCGCCGCGGCTCAACCTGTTGAGGGAGTAATTCGTCACGTGACCGTAGCCCGTCCATGGGGATTCGAATTCCTGACGATGGGTCATCACGACCAGCACCGCCAAATTCTGTGAGCGGTCCACCACGGCGTCGAAGGTTTCCAAGCTCGATGGATCTATCCAATGAACGTCCTCGACCAAAACCAAGACCGGCTGCCGCTTGGCGAGTCCCGCGAGCCGTGCCACCAAGACCGCGATGGTCTGCAGCTTCCGTCTTTGAGGGGTCATGTCGAGAGGTGCGTATCGCTGGGTTGGTAATGATAGCAATGCGGCCATCAGGGACCTGGCTTCCGAGCCATCTTCGCCTGTGTCTCCAACGAGGCGTTCCAGCTTGTCGAGCTTTTCGTCTACCGTGTCTTCGCGCCTGAAATCGGCCGCATCGTGCAGCTGCTTGATAACCGGATGAAATGCGGCGTTCATCTGATGGGGGGAGCACTGATAGCGGAGCGTAAGGTGTGGTCCCTCACGCAATTGCCCGACAAACTCCCTTAGGATCCGACTCTTACCTATCCCGGCCTCGCCTGAAAGCAAGACCACCTGTCCCTCGTTGGTCTTGGCTTGCTCCCAACGATCCAGCAACAGCCCGATTTCCTGCGTGCGGCCAACGAACCGTGTGAGCGCGTCGCCATGGGCCGCCTCGAATCGGCTCTCGACCCGCCGCTCACCGAGGACGCACCAGGCACTGACCGGGTCGGCGAATCCCTTGAGATCGTGCTCGGTCCGGTTCCCCAACTCGAAAACATCACCGATGAGGCGGCGCGTGTTGGCCCCAATCATTACGCTGCCCGGGTCGGCCAGGGTCTGCAGCCGAGCGGCCAGGTTCGGCGTCTCGCCGACCACGGCGTCGCGTTCCTCGGCCGAGTCTCCCACGATATCCCCGATCACCACTCGACCGGTGGCAATGCCGGCCCGGGACTGCAAAGGCTGACCGCCATCGGCCTTGACGAGCTGCACCGCGGTAACCGCCTCGAGTGCTGCGCGGATGGCCTGCTCGGCCTGGTCCTCATGCGCCCGGGGCCAACCGAAATAAGCCAGGACGCCGTCGCCGAGGAACTTCGCGACATGGCCCTCGTAACGAGTCACCGCGCCGGCGACCGCGTCCTGGTAGCGTCCCATCACCTCGCGCAGGTCTTCCGGGTCCAGGCGTTGGGAAAGTTCGGTGGAACCCACCAGATCACAGAACATGATCGTGATCTGGCGGCGCTCGGCCTCTGTCCGCGCGCGCCCCAGGCTTTCGGTTTGCCGGTGGGATTTTTCGGGTTCCGCAGGTTTCGATTGAAACGCGGCGCCGCAGCCGCCACAGAATTTTCCGCCCGGCGGGTTGGAGAATGCGCACTCGGGACAAACGATGGCCAAAGGAACACCGCATTCCGCGCAAAAGCGATGATCCGTGGGATTCTCCGCCTGGCAGTTGAGACACTCCATGCCCGGCCCTCCCTTTCCGGGCGTTGCCCGCGTAAATCCCCCGCGTAAATCCTATGTGGGTGGGCCTACCATCTCAAGCAGCAACGCCCACGGCTTGCCTAATTGGACAGGAGCCGGGGAGAATCTCGGCCCAAGGCATTGTGTTTCTCAAACCCAGGGCTACGGCCTGCGGGCGATGAAGTCGATCTCGACGAGCGCGTCACGGGCCAGACCCGTGACCCCAATGCAGGTCCGCGCCGGCAAGCGGGCGGCCGGGAAGTAGGGCGTGTAGGCCGCGTTCATGGCGGCATAGTCCGCCTGGAACCGGGTCAGGAAGACGCGCGCGGCCACGACGTGTTCGAGACCCAGGCCCAGACCCTCCAGCACGAGCACCAGGTTGTCCATGGTCCGGCGGGTCTGGGCCGCTATGCCATCGGGCAGCGGCGCCGCGTCCCGATCCGGGTCGGTCGGGATCTGGCCGGTGAGGAAGACCCAGGCGTCCGCCTCCACGGCATGGCTGTAAGGCGCGACCGGCGCGGGCGCGGGCGCGATCATGTGAAACACAGGAGCGCTCATGGGGCGGGTGTCTCCCTATCGATATTCTTGCTATGTTCTGGCCAGCGGCGCCGGCGCCAGTGCCAACGTATCTCAGCTTAACCCCATTGATGCCTTGGTTTAAGGGGGCGCGCGGGGTTTCCGGCGAATCGGCCCGCGGAGCGCCGCTTTTCCCTGTGGAAAACTTGCGGAAAGGTGCTAAAACCCGGGCTCGAGGACACGATATCCAGGTAGGAACGGGGACCAGGGAGCGAGGTCGGTCATGAGTGGAAAATGGGCGCCGCAGTCGTGGCGCGGCAAGGAGGTTCGCCAGGTACCGGTGTATCCGGACGCGGGCAAGCTGGCGCGTGCCGAGGAGACGCTGGCCAACTACCCGCCGCTCGTCTTCGCGGGCGAGGCCAGGCGGCTCAAGGAGCACCTCGGCGTGGTCGCCGAAGGCAAGGCGTTTCTGCTCCAGGGCGGCGACTGCGCGGAAAGCTTCGCCGAGTTCCACGCCAACAACATCCGCGACACCTTCCGGGTGCTCCTGCAAATGGCGGTGGTGCTGACCTTCGGCGCCGCCTGCCCGGTGGTCAAGCTGGGGCGCATGGCCGGCCAGTTCGCCAAGCCGCGCTCGGCGCCGACCGAGGTCCAGGGCGATATCGAGCTGCCCAGCTACCGCGGCGACATCGTCAACGCCATCGAGTTCGACGCGGCCGCGCGCGTGCCCGACCCGGAGCGCCTGCTGCGCGCCTACAACCAGTCCGCGGCGACGCTCAACCTACTGCGCGCCTTCGCCCAGGGCGGTTTCGCCGACCTGCACAAGGTGCATCAGTGGAACCTGCAGTTCGTGGCCAGCAGCCCGCAAGGGCAGCGCTACGAGGCGCTGGCCGGGCGCATCGACGAGGCGCTCGCCTTCATGGAGGCCTGCGGGATCACGCCCGAGACGGCGCCGCAACTGCGCGAGACCGACTTCTACACCAGCCACGAGGCGCTTCTGCTCAATTACGAGCAGGCGCTGACCCGGGTCGATAGCCTGACCGGCCAGTGGTACGACTGCTCGGCCCATCTCCTGTGGCTCGGCGACCGCACGCGCCAGCTCGACGGCGCCCACGTCGAGTTCCTGCGCGGGGTCGACAACCCGCTCGGCATGAAGTGTGGGCCGAGCCTCGAGCCCGACGACCTCTTGCGCCTGATCGAGGCGCTCAATCCGGACAACGTGCCGGGACGCCTGACGCTGATCGCGCGCATGGGCGCCGACAGCGTCGAGGCCAAGCTGCCGCCGCTGGTGCGCGCGGTCCAGCGCGCCGGCCACAAGGTGGTCTGGGCTTGCGACCCCATGCACGGCAACACCGTCAAGGCCTCGACCGGCTACAAGACCCGGGCCTTCGACCGCATCCTGGCCGAGGTCAAGGGCTTCTTCGCCGTGCACCGGGCCGAGGGCTCTTACGCCGGCGGCCTGCACTTCGAGATGACCGGCAAGGACGTGACCGAGTGCATCGGCGGCGCCCAGGCGATCAGCGAGGCCTCGCTCGGCGACCGCTACCACACCCACTGCGACCCGCGCCTCAACGCCAGCCAGGCGCTCGAGCTCGCGTTCCTGATCGCCGAGCAGCTCAAGGAGGAGCGCGAAAACGGCGCCGGCCAGGTCGCCGCGGCGTCGTAATACCAAGGCGCGCGGGGAGACCTACCGCCACCGGGACATCGGAGGGACCGCCATGTCCGCTGACGGCATGAAGCCCAAGGCCTTTGACATGGAGCGCTGGCCGGTCGAGGAGGCGGATATCGCCGACTGGACCGACCACTACCTCCGGCGCACCAAGGAGGTGGTCGGGCGCTTCGGCGATGCCATCGTCACCTACGCCCTGTTCCTGCGCCGCCCGGTCATCTCGGCGCCGCGCCTGGCCATCGACTGGCTGCACGAGATGGCGGCGCGGCGCAAGGTGCGCTTCGACGTCGAGCTGCGCTACGAGGAAGGCAAGTGGGTCGGCGCCGGCGAGGCGATCCTCTACGTGACCGGGCCGCTCTATCACCTGGTCGACCTGGAGACCCTGCTGCTGCAGAAGCTGGGCCCGCCGTGCGTGGCCGCCTACAACGCCTACACCATGTGCGCGGATTTACCGCGGGTCGCCTTCATGGCCATGGACGCGCGCCACTGCGCCGGCACCGAGATGGCCGAGGCCATGGCCTACGCCGCCTCGGTCGGCTCCGCGCGCGCCCGGCGCAAGGTCGGCGCGCTCGGCTTCACCGGCAACGCGACCGACGCCACCGCGCACTACTTCGGCGCCGAGGGCGGCAAGGGCACCATGCCCCACGCCTTCATCGGCTACGCCGGCTCGACCTTGCGCGCCGCCGAGATGTTCGACGAGTGCTACCCGGGCGAGCCGATGACCGTGCTCATCGACTATTTCGCGCGCGAGATCACCGATACGCTGACCGTGTGCCGCCGCTTCCCCCGGCTCGCCGGCGACGGCAAGCTCTCGGTGCGCCTGGACACGCCGGGCGGGCGCTTCATCGAGGGGCTCGACCCGCCGGCCTCCTACGCGGTCCTGGAGCGCAACGCGCCGGACGCGGTGCGCGGCTACCGGACCGAGGCGGAGCTGCGCTACCTGGTCGGCCCCGGGGTCTCGGCGGCGGCGATCTGGACGCTGCGCGAGGCGCTCGACGCCGAGGGCTTCGACCGGGTCAAGATCGTCGCCTCCTCGGGCTTCGGCCCGGCCAAGTGCAAGATCATGGCCGAGGCCAAGGCGCCCATCGACGTGATCGGCACCGGCAGCTACCTGCCCGAGCAGTGGCCCGAGACCTACGCCACCGCCGACATCGTCGCCTACGACGGCGAACCCCGGGTCAAGGTCGGCCGCGAATTCCTGCTCAAGAAGGATTAGGCGGCCGGGGCGAGGGACTCGCGCAGGGCCAGGATCGACAGGCAGGCTTCGGCGGCCTCGCGTCCCTTGACCTTGAAATGCTCCAGGAAAAAGCGCCGGTGCACCTCGGTGTCCTGGAAGTGATGCGGGGTCAGGACGGCGGACAAGATGGGCAGGTCCGCATCCATTTGGGCCTGCATCAGGCCCGCGACCACCGCCTCGGCGACGAAATCGTGGCGATAGATGCCGCCGTCGACCACGAAGGCGGACCCGACCACCGCCGCGTAACGGCCGGTCCTGGCCAGGGTCCGCGCCTGCAAGGGTATTTCGAAGGCGCCGGGAACGTCGAAAACTTCGACCACGGCCGAGCCCTCGGTCAATCGCCCGAGCTCGTGGACGAAAGCGATTCGGCACTGATCGACGATATCCGCGTGCCAGCGCGCCTGAACGAAGGCGATGCGCAGCGCGGCCTGCTTGTCGAGGGAGCTCTGATTCATGGCGGTCTCCTTTCGCATCAGAGGCCAGAACCAGGGCGTACGAAACGGCGATGCGTCCGGCCGGCATAAACGGCCTGCGTCGCCACTCCGTTCTCTTCCATCCGGACTATGACCGTCGGCTTCGGAGTTGCACCGAATCTGCTGACCCCTCCGGGCGGGAACCCGAAGGGCGCTCGCGGGCTCAAGCGACACGCGCTTTCACCGCCGGTGGGGACTTCCACCCCGCCCCGAGAACGTGTCTCGCCACCTAGCGAGACGGTTTCGACTCTAATGCCTGGAAGCCGTGCTGTCGACGGCGCTAGAAAGGCTAATCGCCGCCCTCCACCTCATCGTGGTCGATGCGCGCGACCGTGCCTTGGGTCAGGCGGAAGATTGCGTCCTGGGGCTCGTCGAGGGCCACAATCTGGTCCTCCGACAGGCGGCCGTAGAGCCCGCGCAGCACCCGCCCGGCGCCGCCGTGGCCGACCACGATGGCGTCCCCTTGGGCGTCGCGCAGGAAGGCGCCGACGCGCGCGGCGAGCAGGGCGTAGCTCTCGCCGCCCGGGCGCAGGTGGTGCCAACGGTCGGCGCAGCGCGCCGCCCAGGCCTCGGGATGCCGCGCCTGGATCTCGGCCGGGGTCAAGCCCTCCCACTCGCCGAACGCCATCTCCTTGAGGCGTGCGTCGGTTTCGATCGCGTCTTCCGGCAGGCCGAGCGCGGCGCAGACGATGCGCGCGGTCGCCATGGCGCGGCCCAAGGGGCTCGCCACGACGCGCCAGGCCTCCGGCTCTACGATCAGCGTCTTGAGCAAGGCGCCGTGGCGCCGCGCCTGGTCACGCCCGCGTGGCGTCAGCGGCGAATCCCGCTGCCCCTGGTAGCGGCCTTCGACGTTGAACTCGGTCTCGCCGTGACGCAGCAGATAGAGGGTCGGGTCGGACATCGAACAGTGCCTCGGCTATCGTCCGGGCGTAACGAAAGGCGCGGGGCCGAAACCCCGCGCCGGTTATGGTGTTTCGCGTTATGGAAACGGCGCGCGCCTCAGATCCCGCCCATGCACAGGTATTTGATCTCGAGGAAATCGTCCATGCCGTACTTGGAGCCCTCGCGGCCGATGCCGGATTCCTTGATCCCGCCGAAGGGCGCGACCTCGGTCGAGATGATGCCGGTGTTGATGCCGACGATGCCGGCCTCCAGCGCCTCGGCGACGCGCCACACGCGCCCCAGATCGCGGGCGTAGAAGTAGCAGGCCAGGCCGAACTCGGTGTCGTTGGCCATGGCGATGCCCTCCTCCTCGGTCGCGAAGCGGAACAGCGGGGCGACCGGGCCGAAGGTCTCCTCCTTGGTCACCTTCATGTCGGTGGTGACGCCGGTCAGCACGGTCGGCTGGTAGAAGGTGCCGCCGCGTTCGTGGCGCGCGCCGCCGACCGCGACCTTGGCGCCCTTGGCGAGCGCGTCGGCGACGTGCTCCTCGACCTTGTCGAGGGCCGCCACCTCGATGAGCGGGCCCTGGGTGACCCCCTCCTCCATGCCGAAGCCGACCTTCAGGCCCTTGACCGCCTCGACCAGTTTCTCGGCGAAGACGTCGTAGACCGCGTCCTGGACCAGGATGCGGTTGGCGCAGACGCAGGTCTGACCGGTGTTGCGGAACTTGCTCATCATGGCGCCCTCGATGGCCGCGTCGATGTCGGCGTCGTCGAAGACCAGAAACGGCGCGTTGCCGCCCAGTTCCATGGACACCTTCTTGACCGTGGCCGCGCACTGCACCATCAGGAGCTTGCCGACCGCGGTCGAGCCGGTGAAGGAGAGCTTGCGCACGGTCGGATTGGCGGTCAGCTCGCCGCCGACCTCGCGGGCCGCGCCGGTAATGACGTTGAGCACGCCGGGCGGGATGCCGGCGCGCCCGGCGAGCTCGGCCAGCGCGAAGGCCGAATAGGGCGTCATGCTGGCCGGCTTGATCACCACCGGACAACCGGCGGCCAGCGCCGGGGCGCACTTGCGGGTGATCATGGCGTTGGGGAAGTTCCACGGCGTGATCGCCGCCACCACGCCGATCGGCTGCTTGATCACGACGATGCGCTTGTCGGCCTGGTGCTGTGGGATGGTATCGCCGTAGACCCGCTTGGCCTCCTCGGCGAACCACTCGATGAAGCTGGCGCCGTAGACCACCTCGCCCCTGGATTCGGCGAGCGGCTTGCCCTGCTCCAGGGTCATCAGGACCGCCAGGTCCTCCTGGTTCTCCAGGATCAGGTTGAACCAGGCGCGCAGGATGTTGGAGCGCTCCTTGGCGGTCTTGGCGCGCCAGGCCGGCCAGGCCCGCTCCGCCGCCGCGATCGCGCGCGCGGTCTCCGCGGCGCCCAGCTTGGGCACCGTGCCGAGCACTTCGCCGGTCGCCGGGTTGTTGACCGGGAAGGTGGCGCCGGAATCGGCATCGACCCAGGCGCCGTCGATGTAGCACTGCTGCCGGAACAGCCTGTCGTCGTTGAGTTGCGGCGCGCCATTGGGCGCTATCGCCTGAGCTTGCGCGGTCATGGGAGTCCTCCGAATCTAGGGTGTCTTTTGATCTTGAGCGCGATTATAGGACCGGCCCCGGCCCCCTTGAAAGGGGCCAGCCGGGGCGCACCGCGCCCTCATCCTTGCTATATAGGTATCGCGCGTCGGAGCGGGCGGAAATTTTCGCGATTTTCGATCGCCCGGGCAGTCCGGAACTCAGTAAGCTCAGTGCGCCGTGATCGGCTCCCGCGCCGCGCTCAGTCCAGGGGTTTCGGCCGCGGCCGGGGCGGCGGAGGCCGCCGCGATCGGCCCGTCGTCGTCGGACTCCTCGGCCCGGGGCGCGATCGCGCCGTGGCCGTTTCGGCGCGCGCGCAGCGCGTGGGCGGGCGAGCGGCCGTCCGCGGTCGGCTGGAAGAAGACCGAGATCTCGGCGAGCGACTCGCGCCAGCCTTCGAGCGCGCTGTCCTCGGCCAGCTCGAAGGCGTCGAAGCCGCAGCGCAGCATGAACAGCGCCTGGTCGCGCAGCACGTTGCCGACCGCGCGCAGCTCGCCGCGGTAGCCGTAGCGCTCGCGCAGCAGGCGGGCGTAGGAATAGGCCCGCCCGTCGCCGAACCTCGGAAACTCGAGCGCGACCACGGCGAAGCGGTCCAGGTCATCGAGGACCAGCTTGGGCGGCTGGTCGCTGCGCAGGCGGATGCCGAGGGGCGCGTTGCGCTGCAGGAGCGCCTCGCGCTCGCTTTGCCAGCGCTCGAAGCTGACGATCGCCGGCGCCCCTTCTGGCAGCGCCTCGTCGTCGCCGAGCGTCACCCAGGGATCGGGGACCAGCTCGTTGTCCTTAATGAGCGGCATAGAGCTTCTCCTTGAACGGGGTGATCCCGACCCGGGCGAAGGTCTCGCTGAACTTTTCGCCGTTCTGCCGGACGTCCAGATAGGTATCCACGATGGTTTCGACGGCGTCGACCACCTCGTCGTAGGGAAAGGCCGGCCCGACGATCTTGCCGATCGCGGCGTTTTCGTCGGCGTTGCCGCCGAGGGTGATCTGATAATACTCCTCGCCCTTCTTATCGAGGCCGAGGATGCCGATGTTGCCGACGTGGTGATGGCCGCAGGCGTTGATGCAGCCGGAGATCTTGAGCTTGATATCGCCGACGTCGCCCTGGCGCGTCAACTCGGCAAAGCGCCGGCTGATTTGCTGGGCGACCGGAATCGAGCGCGCGTTGGCCAGGTTGCAATAGTCCAGGCCCGGGCAGGCGATGATGTCGGAGATCAGCCCGATGTTGGGCGTGGCCAGGTCGAGGCCGCCGAGCTCTTGCCAGAGCTCGAAGAGATCCGCGAGCTTCACGTCCGCGAGCAGCAGGTTCTGCTCGTGGCTCACCCGGATCTCGCCGAAGCTGTAGCGCTCCGCCAAATCGGCGACCGCATCCATCTGCTCGGCGGTGAGATCGCCCGGCACGCCGCCCTCGGGCTTCAGCGAGATGCTGACGATGGCGTAGCCGGGCATCTTGTGGGCGCTGACGTTGCTACGCAGCCAGCCTGCGAAGTCGCGGTCCTCGAAGCGCCGGACCTCGAACTCCCGGTTCTGGGTAGGCAGCGCCTCGTAAGGCGGCGGCGCGAAGTAGGCCTGGATGCGTTCGAACTCCTCGGCCGGCAGCTCGACGCCGGTCTCCTTGATGTATCCCCATTCCTCCTCGACCATCTCGGTGAAGGCCTCGGCGCCCAGCTCGTGCACCAGGATCTTGATGCGCGCCTTGAACAGGTTGTCGCGCCGGCCGAGCTGATTGTAGACGCGCATGATGGCCTCCAGATAGGACAGCAAGTGACGCGTGGGCAGGAACGCGCGAATGGTCTTGCCGATCATCGGGGTGCGCCCCAGCCCGCCGCCGACGAGGACCTCGAAGCCCGGCTCGCCGGCCTCGTTGCGGCGCATGTGCAAGCCGATGTCGTGGAACCGCACCGCCGCCCGGTCGTGGACCGTGGCGGTCACCGCGACCTTGAACTTGCGCGGCAGGAACGAGAACTCGGGGTGCAGGCTCGACCACTGGCGGATGATCTCGGCGTAGATCCGCGGGTCCTCGATCTCGTCGGCCGCGACGCCGGCAAAGTGATCGGCGGTGACGTTGCGGAAGCTGTTGCCGCTGGTCTGGATGGCGTGCATCTCGACCTCGGCCAGATCCGCCAGGAGGTCGGGAATTTCCTCCAGCTTGGGCCAGTTGTACTGGATGTTTTGGCGCGTGGTGAAATGGCCGTAGCCCCTGTCGTAGCGCCGCGCGATATCGGCCAGCTTGCGCATCTGCCGGGCCGACAAAGTGCCGTAGGGAATGGCGACCCGCAGCATGTAGGCGTGGAGCTGCAGATAGAGCCCGTTCATCAGGCGCAAGGGGCGGAACTCGTCCTCCGTGAGCTCGCCGCTCAGGCGCCGGGCGACCTGGCCGCGGAACTGCGCGACCCGCTCGAGCACCAGCGTCCGGTCGAATTCGTCGTATCGGTACATGGCTTCAACCTTTCTCCGCGATCGCTCAGGCGAGCTCCGCCTGCTTGCCCAGATCGAGGCGCACCGTCGGGCCCCGGGCCCGGATCACCTCGCGGTTGCTTATCGGCCGGGGCGCGTGCCCGTCGGCGGCGACGTCCATCAGGTACGGCCCCACGACCCGGACGGCGTGCTCGGGGGTCTCGGCGGACGCCAAAAGCGCGGCGCCGTCCTCTTGCGCGCGCGCGACACGCGCGTCCTCGACCCGCTCCGACCAAGCACCCTTGTCGTCGAGGTAGACGACGACGCCGTCGGTCAGGCGGTTGGCGGTCACGATCTGCGCTGTCATGGCTGTCTCCCTTGTCTCACACGGCCAGGGCGCG
>JACZWN010000192.1 GCA_022572105.1 Pseudomonadota bacterium | reverse complement strand
CGGCCCGCGACAAGGCGCTGAAAGAGGTCGCCGACAACGACAATGCAAAGGCGCTCCTAGTCAAGATCGACAGTCCCGGCGGCACTTATGTCGGCGGCGAGGCGCTTTACGAATCGCTGCGCCGGGTGGGGGAAAAGAAACCCGTGGTGGCGTTGATGGGGACCACGGCGACGTCGGCCGCATACATGACGGCGCTGGGCTCCGACCACATCATCGCCCGGTCCTCGACCCTAACCGGCTCCATCGGGGTTATTTTGCAGACCGCCGACGTGACCGGGCTTTTGGACAAGATCGGCATTAAGTCGGTAGTGGTGAAAAGCGGGCCTTTGAAGGCCCAGCCTAATCCGCTAGAGAAGTTTTCGCCCGCCGCCCGCAAGGCGACCGAGGCCATCATCGCCGATTATTTCGACATGTTCGTGACCCTGGTCGCCGAAAGGCGCCCGCTTTCCAGGGAACAGGTGCTGAAACTCGCCGACGGCCGGGTCTTCAGCGGCCGCCAGGCCAAGAAAGCAGGGCTCGTCGACGCCCTCGGCGCCGAACCCGAAGCCCGGAAATGGCTTTCCGAAACCCACAAGATCGCCGATTCCCTGCCCGTCGAGAAAGTGAAGATCAAACACGAGGACGAACCGTGGCGTGATCTCTTCGATTCCATGATCGGAAAAGTTATGTTTTCTGAAAGACTTAGTCTTGACGGCGTGATCGCGCTTTGGCACCCTGATCTGTGGTAGGTATCAAAAAAGGAATACAGCCCCGCCGAAAATGCCCCGGCGGCTAAAAATTTGACAAGCCCAGCGTAAAACCAGCGCATAAGGGGGGATAGTGGCATGACAAAGTCGGAACTGATTGCGCGTCTTGCCGCGGCGAACCCGCATCTTTACCAACGGGACGTTGAACGCATCGTTACCACCATATTCGATGAAATCACCAATGCGCTGGCCGCCGGCGACCGCGTGGAACTGCGCGGATTCGGGGCGTTTTCGGTGAAACGGCGCGGCGCCCGGATCGGCCGCAATCCGCGGACCGGCGAATCGGTTCAAGTGTCCGAGAAATTCATTCCATACTTCAAGACCGGCAAGCAACTGCGTGAGAAACTGAACAGCGGCGGTTAAGCCTCCGCTGGCCGCTGTCCCGCCCGCCGCCGTCGTTTCGGGGCCTTCGGCGGTCTATTGGACAAACGCGAATTTAAGGAACGGACGCCTGTGTCGAAGGTGTTTTTCTGGATCGTCGTGATGCCTTTGGCGGCGGCGGTCATTGTTTTTTCCGTCAACAACCGCGCCGACGTAGTCTTGGACCTGTGGCCGCTGGATATGGTAACCCAGCCGTTGCCGGTGTTTTCGGTGGTGCTGGCGGGACTTTTCAGCGGCTTTTTGATCGGCGGCCTGGTGGCTTGGATTTCCGGCGCAAAGGCCCGCCGCCGCGACCGCCACAAGCCCCGAGACGAGCGGCGGCAGGCCGAGCCCACCGCTCAGCCAGAAGGCAGCGGCGCCAACCAGGCCGATCAGCGCGCCGGCGAGCGGCATGGCCCGTCCGGCGCGCGCGATATCGGGCGCCTCGGCGTCCCCGCGCGGCCCCATCGGCAGGCGGGTCAGCAGGGCGAGCGCGACCTTCACGTCGGCCCACCAGGCCCCGAGGTGATTCGCGGGGTGGTTCGCGGAGTGCATCGGCAATGCCACGGCCTTCCGGTTCGGAGCGGCTGCGATTTCCTGTGGTCTTCCCAGGCCGGTTATAGGACAGTTGCGCGGGCGCGCAAACCGGGCCGAGGCGCGCCCTCGAGCCGCGCCCTCGAACCGCGCGCGGCCCGGCCGGCCGGAACTCTAGAACCAAGGAGCCATCATGAGCGAGAAGACGCCGCTCGCAAGCTTCGACGAGGTGCGCGCGCTGCTGGCGGAGCTGCCCGGTCCGGAATCGAGTGCCAGCGCCGCCGCCGTGGCGCGCGAGGCCCAGCTCACCAAGCCGGCCGGCGCCCTTGGCCGGCTCGAGGAACTGAGCGTGTGGCTGGCCACCTGGCAAGGCCGCCACCCGCCGCGCATGGAGCGCCCTCACACCGCGGTCTTCGCCGGCAACCACGGCGTCGCCGCCCAGGGGGTGTCCGCCTATCCGGCCGAGGTCACGCGCCAGATGGTGGCGAACTTCATCGAGGGCGGGGCGGCGGTGAACCAGCTTTGCGCCGTCGCCGATTCGGCCCTGAAGGTCCACGAGATGGGGCTGGAGGAGCCGACCCGGGACTTCAGCGAAGCGCCCGCCATGGACGAGGCGGACTGCGCCAAGGCCATAGCCTACGGCATGATGACGGTCGAGGACGGTCTCGACGTGCTCGCCCTGGGGGAGATGGGCATCGCCAACACGACCAGCGCCGCGGCGATCTGCCACGCCCTGTTCGGTGGCCGGGCGGCGGATTGGGTCGGGCGCGGCACCGGCGTCGACGAGGCCGGCCTCGCGCGCAAGGCCCGGGTGGTCAAGGCCGCGGTGGCGAAACACCGCGACGCGATGACCGACCCGCTGGAGGTCCTGCGCCACCTGGGCGGCTTCGAGCTGGCGGCGATCCTGGGCGCGGTCATGGCCGCGCGCCTGGCGCGCACGCCGGTGCTTCTGGACGGTTACACCTGCACCGCCGCGGCCGCCGTGCTCCACGCCCTGGACGGGCGCGCGCTCGACCACTGCCAGGTCGCCCACGTCTCGGCCGAGCCCGGCCACCGGCGCCTGCTCGAGCGCCTGGACAAACGGCCGCTCCTGGACCTCGGCATGCGCCTCGGCGAGGCCTCGGGCGCGGTCCTCGCCATCCCCCTGCTCAAGGCCGCCTGCGCCTGCCACAGCGCCATGGCGACCTTCGAGGAGGCCGGCGTCAGCGGACCGGCGTGAGCGGCGGAAACCGCGCGCCGCGCCGCAAAGGCAACGGCCGCGCGGGGGCCGCCCCACTATCTGCGCGCGGCGGCGCGGTGGCGCCCGAGAGCGTCGGTCAGCGCCTCGATGGTGTCCCGCCGGGTTATGTTGTTGCTCAGCATCTCGTCCAGCAGGTGTCCCTGATAGAGGTTGATGCCGAGCGATTCGCCGACCTCGAGGGCCTGCTCGGAATCGCAGCGGTTCAGAATCAGCCGCTCCGCGCCCATGTCTTGCGCCGCCTGGCGAAGGCCGGCGCCACGGAAGCCGTGTAGCTGGTCGAACAGATCGGGGCTCCATTGCAGCTTGACCAGGTCGAAGCCGAGCTCCTCCCGGTTGATGAGCGGCAAGGACAGGTGCGTCGTGCCGTCGAGGCAGAACTTGTAGCCGCGCTCGTGCAGGAAATCGCGCGCGAACAGGAAATTCCCCAAATCCGCGTAGACGTCGAAGAGCTGCAGCTCGATGACGATGCCGCCCCGGGTCGTACTGCTCAGCGCCTCGTCGAAGTCGAGGAACTCGGGCGACAGCAGCGTCGAGACGTTGAGGTTGACGCTGAAGGCCTGGCGCAGCGTGGCGTTGTCCTGCGCCAGATAAGAGATCATGCGCCGGTCCAGGTGTTTCGTGAGATCCTGGAACAGCCACTGGTTGGCCTGCACGTCGATGTCGGGCATCAGGGTTTCGCTCAGCGACGCGATCGAGGTATAGATCTCGTAATAGACCGGCTCCGGCTTGCGGTCCCGCACCACGGCGCAGATCGGCTGCCGGCGGATGATGGTCGAGAGGTCGGCCTGGGCGATGGCCTGTTCGAGGACCGCCAGACTGGGCGGGTCGAGCGGGCGTTGCGGGGTCTCCTCCCCCTTCTCCTCTTCGGATTTGCTCGAAGGACCCTTGTCGCTCCGCTGGTTCTTACTCTGCGCGTGCTGCGCCTGCGCGCTGACCATGCGCCGGGCGAGGTTCAGTAGGTCGAGATAGTCCTCCTCGAGGTCGAACCAGACGCAGAAGCGGGTGTCCCCGTCCTCGTCGTTCTTCAGGAACGGGTCCTCGCTGAACAGGTAACGCAGATGCAGGACGGCATGATCGATGTCGGCCACGCTGGCGCCGTTGCAGATGACGACCAGATCGTCGTTGAACAAGCGGAACAGCGCGCTATCGTAGTCGCGGACCAGCCTGTCGAAGGGGGTCGCGGCGATGCGCAGGTGATGCGCCCGGCGATTGTAGGGGCGAAGCCGCGACAGGCGCAGGTGCACGGCGCGGCGCCCCTTGGTGAACTTGCGCAGGCGCTCGACGAAATCGAGAAGCGCGGCCTCTTGGACCATCGGGGCGAATCTGGATTTTGCGGCTGATGACATAACTGCGATTACGGCTCGACGGTTGCGCGCACCCCTCTCCCGGATTCCCCCTGGAGTGTGCGCGGGCGGGCGTTGAAAATTCTTTAAGTTTTTGAAGCTTTTGACCGCCGCGCGAGGAGCGCCGGAGGTGGGTTCGGCTTGCGCCTCGGCCGCGGCCTCGGCCCCGGCGGAAGCCGGCTTAAGGTTCCGTTAACCGAGCACCCGGAAGCGTTCGCGGCCGAGCGCGCCGGCGCCGGCGAATTGCACCGCGAGGCCGCGGCGCCTCTGCTACACTGCGCAGTCGCGCACGGACGTGAACGCAGAGGAGCATCCAGGGCATGGCCGCCGAGCGTTTCGCCCCAGACAGGACGGGCGCCGGCCCGGGCGCCGCGGTGCCGCCGGGTACGCGCGTCTACGCCGTCGGCGACAGCCACGGCTGCGCCCAGCTGCTCGGCGCGTTGCACGCGGCGATCCTGGAGGATTCGGCCGCGGCCGACGCCCGCGCCGCGCCGGCCGAGCGCCGGGTCGTGGTCTACCTGGGCGACTACATCGACCGCGGCCCGGATTCGCGCGGCCTCCTGGAGATGTTGATCGCCGAGCCGTTGCCCGGCTTCGAGACGGTCCATCTCATGGGCAACCACGATCTCTTCATGCGCCAGTTTCTGGACGGCGAGGACGTGACCGCGATCTGGATGATGAACGGCGGGGCGGCGACCTTGCGCAGCTACGGTGTCGACCCGGGCGCGCTCCACCGCATGGGCGGTGCCACGGGCCGCCTGCGCGCCGAGCTCGAGGCCCGGCTACCGGCGGCGCACCGCGAATTCCTGAGCGACCTCCGGCTCAACCACGTCGAGGGCGGCTACTTCTTCGCCCACGCCGGCATCCGCCCGGGGGTGCCGCTGGAGGCCCAGGACGCTCACGACCTGGTATGGATCCGCGAGCCGTTCCTGAGCTCGGAGGCCGACCACGGCAAGGTGGTGGTGCACGGTCATACCCCGGCGCAGGCGCCCGAGGTGCGGGCGAACCGCATCGGTATCGACACCGGCGCGTGCTACGGCGGCCGCTTGACCGCGCTCGTGCTCGAAAACGACGGCCGGCGCTTTCTTCAGGCCTGATACGAAAATGCCTGGTTTCCGGGACTCGCCCGTGCTATCGCGGACGCGGTTCCCGGGCCCGTGGGCGGCGGGCTTGGAAGGAGGGCGATCGAGCATGCCGGGACGCTGCACTCTGCGACGACGACGTAGGTGCCCGCGCGCAACGCGCGCGCCGGGATCGCGCGTCCGCCGGGGCGGATAACCGGCCCCCGAGCCCTCGATCGAATCTTCCGCCCGAGCCATGCGGGCGGCCAGCGGGAACCGAATAACCATGACCTTCAAGATCGTGCCCGAGCGGCGCCGGGACGCCGCCCTGATCGAGCCCCTGCTCGACCGCGCCTTCGGCTTCGACCGGCGCCGGAAGACCGTCTACCGCCTGCGCGCGGGCGTGGCGCCGGTCGACAGGCTGCGCTTCGTGGCGCTGGCGGGCGACGGCATCGGGCGCGGTCTGGTCGGCCACGGCCTGGCCCGGGCCAAGCGGGCGGGCGCGGGCCTCTGCGTCATCGTCGGCGAGCCGGCCTACTACGCGCCCTTCGGGTTCAGGAACGCGAGCGCGGCCGGCCTGATCCTGCCCGGGCCGGTCGAGCCCGAGCGCTTCCAGGTGCTCGAGATCGTCCCCGGCGCACTGGCCGGCGTCACCGGCCTGATCGGCAAAGCCGAGGAAGACGGCGCGCCCGGGAGGGGCCTTCGCGACGCCGTGGCAGGGTGAGCCGCCCGCTCAATGCCCCTCCCGGTACCACGCGATGAGGGCGGCGCCGAGGATGAGCAGGAGCAGCGCGGTCGCGGGCAGGAGCGGGGTCTGCGCGACGCCGGTGACGACGTAGCCCTGGTTCGCGGTGATGCCGATCCAGCCGCGCCCGTGGCGGTCGCGCCGCGGGCTG
>JACZWN010000191.1 GCA_022572105.1 Pseudomonadota bacterium | reverse complement strand
GACTACGCCTCGGCGGTCAGTCAGGCCTTCGCCCCGCGCGCCGAGGCCGGCGCGCCCAACCTGGTGCTGGCCGAGGCCGGCACCGGCGTCGGCAAGACGCTGGGCTACATCGCGCCCGCCAGCCTCTGGGCCGAAAAGAACCAGGCCCCGGTCTGGCTCTCCACCTTCACCCGCAACCTGCAGCACCAGATCGACGGCGAGCTCGACCGCCTGTACCCGACGCCCAAGGCCAAGGCCGAGCACGTGGTGATCCGCAAGGGGCGCGAGAACTACCTGTGCCTGCTCAATTTCGAGGAGGCGGTGCGGGCCTTGGGTCTGCGCCCGGGCGACGCGGTCGCGGTCGGCCTGATGGCGCGCTGGATCGGGCGCACGCGCGACGGCGACATGGTCGGCGGCGATTTCCCCGGCTGGCTGGCCGATCTCATGGGGCGCGGGCGCACGCTCGGCCTGACCGACCGGCGCGGCGAGTGCATCTATTCGGCCTGCCAGCACTACGGCAAGTGCTTCATCGAGCGCGGCATCCGGCGCGCCCGCCATGCCCGCATCGTGGTCGCCAACCACGCGCTGGTGATGATCCAGGCGGCGCTCGGCGCGGCCGAGGAGGGCCAGCTGCCGGTGCGCTACGTCTTCGACGAGGGCCATCACGTCTTCGCCGCCGCCGACAACGCCTTCGCCGCCCACCTCTCGGGCCAGGAGGCCCAGGCGCTCCGGCGCTGGCTGCTGGGCGCCGAGGCGCGCGGCCGCACGACCAGCCGAAACCGCGGCCTGCGGCGCCGGGTCGAGGACCTGATCACCGGCGACAAGGAACTCACGGAGCTGATCGAGGAGGCCTTGCGCGCGGCGCGCGCGCTGCCCGCCGAGGGTTGGCGCCAGCGCCTCGCCGAGGGCGGCCCCCAAGGACCCTGCGAGGCGTTTCTCGCCAGCGTCCGCGCCCAGGTCGGTGCCCGCGCCGATCGGCCCGACAGCCCCTACAGCCTGGAGACCGAGGTGCACCCGGCCGAGCCGGAGTTGCTCGCAACCGCCGAGCGCCTGAACGTCGCGCTCGCACGCTTGACCGAGCCGCTCACCCGCTTCCGCCGCAAACTGGCCAAGCGCCTCGACCAGGAGGCCGACGACCTGGACAGCGACGCGCGCCGGCGCATCGAGGGGACCTGCCGCAGCATCGAGCGCCGCGCCACGGTGCAGCTGGGCGCCTGGCGCGCCATGCTCGAGTCCCTGCGCGCCGAGACCCCGGCCGAGTTCGTCGACTGGCTCGAGATCGAGCGCATCGACGGGCGCGACGCCGACGTCGGCATGTACCGGCACTGGGTCGACCCGACCGCGCCCTTCGCCGAGACCCTGCTCGCCCAGGCGCACGGCGTGGTCGTCACCTCGGCGACCTTGACCGACGGCAGCGGCGACGCCGAGGCCGACTGGTTGGGCGCCGAGCAGCGCACGGGCGCGCGCCACCTGCCCAATGCGGCGATCCGCGCCGGCGTCCCCTCGCCCTTCGACTACGCGGCCCTGACCCGGGTGCTGGTGATCGCCGACGTGCGCAAGGACGACATGGACCAGGTCGCCGCCGCCTACCGCGAGCTGTTCCTGGCCGCGCGCGGGGGCGCGCTCGGCCTGTTCACCGCGATCTCGCGCCTGCGCGCGGTGCACGGGCGCATCGGCGCCCCGCTCGAGCGCGCCGGGCTTTCACTCTACGCCCAGCACGTCGACGGCATGGATACCGCGACGCTGGTGGACATCTTCCGCGCCGAGGAAGACTCCTGCCTGCTCGGCACCGATGCGGTGCGCGACGGGGTCGACGTGCCCGGGCGCTCGCTCCGGCTCATCGTCTTCGACCGCGTGCCCTGGCCGCGCCCCGACATCCGCCACCGGGTCCGGCGCAAGGCCTTCGGCGGGCGGACCTACGACGACCGCATCACGCGCCTCAGGCTCAAGCAGGCCTACGGCCGCCTGGTGCGCCGCGCCGACGACCGCGGCGTCTTCGTCTTGCTCGACCCGATGATGCCGAGCCGCCTCGCCGGCGCGTTTCCCGAAGGCGTCGAGGTCCACCGCATGGGCCTGGCGGACGCGGTGATTGAAACCAAGGGCTTTTTGAAAGGCCGCTAAGGGCGAAGAAGTGGCGTAGCCGAGCCCTGCTTCGGTGGGCTTGACCCCGCTATGGGGCGGGCTTAAGTCTCGTGCCCGCCCAGAACCACCCGCCCCGCGACAAGGAAGGCCGCAACCCGGCCATGATCGACGCCCATTCCGCGCTCATCTACACCATGGTCCTGATGTCGGCCGCCGACCGGGACATGACCGACGCCGAGCTCCACCTCATCGGCGACGTCACCAAGCACCTGCCGGTGTTCAGGGCGTACGACCAGGCCAAGCTGCCCGCTGCGGCGGAGGCCTGCGCGGAGTTGCTGGCCGGCCCGAACGGGCTGGATAAGGCGCTCGAGTCGATCACCTCGAGCCTGCCCAAGCGGCTGCACGAGACCGCCTATGCGCTCGCCTGCGACGTGGCCGCGGCCGACGCCCACGCCAGCCAGGAGGAGTTGCGCCTCCTGGAGATCCTGCGCGACCGGCTCGAAATCGGGCCGCTGGAAGCCGCCGCCATCGAGCGCGGCGCCCGCGCCCGCCACACCCTGCTCTGACCGAAACACGGGGACAGTACACTATTTTTTGCTGGCGTGGACCGCACCGCCACGCGCGGGTGAGGCGCGCCAGGCGCCAAATTCGGCCCCAATTTCGCCAGGCGCCGAGATGGCGAGACACCGCGCAGCCGGGCGAATAAATAGCATACTGTCCCCGATTATCCGGCGCCCGCGGCCTGGCAGCAGTCCCGGGACGTGGCTGCTATGTTATTGTTTTATTTACCTTATTTTGTTGTACTGAGGGAAGCCACCGGGCACAATGGAGCCATTCAGCCGGGAGAAAGCCCGGGAGAGAGCCCGGGAGAAAGAAGGACCGGAAAGAGCCATGGGCGCGCTTGGTTTGCAGCTTCGCGACTATCGGCTGACCACCGCCGAGATCCTGTATCACATGCCGGATCACCCGCACCTGCTGCAAAGCTACCTCTGGCAGGAGTACGACCTGGCGCCGAATTTCCCGGCGCTCCACCGGTTCCTGGATTTCTGGGTGCGCAACCTCGACGGCCCGCTGCATTCGGTCGAGGTCGCCGGCCAGCCATTGATCCAGGCGCCCGAGGCGCGCTTCGCCGCCGCCTACCTGAGGCTGCAATAAAACCGACGATCCTTGATATTACGCGCCGCTGACTTTCAACTTCGATCGGCCAACTTCGATCGGCCAACATCGATCGGCCCGCGCCCCGGCACGAGTCTTCGGGCGCGACACAAGGTCGCCATAATCGGTGGTAAGATGGGTTGCATCCGGAGTCGCCGCCGCCGGGCCCCATCAACCGAGCGCGGAGCGGACCTCCTTGGTATAAGGGAGCGGTGCCAAGGGCTCACCCGAACGAGGAACACGTCATGACACAATCGAACCGCCTGATCCTTAGCGGCTTCCTGGCTCTCGCCCTGCTCGCAGCGGGACCCGCCACCGCCCGCGCGCAGGAGTCCGACGAGGACACCTATTCCGAGAGCGATATCCTGGCCAAGGCCAAGGGCTTCTTCGGCACGACCACCGAAGGCCTGGCCAAGGCCATCGAGAGTGTCTTCGCGGATCTGGGCCAGCCCAACGCCTACATCACCGGCGAGGAGATAAGCGGCGCCATCGGCATCGGCGTGCGCTACGGCAACGGCATCCTCAACCGCAAGACGGGCGGCAGCCGGAAGGTCTACTGGCAGGGCCCGACCATCGGCTTCGACTTCGGCGCCGACGCCTCCAAGATGTTCATCCTGATCTACCACCTGCCCGATACGGACTCCCTGTTCCGGCGCTTCCCCGCCGTGGACGGCAGCTTCTACTTCGTCGCCGGCGTCGGCGTGAACTACCAGAGGAGCGGCGGCATCACCCTGGCCCCGATCCGCACCGGCGTCGGCCTGCGCGCCGGCGTCAACGTCGGCTACATGCACTACACCAAGGAACATTCCTGGATCCCGCTCTAGGGCCCACAACCTCCGGCAAGCGGCGGCAAGCGGCGCGCCGGCCAAGTTCGCGCCGGCCAAGTTCGCGCCGCGGCCCGATCCGAGGACCCGTCATGAAACTGACCGACTTCTCGGCGCTCACCTTCGACTGCTACGGCACGCTCATCGATTGGGAGACCGGCATCGCCGCGGCGCTGCGGCCCTGGGCGGCGCGCAACGGTTTGGCGACCGGCGACGCGGCGCTGCTCGCCGCCTTCGGCCGCCACGAGCACGCCCGCCAATCGCAACGCCCGGCGCCGCTTTATCCGGAGGTCCTGGCCGGCACCCTGCGCGCCGCCGGCGCCGAGCTCGGCCTCGAGGTGAGCGCGGCGGAGGCCGCCGCCTTCGGCGCCTCGGTCAAGGACTGGCCGGCCTTCCCGGACAGCGTCGCGGCGCTCGCCTATCTCAAGCCATACTACAAGCTGGTCATCGTCTCCAACATCGACCGCGCCTCCTTCGCCCACAGCAACGAGCGCCTGGGCGTGGACTTCGACCTGGTCGTCACCGCCGAGGACGTGGGCTCCTACAAGCCGGCGCCGGCCCACTTCGAGCGCGCGCTTGCCGGCCTGGCCGAGATGGGCGTGCCCAGGGACAAGGTCCTGCACACCGCCCAGAGCCTGTTCCACGACCACGTGCCGGCCAAGAAGCACTTCGCCATGACCTCGATCTGGATCAACCGCCAGGCCGGCAGGCCCGGCGCCACCCCGGCGGCGGAATTCGACGTGACCCCCGACTGGGAAGTCCCCTCCATGGCCGCCATGGTGGAATTGCATAAGGCGCACCTGGCGGGGTAGGCGGCTCCGCCCCAAGACAAATTGTCGGCGACACGCCCTCGGTCATGGACTCATTAACTGGTGCTGCGAGTGGCGATGTCCGCTCACAGGTCCACAGCGCTCAACCGCAACGAACTCGGCGAACTACCGGGGCATGCCCCGGAAGAGACAATCGGAGTCGCCCGATGATCGCCAAAGTGGCGTAGGAGAGTCGTTCGCAGCTGGCACCGGTGTTAGCTTGGGATCACTGAACTGCGTCGCTGCTAATCACTAGGCGTCACGCCTTCGTCAGATCCTTTATGAAAGCTCGAGCGACGTGAATGAAATCCTCTAGGAGCGGGTTATTTCCGCCGCGTTTTGAAAGAAGCATCGCTCCCGGAGTCATACCTTTCCGGAGTGCGCCATATCGACGGCGGACAATCTTGTGGAAGTGCTTCCGAGTGGTCTCATTATTGTGCGCAATATGATTTCGTATATGTCGCATTTCGGTCAAATTACCCGCGAATGAAGTGACTACGCTATAACAGTGATCATTAGAGGCAATTATGAATCTGATATTTTCTCTAATTTCTTTGCTATCAGTCCATCTAAGTTGCCTGTGCTTTGGCCTAGATAATGTTTGCATCGCGCCGATCGCTCCCTTCATTGTTTTGCTCGGATGAAGCACGACAGGTTGACTTCCATCGAGGTATGGCGTTTCGCAAGCCAACTTGGAAAAAATCGATTTTGTGGAATTCTCCAAGGCAAGAAACAACCGAATCAGCACAATCTCACAGACCAGCTTCCGTGGTCCCACTTCTATTGCGCTAATGGTTGGCATGAGCGAGATGAGGCGATCGGTTACGCCAAAAACCTCTGCAAAGTCTCTTTTTATGGAGTGACGCATCCTTACAACAGGGCTTCGCAAATCATCCTATCGCGTATGCGGCGGGCCTTAATTCTATGAAGATTGCCGCCCGTGAATCCCAGCAAGTCGTCTTTTTGCACTTCTGAAAGCGCATCTTTTTCCTGGTATCCGCCTACCAGATTGTCAATTTGATGCATTACTTCTAGTATTTGGTCAGGTGAAAACCGCCGTGCTCGTTCAGTATCGACAATGATCATAAGGCTGAACATTATTTGTGGCACAGAGAAGATAGTATCGCGCACCGTTCCGGGTGGTATGTCTACAAGCTTCGAAAATAGATTTTCAATACGCTGTTCAATATCAGAAATAATTTCAAAATCTTCATCGTATTTTTTGTAATAATCATCGATTTTTTTCGAGCTAAAGTCTGTCAGTCCTTCTATCATGTTAACAACTAGATCAGATATGAACTGAACTTCCTGCATTCGTGATATTTGAGTTGCTGTAAATAGTCCTGTAGATCGCCAAAATGGAAGTCGAGTCGCAGCTTCCCGCAAGCATAATTGCTTGAATTCGCCACTGTATTGAGAATTTCGCTTCTCCTGGGGATTAAGGGTTTTCGATATTGAG
>JACZWN010000019.1 GCA_022572105.1 Pseudomonadota bacterium | reverse complement strand
GGGGCCGGTGGAGGGGGGTCAAGCAGATGTTCCTGCTTTGTTTCCGCCCGAGTCGGGACGCCAGGGTCCAGCCGCGTCTGGACGCGGCGGATCCCGAGCCGGCTTCGCGGGTCCGCTTCGGAACCGCCCACAGCCTTATCCACAAGACCTCCCCCGAGAACCCCACCCCCCGAGAACCTACCTGGGGTTTCGGCGCGGATACCGCCGCCGCGCCGGACTCGGTTCAAGTGGCGCCTTGCGCGGCGGCAAGCAAGCGCGCGCTCGCGGTCTCGATCCGGCGCTCCAGTTCGGCCGTGAAGTCCTTGCGCGAAAGCCCCGGGGCAATGGGCTCTAGGAACTCGAGGGTGATGCGGCCCGGCTTCTTGATGAAGGTCCGGCGGCCCCAGAACAGGCCCGAGTTGAGCGCGACCGGCACCACCGGGACCCCGAGCTGGCGGTAGAGCGCGCCCACCCCCGGATGATAGGGCCTCCGCTGGCCGGGGGCGACGCGCGTCCCTTCGGGAAAGATGATGATGTGCCGGCCGTTCCCGATCGTATTGCGCGCGCCCGCGATCATCCGCTTCAAGGCGCTCGCGCCACCTTGGCGGTCGATCGGAATGCAGCCCGTGCGTTGGATGTACCAGCCGAACAGGGGGATCCACAGAAGCTCGCGCTTGACGATGAAAGCGATGCCGTGGAACAGCACGGCGAAGATGAGCGTATCCCAGGTGGATTGGTGCTTCGAGGCGATAATGCAGGGTCCGGGCGGCAGATGTTCCAGGCCGCGGATTTCGTGACGCAAATCGCAGATGCCGGCGAGCAAGGCCAGCGAGCCCCCGATCCAGAGCCGCTGGACCCACGCGACGACCGCCACCGGAAACAGCAGGGACGGCATGAAGAGCACCTGGACCAGCGTACTCCAGAGGAAGAACGCGATGTTGAACGACAGCGAGCGCAGCGCGAGCATCATACCATTCCGCCGAGCAGGCCGCGCGCCAGGGCGATCAGGTACTTGTTGTATTCGCTGATGATGAGGCTCGCGCTGCCCGGCCAGCGCCACCAGTCGCGCTGCTTGACGTGTTCCGGAAAGACCGGGTGCGGAACGATCTCGATCTTGGGCATGGCGCGCCGGAACTCAAGCAGGCTGCGCGGCATGTGATAGGCCGCCGTCACCAGGCGCAGGGAGCCCAAGCCCTGCTCGCGCATCCAATCGGCGGTCTCGCGCGCGTTGCCCCGGGTGCTGTCGGCTTCGTAGCCGAGCGCGATGCAGCAGTCGAGATCGGCCGGGGACTGTTGCGAGACGCTGAGGAGCTCGCGGACGTCGACCCCGCGGTAGACGCCGGAAATGAACAGCTTCTTGGCGCGCCGCTGGGCCAGAAGCTCGAGCCCTTGATGGACGCGCCGGCTGCCGCCGGTCAGCACCACGATGGCGTCCGTCGCGCGCGCCGGCGCGGCCACGGAGACCGGGAGATCCTTGGCGAACCACAGCAGCCCGACCAGCCAGATGCCGAGGAACAGGGCGGCGAACCCGATCAGGCGCCAGGTCAGGCGGCGGCTTCGGGGGCGCCCGGCGCGGGTCCTGTTCTCCGTCATCGCGTGACGCCTACGGCATCCGGCCGAGGGTGCCCAAGACGGTCAAGCGCGCGGTCAGCATGGCGATGCCCGCTACCACGAGGGGCAAGAGCGCGAGCAGCGCCCACTCCCCCGGCACGAGCGAGAGATCGGGCAGCAAGGCCGCCTCCATGCGCTCGAACAGGCGCTCGACCAGGAGCACGGTAATGACGGCCAAGGCCAGCCCGAAAACGCCGCCGCGCAAGGCGAGCTTCAGGGAGTGCATCTCGAATTCCCGCGCCACATAGGAATCCTGGGCGCCGATCAGATGCAGGAGCTCGATGACCCGGCCGTGGATGGCCAGCCCCATGCGCGTGGCGAAGACCACCATGGTGGCCGCCGAGGCGCCGACCAGGATGACGACCAGCGCCGCCACCAGTTCGATGGTGCGGGCCAGGTCGAGGAGCTGGCCGAGCCAGCTCTGATGGTCGTCGAGGATGGTGCCGGGCGCCGCCTGCGCCAGCCGCCGCGACAGCTCCTCGAAGTCCGGCGCGGCCGATCGGTCGATGCCGACCGCGATCAGCTCGGGTAGCGGCAGGTCGCCGTAGGATGCCCCGGCGCCGAGCCAGGGCTCGAGCAGGCGGACGATCTCGTCGGGGTCGAGGACCTCGGCGCTGATCACCCCGGGCGTGGCCAGCAGGATCTCGATGACCGCGTCGAGCGAAGCATCGGCCGCCGCGCCGGCCTCGGTCGGGTCGCCTTGTTTGGGGGGAATCTGCACGGTGATGCTGCCCGAGAGGCCGGTGTCCCAACGCTCCACCATCTTGTTCATCACCATGGCGCAGACCAGCGCCAAGGCCGCCAGGTAGACCATGAGCGCGACCAGCCAGGGCAGGAACCGCCCCGTGGGGTCGCGATCGAGCGGCAGGTCGCCGCGCCGGAACAGCATGTTATATCAACGCTCCTTGGTATTAGGCCGCGCTCCCCTTGCCCGCGCGCGCGGCGCCCGCCACCGGTCCCGGGCCGGCCATGACCCCGCCCTCGGTCAGGCGCAGCACCGGGTGCGAGAACCGGGAGACCAGGGATTCGTTGTGCGTGGCGATCACGATCGTCGTGCCCAGCTTGTTGAGTTCCTCGAACAGGTAGAGCAGGCGCACGGCGATGCGGTCGTCGACGTTGCCGGTCGGCTCGTCGGCGAGCAGCAGGCTCGGCCGGCCGACCACCGCGCGGGCGATGGCGATGCGCTGCTGCTGGCCGCCGGACAGCGTGGGCGGAAAGGCGTGGACCTGGTCGGCGAGCCCGACCCAGGCGAGCAGCTCGGCGACGTGCTGGTGGACCTTGTTCTCGCGCTGGCCACCGACCTTCAGCGGCAGCGCGACGTTCTCGAGCGCGGTCAAATGGTCGAGCAGGCGGAAATCCTGGAACACCACGCCGATTCGCCGGCGCAGGAGGGCGGTCTCGCGGCGCGCGAGCGTCGCCACGTCGCGCCCGAACAGCATGGCGCGGCCGCTGCTCGGCCGGCACGCCAGGTACATCAGCTTGAGCAGCGAGGACTTGCCGGCGCCGCTCGGCCCGGCCAGGAAATGAAACGAGCCCGGCTCTAGATGGAACGACACGTTGCGCAGGACTTCGGGGCCCGCGCCGTAGCGCAATACCACGTCCTCGAAGCGAACCAAGGCCCAGGATATCCTCTTGATGATGGGCGGTAGCAAGCATGGCACAGCCGCCCGCCTCTGGTAAAGCGTTCCGCTCTTTTCTTGCTTTGGTCTTTGCCGCCCCATATAAGATGACGGTCTGAATTAGGCCTGAATTAGGCAGACAGGACAGATTTTCGTTAATGCACCTCACCTGTCCGTCTTGCGGTGCCACGTTCCTCGTAGAGCCTGAGCACCTGGGTCCCACCGGGCGCAGGGTCCGTTGTGGCGAGTGCGGTCATGTCTGGCGCCAGGAGCGGCCAAGCGAGGCCGACGCCGCGGAGCGATCCGAGGCGAAGGCCGCGGCGGCGCCGTTCGCGCCGAGCGGGCCGGCAGCCGAACCCGCCGAGAAGCCGGCGGCCAAAGCCGCCGCGGAGCCGATTCCCGAACCCACCGCGAAGCCGGAACCGGCGCCGGAGCCCGTCGACATCGGCGAACGGGGGCCGCGACGGACCGCCTCGAAGCCGCCGCGTCGAGCGCGCGAACCGTCTCTGGCCGCCGGCTGGATTCTGTTTCTCGTGGTGGTGACCGGCCTTGCGGCCGGGTTCTATTTCGGGCGCGCGCAATTGGTCGCCATGGTGCCCCAGATGACCCGGCTTTACGATCTGGTCGGCCTGTCCGCCGAATCCGCCGAGCTGGGCCTGGAGCTTCGCGACGTGAAGTCGGTGCGGCGTCTGGTGGACGGAGATCGGGTCGTGGTCATCGAGGGCCTGGTCGTCAACGTCTCGGATCAGACGCGCAGGGTCCCGCCGCTGAGCGCCAGTTTGACCGACGCCGAGGGCGTGGAGCTCGAGCGCTGGACCTTCGAGGCCGCGGACGCGACCCTGGCGCCGGGCGGGGCCACCGAATTCGAAACCGTTGCCAAGAACCCGCCGCGCGAAGGCAATCTTTCGATCGACTTCGTCGTCGAGAAGTAGACGTAAACCCAAGGAACGGTGGTATGAGCCTCGGCGCCCTTGAGGGCGTAGCGTCGAGGGACCCCGGGTCAGGAGCGCGCTTTGGCCGTTTCCCCGGACGGTGCCCGGGGCTGGATGACGTGTAGGGGCTCCTTCAGTTTGCGATGCTTTCGCAAGTTCAACAGGCGCTCGATCTGTGCTTGCGAGATCTCGTTCCCGGCGGCCAGGACGAGCCAGCCGTCCTCGGTTTCGATATTCGATACCAGGCGCGCGCCCGCCTTCAGCCGGGCAGCCGTAACCTTCACGACTTCCTGTGTCGCGGCGTCGTCCTTGGGCGCGTTCTCGCCGAGGAAGCAATCCCGGACGACCTGCAAGATCTCGGGATCGTAGAGCTGGGCGCGCGTCTCGAGCTCCGCGAAGGTGGCCCGGTCGGGACTGTCGCCGAGCGCGGCGAGATCGATCAGCACCTTCAGCAACCGGCCGCCCAAGGGAATATCCTTGCCGGCAACCCAATCGTCGGGGAATCCGCTGCCGTCGAAACCCTTGTCTTGGTAGTAAATCATCTCGCTCAGGTTTTTCATGCGCGGGATATTGGAAATCAGGTTCCTGGCGGCTTCCGGCGCCCTCTCGTATATCTCGCGGTCGATCCCGCTCAGCTCGGCGCCGTCGCGGACCCTGGCGTGGATCTCGGGCGCAATCGTGATCAGCCCGATCGGCGAAAGCATGGCCGCTATGTCCAGTTCCCAAACTTTGGCCAGGTCCAGCCGGCCGGCCACCCGACGCACCCAGTCGCGCAACAGCCAGGTTTTTTGGAAGGCTTCCGGATGGATCAGCGACAGAACGTCGATGAGCACCTTGATGCTGCCGGCAAGGGTCTGCTCCAACAAATCCCGTTCCGCTCTGATCAGGTTGTATTGTTTCAGGCCCGCCTCGATCGCGCTTGCCATCACTTCGGGCGGGCAGGGTTTGGTGAAGAACCGGAAGATGCTGCCTTCGTTGACCGCCTTGATCGCGGTGGTCAGATCGGTGTTGCCGGTCAGCATGATTCTCACCGTATCGGGCGCGCGTTTCTTCACCTCGCCCAGGAACTGAATACCGTCCATGCCGGGCATGCGCTGGTCGCTGATGACGACCGCGATGGGGCCGTCCTTCTCCAGGACCTCCAGGCCCTGCTCCCCGCCAGGCACGGTCGCAATTTCGAACCGCCGCCCCAGCCGCCGCCTGAAGGAGGCCAGGATGTTCATATCGTCGTCAACGAACAGAACTTTGTCGGTCATGGCGAACCTCGCTTCGGGTTGGCCGTCGCCGGTGACGAATCCGGCGCCTCCAGCGGCAAACGGATAATAAAGGTCGTGCCCTTGCCCGGCTCGGATTCCACGTTGATCGTCCCGCCGTGTTTCTTGGTGATGATGGTGTGGGAGATCGCCAGGCCCTGTCCGGTGCCCTTGCCCGGCTCCTTGGTCGTGAAGAAGGGGTCGAAGATCTTTTTCCGGATCGCCTCGGGAATGCCGGTCCCGGTATCGCCGATCCGTATCTCGACCCGATCGCCCAGGTTGCGCGTGGTCAAGGTGATCCGGCCTTTCCGGTCGCTCGCGGTTTCCTCGATCGCATGCGCGGCGTTGACCAGCAGGTTCAGGATGACCTGGTTGAGCTCGCCCGGCAGGCAGGAGACCGGCGGCAGGGAGGGATCGAGATCGGTTTCCACGTCGGCCACGTATTTGATCTGATTTTGGGCGACGGTGAGGGTCGTGGCGATCGCGTGGTTGATATCGGTGGCGATCTTTTCCTTGGCGTCGGGATGGGAAAACTCCCGGATCGCGCGCACGATCTCGCTGATCCGCTCGATCCCTTCGAGCGACTGATCGATGGAAGCGGGCATTTCCTGGCGCAGGAAATCCAGGTCCGCGGCCTCGGTGGCCGCGGCGACCTCTGCCACCTCGTCGCTCAGCACGCCTGCCGTTTGGGCGGCCTCGGCCAGTATTCCGTACTTTCTCAGGACCCGGCTCAGCCCGGCCAGGGACTCGCGCAGGAACCCCAAGTTCTCGCCGACATATTGGACCGGCGAATTGATCTCGTGGGCGATGCCGCCGGCCAGGGTGCCCAGGGATTCCATCTTCTGGATTTGGGCCAGTTCGCGCTCCAGCGCCACCCGGTCCCGCTCGGCGCGCTTGCGTTCCTGGATTTCGGCTTCCAGCGCTTTGTTCGACTCCAGAAGCTCGGCGGTGCGCTGCGCCACCGACTTCTCGATGACGCGCGTTCGGCTGGCCGAGGAGAGCAGATACTGAAGCAGCAGAGCCGTGAGCAGGAGGCCGACCGCCACCACACTCCATGACACCAGATTGGCGTCATTGACGAAGTACCCGGGCGCCGGCTTGACCACGATCGACCACTCCCGCCCCGCGACGTCGTAGGCCGTGGAGCTGTAGGGGCCCGCGTAGACCTGGTCCTCGGGCAAAGGCGTCGCGCTATCCCGGCGCAAAGGCGAGGGGCGGAAAAAGATCAGCCGCTCTTCCGGGCTCGCCGCCGCGTCGTAGAGATAGACCTCGAGGGCATCGGCGGACGCGAAGTTGCGCAGCGCGACCTCGATCATATCGCTGAACCGAAACACGCCGAGCACGAAACCGACCAGTGCCTGTCGCCGATCGGCGACCGTCGCCGGCTCGGTCCTCGAATCGTAGATCGGAAGCACGGTCAAGAAGGCCGCCTGATCGTCGTCGGCCTGGAGCAGGGCGACCTGCTGGGCGGCGATCATCTGCCCGGTGTCGCGCGCCCGATCCAGGATCCGGCGGCCGTCCCGGCTCGAGGCCAAGTCGAATCCCAGGATCGTTTGGTTGCCTTCGAAGGGCTCGACGTAATAGACGGGGTAATACTCGTCCCGCTCCCGGGCCGGTACGATGTTGCCGAGCGTGTCCTTTTCGGTAAACCCAAAGCCGTAGAGACCGTCTTTCTCGCCCTGCTTCTCGTAGTCGCCGCGTTTTTCCGCGGGCACGCGGGGGATCCATACCAGCGCCCGGATTCCGGGAAAGCGCGGCAGGCTCTTGCCCACCAGGGCGAAGAACTCCCATCGGTCGACCTCGTTCGAGGCGGCCATGAAGGTACCCACGGAGTTGATGACCTCCAAGTAGCGGTCGATCGCCTGGCTGAAGATCGCGGTGTAGTGGGCTGCTGGCCTGTCGAACGCCTGCTGCGATCGATTTTGGTAGAAGTTGCTCGTCAACAGGAAGCCGGTGCCCGAAATCAGAACCCCCAGCATGAGCACCAGGGCGGTGGGCAGATGACCGCGAAGAAAGGAATTGGCACGCCCGTAGGCGGCCGCGACCGGGGGCCAGGCGGCGTCGAGGCCCTTCCCGAACCCGGCCGGAAGTCCGCCGTGGGCACGCCTCCAGACGCCCGGGATTCGCCCCGCGCGGAACCGCGGGAACGCGCCTTTAAGGCTGTCCCAAACCGTTTCGACTGTGGTTGCGGTGTCTTTTATGCGCACTGGCATGCCCACTCGGCATATTGTCCGGAATGATGCCGCCGCGGTGCTAATATTCATTTAAGTCACGGCTCTGGCCGGGCTCTGGCCGGGTACGGCCGGCGGGCGTCCGGTGGCAGCGTTGCGTGCCGGTGCCCCCTACATTTAGCGGTACGCTGCGGCGGTCCACAAGATCTTGAGGTATTCGCGGCTCCCGGAAGCCGAGATCGCCGGGTCGGGCGCGCGGCCGCCGCCGGGCCGGCCCGCTAATACCAAGGGCGGTTGGTATAAGAGCGCGGAATTGCGCCCGGGAACCGCTGATTTCCATAATTTATAAACGATTAAGTAAGAAGGTAAGCTTTGGGGCGATCCGAGGTGCGATAGGTGATTCGCCGCCCGGCCATCCAAGACGGCCGGGCGGCACTCTTGACAAATATGGTGTGCGGCCAACGCATGATATTTCCTGATTTGCGAAACGCGTCCGGAGGCGGCCCGGTCTCGCCAAGCCCGCGCGGCGCCGAACGAACGCGACGGGCCGTATGCTCGAGAGCCTTCGTGGCGGCCGGCGTGGCTCTCATGCTTGCGGGCATGCTTGCGGGTTGCGAACTTCCGTCGAGCCTGGAGGAGTTGGCCAAGGTCTTCGAAGGCCAGACCCAGGACGACCAGGCGCCGGCGGTTACGGAGCAGCGGCAAGACGATGTCGAAGCGGAGGCGGCGGCTGCCCTGCCGGACGAGGCCGCCGAACCGGCCGAGCCAGCCGATGTGGCGGTCCCCAAGCCGACGCGGGAGACCATCCTAACGGCGCAGAAACTCCTGGCCGGGCTCGGTTACGAGCCGGGTCCCCTGGACGGCCTGGACGGTCCGAAAACCCGGGGCGCGGTGCGCAGGTACCAGGCCGATGCCGGCCTGCCCGCCGACGGGCGGGTCACCAAGGCCTTGGTCGAAAAGCTCTCCGAAGCGGGCCGCGACAACACGGCCCGCGCCGCCGGCCTCGGGTTGGCGAGCAAGAAGGCGTTGCCCGTCTACGCGCCGGGCGACACCTTCGTATATTCGGACGGCCGCACTGAAACCGTGACCGAAATCGACGGCGAGCGGGTGCATTGGCGGAGCAATGACGGCACCGTCCTGACCGCGTACAGAAACTTCATCCTGCCCGCGATCCGCCGGGACACCGATCTCATCAGCGTGCGGACGACGGTGGACGTCGGGCCGGGTGCGCTGTGGCCCTTGAAAGCCGGGCGGGAGGTTTCATTCACCGCCAATACCGAGGTCGCGCACAAGACACGGTCGAGTCCGCGCGGCGGGTTCGTCTCGCGTTGGCACTGCCTGGTCGAGGCGCCCCGGAAGGTCAGCGTCGCGGCGGGAACCTTCGACGCCCTGCGGGTGGTCTGCCGCACGTCCACGCCGTCCGCGCAAGGGCCGTCGGAGCGGGTCTGGTATTACGCCCCGCGGATCCGCCACTACGTGCGCCGCCAAGAGAGATTCGAGAACCCCGGGTCGGAAACCGACGTCGAATTGGTCGCCGTGCAACTGGAGGGCGGGAGCTGGCCTCCCGCGGCACGGGCGGGATTGGGCTGGGCGCTCCAGGAAGCGCTCGAGACCAAAGCCGACGGGCAGAGCATCGAGTGGGGCAGCTCGGGCGTCGACGCCAAGGTGACGATCAAGCCGACCGCCGCCTTGAGCGAGGGCGATTCGCCCTACTGCAGGACCTTCGAGCAAACCGTTCGGGGCGGCGCCGGCGAGCGGATTTATCCCGGCAAGGCCTGCCGGAGCGCCTCCGGCCAGTGGCTCATCCCGGGCCTGGAAGCCATACCCCAGGCCGCCAAATCCGGATCCTGAGGTTTCTTTCCGGCGCACCATCGGAAAGACCGCGCCTGCCCGGGCAGGCCGGTCGCTCCCATAAAATGGGTCCGTATCAACCAGACTCGGTATTAGGCGTCTCGTTCGCCGCCATTGCTTGGCCCGTCGTCGCCGGTGACGGTCCCCGGGATATCGCCTTGTTGGGGCAACCTGATGTGACGCCGCAGTTCCATGAGGAGCGCTTCGAAATCGAGCGGCTTGTTCATGAACGATACGGCCCCGCCCGGGCCCAATACCTGGCGTTTGAGCGCGTAGTCCTCGCCCCCGCCGAACGTCACGCCCGTGACCATGATGACGGGAATGTCTTTGGTCACATCGTTGTACTTCAAATTCATGAGCAGCCGCTCACCGGAAATTCCCGGCATCTTATAATCGGTAATGATGACATCCGGGCGTTCGGTCATCGCCAGGACCATGCCTTCCTTGCCGTGGTGTGACCGGATGACCTCGATGCCGACGGCCCTGAACCGTCTCCAAAGGGCCCGTGTAATATTGGGATCGTCGTCGACAACGAGGATTTTTGGCGTTGAACGGGTCACGGCCGAGGCCTCGAAAGCGCTGCGGAGTTGGGCATTGGCATCCCAGGCACTTCTTGCGAATGCGGGCGTTCCCAAAGGGTGGGATCGGGCCCGACCGCGCGAATGGGCCGCCCTGCCGCACGTTACCAAAATCCTACATGAGGGTTAGGATCTAATTAACGTCCCGATCCGGTTAACGCAGGTTCGGCGCCAGATGGGCCGTGCTTTAAAGGGCTGCCGCCCACACCCGCTTGGGGCATCGCCCCAAGAAGCAGGCGGGGTGCGGGGTGCAACCCCGCTCGGCGAAGCCGAGAGCCTGTCTTAACCGGATAGGGACACTAACTAAAGCCGCTCTCGCGCCTGTGAATCGTAGATCAAGGACAGTTGGTCACGGAGCATTGTTCAGCGGGATAGGTTTGTTTTGACATTCGGATAGGAGTGCTATTCAGTCCTTGCCGGATTGTCCGTTAACTCGTGTGGGGGCATGTGTCGTGAGTCGAGCAGGTGAAATAATTACAGAGTGGAAGCCTCGCATACTCTTCCTGGTAATTGGGTTGGTTTTAGGACCATTCATTAGCAGTTGGCTGGGCTGGCAAGTCACTGCCGGGACGATGAACAGCGCAGTTCAGGATGCAGTTATTGAATATCGAGCGGACCTGTGTACGAAGAGGGCTCAAGCGGATCCGGAAGCTACCGCCGCGGTGCTTGGTGACTGGAGTAGTCGGCGCGAACTTGCCGAAAAGTGGGCGGTACTGCCCGGTGAGGAGGAAGCCAATCGTAACGTCGTAAATAGGTGTAGCTCACGACTTACACCATAACAGGGCCTTAGAATCGGCCGGAAATTCTCGAGTCATCCCGCTGCATCCTCGTAAAGCGTCGAACCCTTGTGGCGCGCAGGCTGGCGGTTGCTATTCCGACAGCGGGAGGTGTGCGCGGTACTCGCTATATCGGCCGTCGTCCTCTATCGGCCCGGACTTCCATTCGATCAATTTGTTCTCGCGTTCCTCACCTCGAAACCGCGCGAGAAATTTCTGCTCCGCCTCGTGAAGCGTGTCGTAGGTGAGCGTGTCTCCTTCAATTTCAATGGTTACCGTCTGTCGTGCAGCCGCAAAAGTCCGCGCCTCACAGAGTAGGTGAATTTGATTTCCATGGCCTTCGCCCTACATCGGGATGCCCCTGTCCAACACCGCTCTCGGCGGTCATTATCTTCACGATAATGGGAGACCATCAAATAAGAAGTTTCGCGCGAAGGCGAAGCGTGCGGACGACATGCTCTGACGCTTCGATCGCAACGTATGCGGTGAGCCCCACCGACCTCAATCGACATTTGCGAGAGATCATAAGCGAACTTTCCGGTCTCATTTACGTCCCTATCCGGTTAAGACAGGCTCTCGGCTTCGCCGAGCGGGGTTGCACCCCGCACCCCGCCCGCTTCTTGGGGCCATCGGCCCCAAACCCCATGAAAAGAAGGGGATTTTGGGCATCGCCCCAAGCGGGTGTGGGCGGCAGCCCACAAAGCACGGCCCATCTGGCGCCGATCCTGCGTTAACCGGATAGGGACGCTAATTAATTTCCGCGCCGTCGACCCTAATATCAAAGATCGTTGATATTGGTGAAAGGACGTCCGGCACGGCCCATGTCCTGTATAATCACGGAGTTTTCGCCGCCGGGCGCCCATGGGGCGCGCCGAGGCTGACGTCGGGGAAACCAGGTCGGGGGGCGGGATGGAGCCGAAAAACATCACCGCAAGGACGGCGTTGATTACCGGCGGTGCGGGTGGTCTGGGCTTGGCGATGGCGCGCGGCCTGCTGGCGGACGGCCACCGCGTCGCGCTGATGGACAAAGACCCGGCTGCCATCGAGCGTTCCAAGGAGGTGTTGCGCGATATCGGGGGCGATCTGCTTGCCGTCGTCGGCGATGTCTCGGTGGAGGCGGCGTGTCGGTCCGTCGTCGAGACGGTCGGCGACTCCTTCGGGCCGGTCGAGGTCCTGATCAACAATGCCGGAATCGGGCCCAGTTCCCTTCGTCCGGATGCCGAACGGCGGCTTCCGAGCGTCACCGAGGTGACGCCCGAGATCTGGTCGCGGTTCTTTGCGAACAATGTCACGGGTGCCTATCTCATGCTCCGGGCGGTCCTGCCGCGGATGCGCGGCAACGGCTGGGGGCGGGTCATCAACAACACCACGAGTTTCTTCACGATGTTGCGCGTCCTTCCCTACGGTGCGACCAAGGCGGCCTTGGAAGCCGCCTCGGCGGTCTGGGCCAAGGAGCTGGAGGGAACCGGCGTGACGGTGAATGTGGTGGTCCCCGGCGGGCCGACCGATACCGCTTTTATTGCCGACCAATCCGGGATCGATCGCGACAAGATGCTGCGACCCGAAGTGATGGCCGCGCCGGTGCGATGGCTGGCCTCGGAACTGTCCGACGGTGTCACCGGACGGCGCTTCGTCGCCGCGCGGTGGGATAACGACGTTCCAACCAGCGAGGCCGCCGAAAAATCCGCCGCGCCGATCGGCTGGCCGGACCTGGCGGCGGCAACCGTCGTGTGGCCGGATGACTGACCCGTCTCGGGGGCGCGGCGGCGGCCAACCGGAGGTTCCGGTCATCGGCCTCGGCTGCATGGTCATGCCCAGGTTCTATGGGCCGGGCAGCGAGGAGCAGGCGATCGCCCGCGCGATCTCCATGGGTCGATATCAAGGACCTTTATAACATCGGCGGCCCTTGGGGAACCGGTCCACGGCGCCCATCGCGCCCTCCGCCGCCTAGGGGCAAATGGGTCTTGTGGCTGGCGCTCGTGCTCGGCGCCGGGGCGCTGGTCGCCTTCCTGGCGTGGCGATTTCCGGACGCGCTCTATTCGGAGCAGGACCGGGTGCGACTGGTCTACCTGGTGCTGCTGCTGGTCCTGGTCTCGAGCTCGATCCTGGTCGGACGCCGGCTGCGGCTTCGCGGCGTGGCGAAAGCGGCGGGGCTCTGGGCGTTCATCATCATGGTGCTCGCGCTCGGCTACGCCTATCGCCTGGAACTCGGCGCCATCGGCGAGCGCGTGTTGGGCGAGTTCCTGCCCCACCGCGGCTCTGTGCTCGGCGAGAACGAGGTGCGCTTCCCGGTCGGCGCCGACGGCCATTTCCGGATCGAGGCCCTGGTCGACGGTACGCCGATCCGCTTCCTCGTCGACACCGGCGCCAGCGGCATCGTGCTGAGCCCGGCTGACGCGCGGCGCATCGGCTTCGATCCCGACGAGCTTCGTTTCACAGGGTTCGCGGAAACCGCCAACGGCATCGTGCGCACGGCGGCGGTGCGGCTCGGCTCGATCGAGATCGGCCCGATCCGGGTCGACGACCTGCCGGCCTCGGTCAATCAGGCGGCGATGCGCGGCTCGCTGCTCGGCATGAGCTTTCTCGAACGCCTGCGGTCCTTCGAAATACGCGACGGCGCGCTGATCCTGCGCCGTTGATTGTCGAGTTCTACCACCGCAGCACCGGGAGCGCGGCGGCCGGGACCTCGCCGGCGGCGGCGCAGAGCGCTTCCAGGCGCGCCGGCTCCGCGTTGCCCTGGGCATCGACGCCCAGCTCCGCGCCCTGCAGGCCGCCGGTGATGAAGAGGCCGTCGATGCCGGCCGCCCTGGCGCCGGCGATGTCGGTGCGCAGCGAATCCCCGATGGCGGCGATCCGCGCCTGCGCCGGCATCTCGATCATGGCGAGGCAGGTGGCGTAGATCTCGGCATGCGGCTTGCCGTGGTAGCGCACCTCGCCGCCCAACTTTTCGTAGCCGAGCGCGATCGCGCCGGCGCAGATCTCGCGCCGCGCGCCGCGGATCACCTCCAGGTCCGGGTTGGCGCAGACCATGGGCAGACGCCGGCCGAGCGCCTCGTCCAGGAAGGCGGCGTAGGTCTCGGGCGTGTCCTCGAACGAACGGGCGCCGGTGGCGAGGATGAAGTCGGCCTCGGCCAGGCGGTCGACGAAATCGTAGTCCAGGCCCTCGCGCATGCCCCGATCGCGCTCGGGCCCGAGATGGTGGCAACGCCGGCCGAGCGCCCGGTGCCAGGGATCGGTGCGCGCGGCCAGGTGTTGCCAGGCCGCCTCGCCCGACGACATGACGGCGTCGCAGAGGTGGGCGGGGATTCCCAACTCGGCGTTGCGCGCGGCCACGGCCTCGGCGCGGCGCGGCGCGTTTGACAGGATGAGCACGCGCTTGCCCCGCTCGCGCAGCCGCTCCAGGCAGTCGACCGCCGGGGGGAACGCCCGCACCCCGTCGTGCAGGACGCCCCAAAGATCGACGATGAAGCCGTCGTAGCGTTCGGCGATCTCGGACAGGCCGTGGAGAATCGGAATCATGGGCCCCCGCGTCGTTCGGCGCGTGTGCGCAAGGCCTTTTGCCACAACGCGCGGGCCTTTTGCCACAGCGCGGGGACCGATGAAAGGGCCGGTGATTGGAGGCCGGTTCTAGGCCGCCGGCCGGGCGAGGCGCGGCTCGCCGAACAGGAAGCCCTGCCCGAAGTCGATGTCGTAGTCGAGAATCTCGAGCAGCCGGCTCTCGTCCTCGACCTTCTCCACGATCAGGTCGATCTGGTGGCGGCGCAGAGCCCGGAGCATCCCGATGCTGTCCTGCATCTGGTCCAGCAAAATCCCGCTCTCGATCTTCACGAAGCGGACGTGACGGGCGGCGAGCTTGGCCGGGTCGAACTTGAGGTCCGTGACCTGGTCGAGGGAGAAGCGGCATCCGAGCGCGGCGAGGCGGTCGAGGAGCCGGGCGCCGACCTCGCTCCAGCGCGCGAAATCGCCCTGGGCGAACTCGAACACCAGGTGCGGCGCGAGCTCCTTGTTGCCCTCCAGGAAGGCGACGAAATCGTTGAAGAAGTTCTCGTCCACCAGGGTGTGGGGCGAGAGGTTGCAGAAGAAGTCGATGTCCTGGTTCCTGTTGTGGATCTTGCGCACGAGCTGAATGCAACGGAACAACAGCATGTTGTCGATCGAGGTGATCAGGCCGGCGCGCTCGGCCAGCGCGATGTACTGCTCGGGCAGGATCATGGCGCCGTCTTCGGTGCGCAGCCGGGAGAAGCATTCGTAGAAGCGCCGCCTGCGTTGCGGCAGGCTGACGATCGGTTGCAGGACCAGATCGATGCGGTCGTTGCGCAGCGCCGCGCGCACGATCTCGAGCACCGCCTCGCGCTCGAGATTCTCCGCCACCGGCGGCATGAAGCCGGGCGGCAGCGCGCCGCTGATGGCGCCGCCGGCGGGCGGTTTGCCGGCCTCGGTCGCGGCGTCGGTATCGGACCCCTCGGCATCGGTGGCGACGAAGCGCGGGATCAAGGATTTCAGAACCTTGACCTCGGCCATGACCTCCTCGATGGTCTGGCCGCCCTGGTTCGCCTGGGGGTTGGCCCGGGTCGATTCGCTCGCCGTCTCCAGGGCCGCGCGCAAGGCGCCGATCTCGCGGCGCAGCCCGGTGAGATCCTCCTGCTGCATGCCGTATCGATGGCCGATCGAGGCCAACTGCCGGCGCAGGTCGATATCGCGGCCCATGCGGAAATAAACCTCGTGCATCAGGCCGCAGCCGAGCAGCACGGCCGCGCCCAAGACGAACGCCAGGGTCTGGTCGAGCCACGGCACCGAACTCGGGCCGTAGGCGACGATGACCCCGGCGGCTCCGCCGTAACAGGCCAGGAAAAGCAGATTGAGAAACGCGCGCATGTCCCCCGCGGGGCAACCATTGGAACGGCATGCACTGTGCCGCCACAGGTCTTGAAAGACGGTTAAAACCAAGTCGTTATGGACCCGCCGCGAACCCCCCGGAAGGCCTATTAGGCGGTCATCGCGGGCCCCCAAGGCGGCGTTTGGCCAAACGCCGCCGATGGCAATTATGGTTACCAAGCTGAAAACGGCCGCGCCGCTGTTTAAGCTACGTTTACGACCGAGACCACCATACGCTTGCCCAGCGCCGCGAAGGCGGCGTCGAAGAGGTCGGGCTTGGTGGCATGGGCGGGATCCAGGAGCCGCGTTACCAGCGAGGGTTGGGCGCCCATGCGCCGGGCCAATTCGGACGGCTTCACCCCGCTGTCCCTGAGCACCAGGTAGAACGCCGCCTTGGCGCCGATCAGGCTGCCCGGCGCCACCGTCGCTCGGCCGCGTGCGGGCGAGGGCGGCGGCAGATCCTCGCGCGCCTTGATGCGCGCGGCCAGCGCCTCCTCCAAGCAGTCGACGGCGTTATCGAGCGCTTCCTCCCGGCTCAAGCCCCAAGTGAGGGCCTCGGGCAAGTCGGGGAAGCCGACCGCGAAGCCGGAGTCCTCGGGCCGCTTTTCGACATATTCGGTCACCTGGACCGGATAGAGAAATCGCATCTCGGCTCCTCCTCGAGCAGGCTGGCACTAAACCGCGCTGTCCGGTAGGCCCAGCTGGCGCAGTACCAGCTTGATGTAGATCGGAGACAATTCCCCACCCTTCACGATGGTCCGGCGGTCCTCGACCTCGACGGTCACGTGAGAACCCTTGCCGCGCGATTCCTCGACCGAGATGGATAGGCCGAGCTTGCGGCAGTACTTGCGAAGGCGGCGCAGGAATTGACCGCGTGTCATGTCTATAAATATATGCACTTCTGCGAAACTTCAAGGAAAAGTTTCGCAGATCTGCGAATATTTTTAAGGCGCGGCCGGGACTATCGAAGGGCTGCCGTGAACGGCACTTTCGAAACCATGATGCGAGACGAACTCCGGTCCGATTGGTAATCCCTCACTGGTGGTCGGCGCCGACCGCTTCGGCCAGGCTGGTGAAGCCGTCGCGGCGCAGCAGCTCGGCCAGGCCGGTCTTGATCCGCGTGACCAGCCCGGGTCCCTGGTAGACCAGCGCCGTGTAGAGTTGCACCAGCGACGCGCCGGCGCGGATCTTGGCGTAGGCATCGGCGGCGCTCGCCACCCCGCCGACGCCGACCAGCGGCACCCGTCCTTCGGTCAGGCGGTAGATCCCGCCGAGCACGGCGGTGGAACCCGCGAACAAGGGCCGGCCGCTCAGGCCGCCGGCCTCGGCTCGGTGGCGCCCGGCGGCATAATCGGCGGCCGCGTCTTGCGTCTCCCGGTTCTTGCCCAGGTTGACGCCGATCAGGCCTTCGACGTTCGCGGCGCGCCAGCGGCGGAGCCGCTCGGCGGCCACGGCCATGCCCTCGGAGGGAAAGCCGAGGCGGTTGATCACCGCTTCGTCCTCGGCCAGGCGAAAGACCCGCGGCCTGGGATTGCCCGGCTGCGGCGCGGGCGTGATGCTGCCGACCTCGATAAAGCCGAAGCCGAGGCGCAACATGGGGCCGGCGACGGCCGCGTTCTTGTCGAACCCGGCCGCCAGGCCGATCGGGTTGGCAACTTCCCGGCCCCAGACCCGGGTCGCCAGGATCGGATCGTCGGGGTCGCGCGCGACCGGCCCCAAGCCGCGCCGCAACAGCCATAGGGTGAGATCGTGCGCGGTCTCCGGATCGAGGCGCCGCAGGATCGCCTGGGCCAGGCGGTATCCGTTCACGGCGACCCGGGTCTGGGGCCGGTAACGAGGGGTGGGAAGACGTGGCGCGAATCGGGTCCGAGCGGAAGCTCCCGGACGTCGCGTAGCGCCGCCAGCGGCAGCGCGCCATAAAGGTGCGGAAACAACGCCCCGCCGCGTGCGGCTTCCCACCTGAGGGAAACGCCCAAGGCCTCCGGGTCGACGGCCAGAAGCACGAGCCCGGGCTGTCCGGCCCGGTGCTTGGCGGCGCTGTCCTGGACTTGTTCGGCGGTGGAAAAATGAATAAAGCCGTCGGCGCGATCCTGGGGCGAGCCTTCGGTGTGTCCGGCGGCTTTCGCCGCCTCCCAGTCCTCGCGCGTGCAGATGTGATAGATCGGTGCCGCGCACATGGCCGGAGCCTAAACAAATCTCCGTGATGTGAACAGGGGCCGTGCCTGTGAACCGGGACCGTGCCTGTGAACCGGGGCCGTGCCATCGATATCCTTCGCAAAATGCGAGACGCCGTCGCAAATTGCGAGACGCCGCCGCAAATTGCGAGACGCCGCGGGCGGGCGCCGGGCCGGGACCGCGCGCCCCGGTTCCGGCGGCAATCCGCCAATCCCGGTCGTTTCGGCCTGGCGGACCCCCGTCGCAGCGCGCCGACGATCGTTTGGCACGGTGTTTGCTTGGTCGTTTCCGGCACCGAGGGCATGTGCGCCGGGCGCGTGGATGGGGGGTACCGCCGCGCGAATCGGTCGCGCAGCGATTCTCGTTACGGCACGTTGACCCGGCATCACTGTTTCGGTTGCAATCGGGCAGCGGCCACGAAACGCCGATGGCCGTGGGATTTTTCCTTCGTAAAGCGTTCGGGACTGGGTTAGAAAAAGAGTGATATGTTGAAACACGCAGATATTTGGCGGGCCATCGACCGCCTGGCCGAGAAGCACGGGATGTCCGCTTCGGGACTGGCCCGGCGTTCGGGTCTCGACCCGACCACCTTCAACAAGAGCAAGCGCATAACGAAGGAAGGCAAGCAACGCTGGCCGAGCACGGAATCCGTCTCCAAGGTCCTGAACGCCACCGGCGATTCCCTGGCCGAGTTCGTCGCCCAGATGGGCGAAGGCAACGCCTCGGTACTGGCCCAGCGCATCCCGGTCATCGGCTACGCCCAGGCCGGCGACAAGGGTTACTTCGACGACGCCGGCTATCCCACGGGCAGCGGCTGGGACGAGGTGCTGTTTCCCCAGATCGGCGATCTCCACGCTTTCGCTCTCGAGATCAGCGGCGAGAGCATGGAGCCGATCTACCGCGACGGCGACACCATCGTGGTCTCGCCGGGCGCCGGCATCCGGCGCGGCGACCGTGTCGTGGTCAGGACCCGGGACGGCGAGGTCATGGCCAAGGAGCTGGCGCGCCAGAGTGCCCGCAAGGTCGAGCTCGTGTCGCTGAACGCGGCGCACCCGGACCGCACCCTGAACGTCGAGGAGATCGACTGGATGGCGCGCATCGTCTGGGCCAGCCAGTAGCTCCCACTGCAAACGACGCCTGCCCTTCGAGCGCGTCTTGGGCGCGGGCAAGCCCGCACGCGCTCGCTTTTGCCTGGCCGGGTCGCGCGGCTATGCTAATACCAAGGAGCGCTGATAATGACCCATAGAGATCGGGCGGTCGCCCGAATGGTTTGTGTGCGAGCGCGGAGACACGCATGACGCCGATCCATTTCATCGACGGCAAGTGGCTGGAGGGCAATCCGCCGATCCTCGGACCCATGACCCACGCGACCTGGATGGCCTCGGTGGTCTTCGACGGCGGACGCGCCTTCGACGGGGTGACCCCGGACCTGGACCTGCATTGCCGACGCCTGGTCGATTCGGCGCGGGCCTTCGGCCTCAAGCCGGTGCATTCGGCCGAGGAGGTCCTGGAGATCGCCAAGGACGGCATCGGCCGCTTCCCCGCGGGCACGCATCTCTACGTGCGCCCGATGCTTTGGGCCGAGGAAGGCGCGGACAAGTTCTTCGTCATGCCCAACCCGGACAGCACGCGCTTCTGCTGTTCGGTCCACGAGGCGCCGATGCCCGAGCCCGGCGACTTTTCCATCTGCCTGTCGAGCATCCGGCGCCCGGAGCCGAGCATGGCGCCGACCAACGCCAAGGCGTCCTGCCTCTATCCCAATTCCGGGCGCGCGCTGGTCGAGGCGGCGGAGGGGGGCTTCGACAACGCGGTGGTTCTCGACGGCAACGGCAACGTCGCCGAGCTGGCGACGGCCAACATCTGGATCGCCAAGGACGGCGCCGCGCACACCCCGGCCGCGAACGGCACCTTCCTCGCCGGCATCACGCGCAACCGCGTCGCCAAGCTGCTGCGCGCGGCCGGCGTTACGGTCCACGAGCGCACCATCACCTGGGACGAGGTGCTCGCCGCCGACGAGGTCTTCACCACCGGGAATTACATCAAGGTCCTGCCGATCACCCGCGTCGAGACCCGCGACCTGCAGCCCGGCCCCGTCTACCGCCAGGCCCGTAAGCTGTACTGGGACTGGGCCTTCAAGTAGGCGCGGAAGGTGCCGCGTTATACCAAGTCTCGTTGATACGGACCCATTTCATGGTGGCGGATTGGCCCTCCCGGTTAGGCGCGTGGCGCTGGCCGCGATGCGGGGTATCGGGTAAGCCGCGCAACGCTGCCGGAGGGCCAATCCGCCCCACCGAAGGCCGCCATCCTTGTCCGCCGGCGTCCTTGCGGGCTGCTTGCGGTGCCCGCACCGCGGCGCAACCCGCGCCTATCCGGCGGGCAAGGGATGGCGGTGAAATGGGTCCGTATCAACGAGATTTGGTATTACTCCGCCGCTTCGCCGGTTTCGGCCAGGTCCTCGCCGGCCAGCGCGCGGCGCAGCAGCACCCGGCTCTCCTCGAGGCCGTAGAGGCTCATGAACGAGCCCATGCGCGGGCCCTGCTCCTGGCCCAGCAGGATCTGGTAGAGCGCCTTGAACCAGGCGCGCAACTCGGGGAAGTCGTGGCGCTTGCCGACCTCGTAGACCTGGGTCTGGATGGTTTCGCCGTCGGCATCCTCGGGCAGGGCCTCGAGCTCGGCGAGCAGGTCGGCTAGCGCCGCGCGCTCGGTCTCGCTCGGCGCGCGGTACTTCTTTTTGGGCTTCACGAAGTCCCGGTAATAGCGGATGGCGCAGCCGACGAGGGCGTCCAGGATCGGCGCGTTTTCCGGGCTGGCCTCGGGCGCGTAGCGCGAGATGAAGCCCCAGAGCACGGCCGGGTCCTCGGTGTTGCAGACGCTGGCGAGGTTGAGCAGCATGGCGAAGCCGAGCCCGGTTCCGGGCTTGGGCGGCTTGCCGTCGTGGATGTGCCAGACCGGATTCTCCAGGCGCTTGGCCGCGTCTTCGGCCTCGAAGCGCGCCAGGAACGACAGGTAGTCCTCCACCGTGCGCGGGATGACGTCGAAGTAGAGCCGCTTGGCCGCGCGCGGCTTCTGGTACATGAACAGCGTCAGGCTGTCCTGGGGCGCGTAGGTCAGCCATTCCTGGACCGTCAGGCCGTTGCCCTTGGACTTGGATATCTTTTGCCCGTTCTCGTCGAGGAACAGCTCGTAGTTGAAGCCGGCCGGCGGCCGGCCGCCGAGCACCTTCTCGATGCGCGCGCCGACGATGACCGAGTCGATCAGGTCCTTGCCCGACATCTCGTAGTCGACGTCGAGCGCGTACCAGCGCATGGCCCAGTCCGGCTTCCACTGCAGCTTGCAACGGCCGCCGGTGACCGGCGCCTCGACCAGGGCTCCGGCCTCGTTGCGGTAGGTGATGGTGCCCGCCTCCGCGTCGCGCGCGACCACCGGGACCTGCAAGACCCGGCCGGTCTCGGGACAGATCGGCAGGAACGGGGAGTAGGTTTGGCGCCGCTCCGGCCCCAGCGTCGGCAACATGATCGCCATCACCTCGTCGTAGCATTCCAGCACCCGGAGCAGGGCGGCATCGAAGCGTCCCGAGGTGTACCAGTCGGTCGAGGACTGAAACTCGTAATCGAAGCCGAAGTCGTCGAGGAAGGCTTGCAGGCGCGCGTTGTTGTGATGGCCGAAGCTCTCGTGGGTGCCGAAGGGATCGGGGATCGCGGTCAGCGGCTTGCCCAGGTGCGCGGCCATCATGTCCTGGTTGGGCAGGTTGTTCGGCACCTTGCGCAAGCCGTCCATGTCGTCGGAGAAGCAGAACAGGCGCGTCGGTATGGGACTCAGCCGCCGGAAGGCCTGGCGCACCACCGTGGTCCGCACGACCTCGCCGAAGGTCCCGATATGGGGCAGCCCGGACGGCCCGTAACCGGTCTGGAACAGGACGTAGCCCTTTTCCGGCATCTTGCCGTTCAAGCGCTTTATCAGATTGCGTGCTTCGACGAAGGGCCAGGCCCGTGCGGCCTCGGCCAGATCGCGCTCGCTGGTCATCGTGGGTGGTGCGCCAATTTGCTTTGGTTGCCAGTCGTCCGGAAACCTAGGGGCGCCATGGTCCGGCGTCAACGGCGCGCGGCAACCTAGCGGTCGGCGCGCGGCGGACGCCCACGGCCGAACAGCCGGTACAGGAAGCCGCGCTCGCGCGCCATGGCGAGGAACTCCCGGCGCTGCTCGGGCGAGAGCGTCGCGAGATAGGCGTGCAGGTCCTGGGCGACGTCTACGATGCGCGAGCGCCGCTCGGCCGAGCGCGCCTCCATCAACGCCAGCACCCCCGCGCGGTCGAAGGCCGGCTTGCCGAGCTCGGCGAGAAAGGCGGCGCGCCGGCTCTTGCGCCCTTCGCGCATTCCCTGGCGCCCTTGCCGCGCCTTCTCGCGCAGCGCCAGCAGGCCATCGCGCTGCTCCGGGTTGAGCCCCAGGCGCTGGATCACCGATTCCACATGGGCGGCCCGTTTGGCCGCCGGATCTGCGGTGCTGGTCAGGGTGTACACGGCGCCGGCAAGCACGGCATTGGCGACCAGCGACACGGCCAGCAAGACCCATGGAAGTTTCGCGCGCATCCAGGTTCTCCTAGAGCAGCTCGTCGGCCGGGTCGCTCAGGCCGAAGCCGAGGTCGTCGCTCGCGGCGGTCTGGACCGGGGCCATGCGCTGCGCGCCCTGGCGGCCGAGCTCGAACCCGCCCGTCGAGACCACCAGCAGGGCCGCGGTCACGCCGGCCCAGGCGACCGGGCGCCAGGCCTCCACCTGGAACGCAATGAGCCCGCTCAACCAGGCGCCGAGGCGGGCTCGGTTCGCGCGCGGGGGCGCGCGGACCAGCCCTTGGGCGCGGCTCATCAGGCCCTCCGGGGCGGCCTCGGGCGCCGCGGCCTGGGCCGAACGCGCGGAAATCACCATCTCCAGCGCCTCCGGCGAAGCGGCCATCCAGGCCTCGACCCGCGCGCGCGCCGCCTCGTCCAGCGTGCCGTCCAGGTAGGCGGCCAGGGTCAAGGATTCCGGCGCCTCGGGCCGCGGCGCGGCCGCGCGCCAGCCCTCCCGCGCGCGCGCCCACAGCTCGGCGCCTGCCTGGCCGTTCTGAAATTCCTTGCTCATGACCCACAATTCTCCGCTTCTGCTGATTCTACGTCATTCACGGTCAGAACATCCCCTTATTCCAACCTAAAAATCCTCTTCGTGGAAATGGGCCCTCAACTTGACCAGCGCCTTGTGGTGGGTGCTGCGCACGGTCTGCGGTTCGACGCCCAGGATTTCCGCGGTTTCGGCGACCTCCATCTCGCGCTGGTACAGCATTTCCAGCACCAGCGCCTGGCGCGGCGACAGGAGGCCCGGCGGGATATCGATCTTGACCGGGTCCTTGGGCGGATCCACCGCGAGGCGCGCCTCGGGCACGGTGTCGAGCGGCTGGGTCGCGCGCTTTTGCCGGCGCAGGTGGTCGATCGAGGCGCTGTGCGCAATCACCGTGAGCCAGGTCGAAAGCTTGGCGCGGCTGGCGTCGTAGTTCCGGATCAGCCGAAAATCGCGCGCGCAGATGCGGATAAAGACGTCCTGGGCCACGTCCTCGGCATCACCGGTCCGCCCGGCCGGGGCCAGCTTGCGCCGGACCGCGGCGAATATGACCGGGGCGTAGCGGGCGACGAAGCGGTCCCAGGCGGCTTTTTCCCCGGCTACCAGGCGCTCCAGATCGTCGAACTCGGCCCGCGCGGGTCCCGCGCCCTTTACCATGGCACAGTGGTACACCGGCGGCGCGCGTGCGGCTATAGTCGAAGCCGGAGCCGAGGCAATGGAACCGGGGACGGGCGCGCATGGCCGACATCGTGATCACGGAGTTCATGGACGACGAGGTTGCGCGCGCCCTGGCCGCGACCCACGACGTGCTCTACGAGAAGGATCTGGTCGACCGGCCCGCGGACCTGGTCGCCGCCCTCGGGGATTGCCGCGCGCTCATCGTCCGCAACCGCACGCGGGTGGGTCCGGAGTTGCTCCACCACGCCCCCAATCTAAGAGTCGTCGGCCGCCTCGGCGTCGGCCTGGAGCGCATTGACCTCGAAGCCTGCAAGGCGCGCGGCATCCCGGTCTTCCCGGCGCGCGGCGCCAACGCGGTCGCGGTCGCGGAATACGCGATCGCCGGGCTGCTGCTCCTGTACCGCGGCGCCTTTCTCGCCACCGACCGGGTGATCGCCGGCGCCTGGCCGAGGCTGGAATCGATCGGCAAGGAGCTGGCGGGAAAGCGGCTGGGAATCGTCGGGCTCGGCGACATCGGACGCCATACCGCGGCGCGTGCCGGCGCGCTGGGCATGCGGCTTATGGCCAGCGACCCCTATGTGCCGCCCGAGGACCCGGTATGGCGCATACTGAAAACCGAACGGGTCGAACTGGGGCGCCTGCTCGAAGAGTCGGATGCGATCAGCCTGCACGTGCCCTTGACCGAGGAGACCCGGCATCTGATCGACCAAGCCGCGCTCGCCCGCATGAAGCCCGATGCCGTGCTGGTCAATACGGCGCGCGGCGGCGTTGTGGACGAGGCGGCGCTGGTCGCCGCGCTCGCGGCCGGGCGCCTGGGCGGCGCGGTGGTCGATGTCTTCGAGGAGGAGCCGCTCTCGGCCGCGGCCGGGGCCCGATTCGCCGGCGTGCCCAATCTCATCCTTACGCCGCATGTCGCCGGCCTCACCGAGGAGTCGAACCACCGGCTGAGCGCGGTCACGGTCGAGAGTGTCTTGCGCGTGCTGAACCAGGGACGGGAACGCCCATGACCCTCAAGTATCGAACCTTGGCGGAAACCCGGCGCGGGCAACTGAAGGCCATGCTCGCCGCGGGACGGAAGCTCCGCGCCATCGAGGCGCACAACCCGCTCTCCGCGCTCATCGGCAGCACGGCATCGGCGGCGGCCCCGGACGGCACGACGAAGGAATTCGACGCCATCTGGCTCTCGGGCTTCACCAACGCCGCCGCGCGCGCCCTGCCGGACGTCGAGCTGGCCCGCTTCGAGCGCCGTCTCGAGAGCATCGAGGAGATCGCCGCGGCGACCGCCAAGCCGCTCATCGCCGACGCCGATACCGGGGGCGACGCGCTCGCCTTCCAGTATCTCTGCGCGCGTCTCGAGGCGCTCGGCGTGTCGCTCGTCATCGTCGAGGACAAGGTCTTCCCCAAGCGCACCAGCCTGGCGCCGGGCGTCCATCACGACCTGGAGGATCCGGCCGTCTTCACCGGCAAGATCGCCAAGGCCAAGGCGGCCTGCCTCGGCGACGAGATGCTGATCTTCGCGCGCATCGAGAGCCTGATCGCCGGCGCCGGCCTGGACGACGCGCTGGCGCGCGCGCGCGCCTATCTCGGGTCCGAGGCCGACGGCATCGTCATCCACTCCAAGGACCCAACGGGTGCGGAGATCTTCGCCTTCCTGGACGCCTACGGACCGCTCTGCGATGAGCTCGGCATCGCCAAGCCACTTCTGTGCATCCCGACCGCCTACAACTTCGTGACCGATCGGGAGCTGTTCGAGCGCGGCGCCGATATCGTGATTCACGCCAACCATCTGCTGCGCGCGGCCTACCAGGCCATGACCGAGGCTTCCGCCTCGATCCTGGCGCACGACCGCAGCCGCGAGGCCGACGCGCTTTGCGTCGCGCTGCCCGAGCTGTTCGAGCTGATCGGGGTCGGCGAGTGACGGCAAGCGCCCAAAGCGCAAGCCGCGTCCTCCTGCCCGAGGCGCCGATCCTGGTCGCGCGCCTGAGCGAGGC
>JACZWN010000190.1 GCA_022572105.1 Pseudomonadota bacterium | reverse complement strand
TGGCCGCGCACCGTAAGCCCCGGTCGCCCGGGTGGGATCAGCTCGATACGAATCTGCTCCGGTAATCCTTTGCCGACCTGGATTACGGATACCTGGATTTTCGGTGCGCCGTTGGTTGCGCCTTCGACAAAATGGCACTGGAAGGGTATTTCGCGGTAGTCGGCAATCAGCGTCGTCTCCCGTCCACGCAGAACAAAGCGCTTGTCCCGATGGCCCAGCGTCATGATCTGTTCCGGCATCGGACACTCCTCCCCCATAACAAGCTTAAACGGCAATCTACCCCGATAATATTCAATTTACATCAATTACTTGTTTTTGTGATAAATTACTGAAGGGTAGGTTATGGGTGACTGCTCTAGCCCCGTAGGCAGACCTTCCCTGTTACAGCGTCGATCGGCCGCTTTTGACCAAAGCCCAAACAAGCGGGCCTTTATGAGAGCACGCCCCAACACCAATATTCAAAATATTGCCATATGCCGCTCGGCAGGCCCTGCCGCTCACGCCAGAAGCGCTTGGGCCAGGTCTTCCTTCACGTCCTCCACGTCCTCGAGCCCGACCGAGATCCGCACCAGCCCGTCGCCGATGCCCAATTCGGCGCGCTGCTCCGCCGACAGGCGCTGGTGCGTGGTCGTCGCCGGATGGGTGATCAGGCTTTTCGCGTCGCCCAGGTTGTTGGCGATGTCGACCAGCCCGAGCGCGTTCAAGAAGCGGAAGGCGCGCGCCTTCCCGCCCTCGACCTCGAAGGCGATGATGCTGCTGCCGCCCCGCATCTGGCGGCGCGCGAGGGCTGCCTGCGGATGGCTGTCGAGGTCGGGATAGAGCACCCGGGTCACGCCCTCGCAGCCCTCCAGGAAGCGGGCCAGCGCGAGCGCGTTCCGGCAATGGCGCTCGACCCGCAGCTCGAGGGTTTCCAGGGCCTTGACCAGGACCCAGGCGTTGAACGGGCTGAGCGAGGGCCCGGTGTGGCGCAGGAACATCCGCAGATGGTCGTCGACGAAGCGCTGCGAGCCCAGGATGGCGCCGCCGAGCGTGCGGCCCTGGCCGTCGATGTGCTTGGTGGTGGAGTACATGACCACATCGGCGCCCAACTCCAGCGGGCGCTGCAAGAGCGGCGTGGCGAAGACGTTGTCGACGATGAAGCAGGCGCCGGCGGCGTGCGTCAGCTCGGCCACGGCGGCGATGTCGATGATCTCGAGGGTCGGATTGGACGGCGTCTCGATGAACACGCAGGCGGTCGGCCGGCTGAGCGCCCGTTCCCAGGCGTCCATGTCGGTGCCGTCGACGAGCACGCTCTCGATGCCGTAGCGCGGCAGGAGCTCGGCGATGATGTAATCGCACGAGCCGAACAGCGCGCGCGAGGCGACGACCCGGTCGCCGGCCTTGACCTGGCACATGATCACGGCGAACACGGCGGCCATGCCGGTGGCCGTGGCGTAGCAGGCCTCGGCGCCTTCGATCAGACGCAGGCGCTCCTCGAACATGGCGACCGTCGGGTTGGCGTAGCGCGAGTACTGGTAGCGCTTGACCTCGCCCTTGAAGGCGGCCTCGGCGGCCTCGGGCGAGGGATAGACGTAGCCCGAGGTCAGGAACAGCCCCTCGCTGGTCTCGCCGAAGGCGCTGCGCTCGAGCCCGCCGCGCACCGCCTCGGTCTGCGGGCGGCGGGCGCCGCTTGCGATCGAGGTCTGATCGTGTGGCATGGCGGGGTCCTCACTCTTGGCGCCAGGGCAGCCCGGCGCGCTTCCAGCCCTCGCGCGTGCCGCGGTGGCGGTCCTCGTCGTGGCCGCCCTCGAAGCCGTCGGAGACGTTGTAGCAGCGGCTATAGCCGCGCGCGGTGAGCGCCACCGCCGCCTGGCGCGAGCGCTGCCCCGAGCGGCAGATGAGCAGCAACGTCTGCTCGGGCGCGACGCCGCCGGCGGCGACCTGCTCGACGAAATCCGGGTTCAGGTGCAGGCCGGGATAGACCTGCCAGCTGACGCAAACGGTCCGCCTCTCGATTCCGCTCGGGTCCGGCACGCCGACGAAGCGCCACTCGGGCTCGGTGCGTACGTCGATCAGCACCGCCTGGGGGTCGCGCTCCAGCATCTCCCAGGCTTCGGGCGAGGACACGTCGCCTGCGTATTGTCCGTTCATTGGACTCCTCCCTCCCGGCGGCGGACCCGGTGCCCCTACGCGCGTAGCGCCCGAAACCTGCCGCCCAATACGAAAAACCGCCGCGGCTTTGGCCGGGCGGTTCGATCCGCTCGCTTTAGCCGCATTTCTATAGCGCCCGCAAGCTAAGCTTCAAATCGGCGCTTGGATACTAGGCAACACCAGAACCGGTACGCCTGTCAAGTGGCGTATTTCCGAAGCGATCTTGGATCGCTGCGCCACACCTCGCCCGGTCCCTCCCGCAATCCCATTCGCTTGGCGAAATCCAGCCACTGGGCGCTGCTCAGTGTAAGATGGCCGGCAAGGGAGCCGATATCGTCCCCATCCTCCGATACCTCGAGGGCGATCTGCACCAGGTCGCCCAAAAGCTTTGGCCGCGCCGTCCACGTCATACGTAACAGTACGGAGCCTGGAAAGTTTTTCAACCATTACAATAATGCGGTCTCTCGGGGCGGATCGGATCGGATCGGGCGAGGGCGTCCCCGCGACAGTCGATCGTGCCGCCGGCCGATCGGGACGAAGCCGGAACGGGCACGATGACCAAGGCGAATTACATCTACCACCAGACCGAGGGCGCGCCGATCAAGGCCTGGACCAAGGGCGTGCCGATCGAGGACCGGGCCATGGCGCAACTGCGCAACGTCGCCGCCCTGCCGTTCATTCACAAGCATCTGGCCGCCATGCCCGACGTGCACTGGGGCCTCGGCGCCACGGTCGGCAGCGTCATCGCGACCAAGGGCGCGATCATCCCGGCCGCCGTCGGGGTCGATATCGGCTGCGGCATGATGGCGGTGCGCACGACGCTGACGGCGAGCCGGTTGCCCGACTCCCTGGCGCCGCTGCGCTCGGCGATCGAGGCGGTCGTGCCCCACGGGCGCACGGCCCATGGCGGGCGCAACGACCGCGGCGCCTGGGGCTCGGTGCCCGAGGCTCCGGCCCGGGCCTGGGCCGGGCTCGAGGCGCGCTACCAGGCGGTCGTCGAGAACCATCCCAAGGCCTTCTCGGCCAACAACGCACGCCACCTGGGCACGCTCGGCACCGGCAACCACTTCATCGAGGTCTGCCTGGACGAGAGCGACCGGGTCTGGGCCATGCTGCATTCCGGCTCGCGCGGCGTCGGCAACCGCATCGGGACCTACTTCATCCAGCGCGCCAAACGCGAGATGGAGCGTTGGTTCATCCACTTGCCGGACCAGGACCTGGCCTACCTGGTCGAAGGCTCGGAGCTATTCGACGACTACGTCCGGGCCGTGGGCTGGGCGCAGGATTTCGCGCTGGAGAACCGCAGGCTGATGATGCGGGCGGTCCTGGGCGCCATGGCGCAGGCGCTACCTGATTTCGCCGCCGACGAAACCGCCGTCAACTGCCATCACAATTACGTTGCGCGGGAGAAGCATTTCGGCGCCGACGTGCTGGTCACGCGCAAGGGCGCGGTGCGCGCGGGCACCGGCGACCTGGGCATCATCCCGGGCTCCATGGGCGTGAAATCGTTCATCGTGCGCGGGCGCGGCAACGCCGACTCGTTCTGCTCGTGCAGCCACGGCGCGGGGCGCAAGATGAGCCGCGGCGCGGCCAAAAAGACCTTCACGGTCGCGGATCACGTCCGCGCGACCGCGGGCGTCGAATGCCGCAAGGACGCCGAGGTCATCGACGAAACGCCGGGCGCCTACAAGGATATCGACGCCGTGATGGCGGCCCAGGCGGACCTGGTCGAGGTGCTTCACACCCTAAAGCAAGTGGTCTGCGTCAAGGGCTGAGGGACCGCGCGCCTCACGGATAGTCGCAGCGGTCGCCGGTGATCTCGACGAAGCCGCGCCGTTGGCCCGCGACCACGCTGTACATGTACTCCTTGTCTTTGACGATCACCGAGGTGTGCAGCGGCAACTTGCCCTTTTCGATCGTCGTCTTGCCGCCGATCTGGGTGAGCCGGAGCGCGATCGCCCGCGCCGGGTCGAACCAGGCCTCGACCTTGCCCTCGGCGTTGAAGGCCGATTCGCCGAGCGCGGTGATGGTGATCCGGTTGTTGGCGAAGCTGACCGAATCGTTGACGCCCCGGGAGATCTGGGTGCGCACCATGAAGCGCTTGGTGACCGGCTTGTTGTCGCAGTTGCGCGGATCGCCCGCGGAGTCGATCAGGAACCCGAGCCGGTCCTCGTCGACGCCGGCTTCCAGCTTCTCCCGAACGCGCTCCATGAGCGCCGCCAGGCTCCCGCTCGGCACGTTGCGCTGGTAGCGCAGCACGGAATCCTTGAGGCGCCGGTCCTTGAGGATGAGGTCGGCCTGGAGGCCGGTGTTCTGCTGCTCGACCTCCTCGACCCGGCCGGACAGCTCGGCGAGCCGCTGGCCGAGCTCCTCGACCTCGCGCTCGGCCAGGCTCGAGCCGATCTCGTGGGCGATCACGCCGGCCGCGACGATCGCGCCCAGGCCGAGCAGCCAGCGGGCGAACGATCGGCGGGCCCGGCGCCGGCGGCGCTCGTGCGTATCGTGCAGGCCAAGCGACATGCGTCCTCGGATCCCCCTTGTTTGGGCCAAGCGTTCGGGCCAAGCCTAATCAAGACCGGCGCGCGCGAAAAGAGGGATGGTTGCGGGGGCGGCGGATCGGGATCGGTCGGCCGGGTCACGAAGGGCGGCGAATCGCGGTACTGGCCGGGGGGAGTGCCGGGTTTGGGTTATGCCGAGGTTTGGGATATAAAAGCGTTCCCGCATGATACCGGACGCTGGAACCATGAGTGAACACCGCCACGGCACGCCGCCGTCCGATACCGCGCTCCGGGTCAAGGCGCTGGAATCGCTTCTCGTGGAGAAGGGACTGGTCGACCCGGCCGCGCTCGACGCGCTCATCGACACCTACGAGAACAAAGTCGGCCCGCGCAACGGCGCCGCCGTGGTCGCGCGCGCCTGGAGCGATTCGGAGTACAAGGCGCGGCTGCTCGCCGACGGCAGCGCCACCATCGCCGAGCTCGGCTTCACCGGCCGCACGGGCGACCATATGGTGGTGGTGGAGAACACGCCCCGGGTCCACAACATGGTCGTCTGCACGCTGTGCTCCTGTTACCCCTGGACCGTGCTCGGCCTGCCGCCGGTCTGGTACAAGGCCTCGCCCTACCGGGCCCGGGCGGTCAAGGAGCCGCGCGGCGTGCTGCGCGATTTCGGCGTCGAGCTGGCCGAGGACGTGGAGATCCGGGTCTGGGACAGCACCTCGGAGATCCGCTACCTGGTGCTGCCCGAGCGGCCGCCGGGCACCGAGGGCCTGAGCGAGGCGGAGCTGGCCGCCCTCGTCACCCGCGATTCGATGATCGGGACCGAACGGGCGCTGACCCCCGATGAGGCGCGCGCCAAGCCGGAGGCGGCCGAATGAACGGCGCCCACGACATGGGCGGGATGGACGGCTTCGGCCCGGTCGAGCGCGAGGCGGACGCGCCCATCTTCCACGACGAATGGGAGCGCCGCGCCTTCGCGCTGACCGTCGCCATGGGCTTTTACGGCCTGTGGAACATCGACATTTCGCGCTACGCGCGCGAGAACCGGGACCCGCTCGGCTATCTGCGCGACAGCTACTACGAGCGCTGGCTGTACGGCCTCGAGAGCCTGCTCGAGCAGAACGGCCTGGTCAGCCGCGAGGAGATCGCGGCGCGCATGGCCGAACTCGCCGAAGGGGTCGGGTGATGCCGGTGCTCAAGGCCGAGGACGTCGCGGCGGCCCTGCGCAAGGGTGGGCCGGCGAGCGTCGACGTGGACGTTCCGGCGCGCTTCAAGCCCGGCGACCGGGTCGTGGTACGCAACATCAACCCGCTCGGCCACACCCGGGCGCCGCGCTACATCCGCTGCAAGCGGGGCGAGATCGCGCGCGACTACGGCGTCTTCATCTTCCCCGACGCCCATGCGCTGGGCCAGGGCACGTCGCCGCAGCACCTCTACAGCGTGCGCTTTGCCGGCCCCGAGGTCTGGGGCCCGGAGGCGCCGGCCAAGGACGTGGTCTACATCGACCTCTGGGACAGCTATCTAGAGCATTATCCGATCTTATCGGATCATTTGACCGGGATTATTTTGTCCCGTGATTAGGAGCGCTTGGAAATGCGATGCGGGGTATCGGATGAGAAGCGCGACGCGGGCACGGGGTCGAAAGAACCCGGCCTTCGGTGGACCAGAGCGGCTCATCGGGTGCGTTGCGGCGCTTGCCCGCCATCTGG
>JACZWN010000018.1 GCA_022572105.1 Pseudomonadota bacterium | reverse complement strand
GTTGATCGCGACCACCACCGGGACGCCGAAGCCGGTCACGTTGTCGACGTGGCGCTTGAGGTTGGCGCAGCCGGCCGCGACCGCGGCCACGTTCTCCGCGCCCAGGTCGGCCTTGCCGACCCCGCCGTGCATCTTCAAGGCGCGCACGGTGGCCACCATGACCGTCGCGGCGGGACTGAGCCCGGCCTTGCGGCACTTGATGTCGAAGAACTTCTCGGCCCCCAGGTCGGCGCCGAAACCGGCCTCGGTGACCACGTAGTCGGCCAGCTTCAAGGCGGCCTTGGTCGCGATCACCGAGTTGCAGCCGTGGGCGATGTTGGCGAACGGCCCGCCGTGGATGAACGCCGGGTTGTTCTCCAGGGTCTGCACCAGATTGGGCGCCAGCGCGTCCTTCAAGAGCACGCTCATGGGGCCCGGCGCCTTCAGGTCGCGCGCGTGCACCGGCTCGCGCGCGCGGGTCTGGGCGACCACGATCCTGCCCAGGCGCTCTTCCAGGTCCTTCAGGTCGTTGGCCAGGCAGAAGATCGCCATCACCTCGGAGGCGACCGTGATGTCGAAGCCGTCCTCGCGCGGATAACCGTTGGCGACGCCCCCCAGCGAGCACACGATCGAGCGCAGCGCGCGCTCGTTCATGTCCATGACGCGGCGCCAGGCGATGCGCCGCGGGTCGATGCCGAGCTCGTTGCCCCAGTAGACGTGGTTGTCGATGAGCGCCGCCAGCAGGTTGTTGGCGACCCCGATGGCGTGGAAGTCGCCGGTGAAGTGCAGGTTGATGTCCTCCATGGGCACGACCTGGGCGTAGCCGCCCCCGGCCGCGCCGCCCTTCAAGCCGAAGCACGGGCCGAGCGAGGGCTCGCGCAGGCAGATCGTCGCCGCCTTGCCCAGCCGGTTCAGCGCGTCCCCCAGGCCCACCGTGGTCGTGGTCTTGCCCTCGCCGGCGGGTGTCGGCGTGATCGCGGTAACCAGGATCAGCTTGCCGTCGGGACGGTCCCGCAGGGAATTGATGTGGTCGATGGATACTTTGGCCTTGTACGGGCCGTACTGGATCAGCGACTCGGCCGGAAGCCCAAGTTTCTCTCCGACCTCCACGATCGGCCGCATGGTGGCTTCGCGCGCGATCTCAATGTCGCTTTTCGGCATCGGAAATTTCCCCCAAAGCCTTGATTATTGTGTTGTTGGTTCTATCAGATATGGGCCAGGGCTCAACCGAGCTTTGCCCCCACGGAAAGCCCGGTGTTTGTGGCGAAGTCGCCGGCCGCGATCTTGCCCTCGCCCTCGGGGCGCACGCGCTTGATGAGGATCGCGCCGCCCTGGGCCGCGACCGTAAAACTCTCGCCCGTGACCTCGGTGACCTCGCCCGGCTGGCCAGTGGCGCCGCCGACCTTGGACGAATCGAAGATCTGCAGGGTCTTGCCCTGATAGGTGGTCCAGGCGCCCGGCTGTGGATTGGTGCCGCGGATCAGGTTGTAGACCTCGCCCGCCGGCTTGCTCCAGTCGATCTCGGCGTGCGCGCGCTTGCACCAGGACTGATAGTTCGCCTTGGAGTGGTCCTGGGCAGTGCGCGGCGCCTTGCCGGCGCGGATGAGGTCGACCGATTCCAGCATGGCGTCGACGCCGAGCGCAAAGATCTTGTCGAAATAGACGCTGCCGAGCGTGTCGTCGGGGCCGATCTCGACCTCCTTCTGGAGCAGGATGTCGCCCTCGTCCAGGCCGTCGCTGGGGTAGAAGACGGTGATCCCCGTCTTGGTCGCACCGCCGATGATCGGCCAGTTGATCGAGCTCGGCCCCCGGTGCAGGGGCAGGAGCGAGGGATGGAAGCAGATCGAGCCGTGGGTCGGGATGTCGCGCGCCTCTTCCGGCACGAAGATGGTGACGAAGGCCATGACGCAAAGGTCGGCCTCGAGCGCGCGCAATGCCTCGAGCGCCGCCGGGTCCTTGTAGGAGGCCGGCTGATGGACCGGCAGGCCCTTCTCGAGCGCGAAGACCTTTATGGGGTCGGCCGGACGGCCCTCCTTGTCCGGCGCGCAGTGGACCGCGACCACATGGTCGCCGCGCGCCAGCATGGCCTCGAGCACCGCCTTGCCGAAGGCCTGTTGCCCCATCACGATGATGCGCATCCGTCCCCCCCGTGAAAATCCGTGTTTTCCCATGTCACGCCCGGTCCGGGCGATCACTTATTCTAGTCGTCGGGGCCGCCCGGAGGCGGCCCCGTCTATGCCACGATCCTTGATATTAGTATGACTGACGCCGCCCATGCTGCTTGCGCATGAAGAGGATCATGGGGACCTCCCGACCCGTTCGTCGCAAGCCGGGCGCCCCGTTCCTCATATCGCCCCGTCTTCCCGGGCCGCGGCGATCTCGTTGTCGCCGTAGCCGATCTCGCGCAGGATCTCCTCCGTATGCTCGCCCAGAAGCGGCGAATGGGTGACCTCGGTCGGCGAATCCGAGAGCTTGATCGGGTTGCCGACGGTCAGGAACTTGCCGCGCTCCGGGTGCTCGACCTCGACCACGGTTCCGGTCGCCCGGAGCGAGGCGTCCTCGGCCAGTTCCTTCATCGAGAGGACCGGACCGCAGGGCACGTTGTGCGCGTTCAGGATCTCCATGACCTCGAACTTGGTCTTGGTCACGGTCCAGCCCTCGATCAGATGGAAGCAGTCCTCGAGCTTGTGCAGGCGGGCTCTCGGCGTCGACCATTCGGGATCATCCATCAGGTCCTCGCGGCCGATGATTTCCATGAGCGGCGCCCAGGCCTGGGGCTGGATGACGACGTAGATGTAGTCGTTGGGGCCGCCGGGGGCGCACTGCAGCACGTGGCCCGGCTGACCGCCGCCCGAGGCATCTCCGGCACGCGGCACCGCTTCGCCGAATTTGCCGTTGGGGTACTGCGGATACTCCTTGAGGGGCCCGTGGGCCAAGCGCTGCTGGTCGCGCAACTTGACCCGGCAGAGGTTGAGCACGGCGTCCTGCATGGCGACCTCGACGCGCTGCCCGCGGCCCGTCTTCTCGCGCTGCAGAAGCGCCGCCAGGATGCCGGCCACCAGGTGGATGCCGGAGCCCGAATCGCCGATCTGGGCGCCGGTCACCATCGGCGGGCGGTCGTCGAAGCCGGTGGTGGATGCCGAGCCGCCGGTGCACTGGGCAACGTTCTCGTAGACCTTGAAGTTCTCGTAGGCTCCGGGCCCGAAGCCCTTGACCGAGGCATAGATCAGGCGCGGGTTGAGCTCCTGGATGCGCGCCCAGGAAAAGCCCATGCGGTCGAGCGCGCCGGGCGCGAAATTCTCCACCATGATGTCGCAGACATCGATCAGCTTGCGGAAGATTTCCTTGCCCTTCCCGGTCTTGGTATTGAGGGTGAGGCTGCGCTTGTTGCAGTTCAGCATCGTGAAGTAGAGGCTGTCCACGTCGGGCAGGTCGCGCAGCTGGGAGCGGGTGATGTCGCCGCGCCCCGGCAATTCGATCTTGATCACGTCGGCCCCGAGCCAGCCCAGGATCTGCGTACACGACGGGCCCGATTGAACATGGGTCATGTCCAAAATGCGCACCCCCTCCAAAGCCCTCGTCATTCTTCCCTCACCCTCGCACGTCGAAAGTTTCAAGGTCCCTCATTCGGGGGCCGGACCCGACCCGATGCCCCGGCCCAGTCGATCGCTTGGACCCCGGTCGATCGCTTGGACCCCAGTCGATCATTTGTACATGGTCTGGGCCTTGGTCCCGGGCGCGTACTGGTTCGGGTCGACCCAGATGTTGACCACGGCGCAGCGGCCGTCGCGCAGCACGGCTTCGCGGGCGCGGCGCAGCGCCGGGCCGACCTCGCCGGGCGCGCGCACTTCCTCGCCATGGCCGCCCAGCATTTTCGCGAAGCTGCCGAAGGGCACGTCGCCCAGCTTGTTGCCGACGTTGCCGCGCTGCTCGCCGTACTTGGCGATCTGGCCGTAGCGGATCTGGTTCATCGCCGAGTTGTTGCCGACGACGGCGATGTAGGGCGCGCCGAAGCGGTTGGCGGTCTCCATGTCGAAGGCGGTCATGGCGAAGGCGCCGTCGCCGTAGTAGCACAGCACCTCCTTGTCCGGGTGCGCCAGCTTGGCGGCCATGGCGAAGCCGGTGCCCACGCCTAGAGAGCCCAGCGCGCCGGGGTCCATCCAGTGGCCGGGCGAGCGCGGCTGCACGGCCTGCGCCGAGATGGTGACCACGTCGCCGCCGTCGCCGATGTAGATGGTGTCCCGGGTCAGGAACTCGTTGATCTCCCAGGCCACCCGGTAGGGATGGATCGGCGAGCTATCCGACAGGAACATGGGCATCAGCTTGTCGGTCGCCTTGGTCTCGGCCGCGCGCAGCTCCTCGAGCCAGGCCTCGCGCCCCTTCGCGCCGTCGTCGGCGCGGCCCGTGGCGGCGTCGTGCACGGCCTTCAGGATCGCCCCCGGATCGCCGACCAGTCCCAGCGAGATGTCGCGGTTCTTGCCGACCGTGCGGTAGTCCATGTCGATCTGCACCACCGCGGCCTCGGCGCGCAGGCGCTTGCCATAGCCCATGCGGAAGTCGAAGGGGGTGCCGACAATGACGATCACGTCGGCCTTGTCGAAGGCGTAACGCCGGGTGCGGTGGAAGTGATGGGGATCGCCCGGCGGCAGCAGGCCGCGGCCCGCGCCGTTGAAATAGGCCGGCAGGTTGAGCCCGCGCACCAGCGCGATCGCCGCCTCGTGGCCGCGCGCCATCCACACCTGGGACCCGAGCAGGATGCACGGCCGCTCCGCCGCGACCAGGAGATCGGCCAGTTTCTCCACGTCCGCCGGGTCGCCGATCGACTTGGTCGAGGCGCGGTAGCGCCCGGGCTCGGGCAGGCGCGCGGTCTCGACCGGGATCTCGCGGTCGAGCACGTCGCGTGGGATCTCCAGGTAGACCGGCCCCGGCGCGCCGGTAAAGGCCTCGCGCGCGGCCATGGCGACCATGTCGGCGATCCGCTCCGTGCTGCGTACTCCGGCCGCGAACTTGGTAATGGGCGTCATAATGTCGACGTGGGGCAGATCCTGCAGCGAGCCCATCTTGTGCTGGTTCAGCGCGCCTTGGCCGCCGATGTGCAGGACCGGGCTCTCCGAGCGCAACGCGGTGGCAATGCCGGTGACCGCGTTGGTGCAGCCGGGACCGGCCGTGGTCACCACGCAACCGAGCTTGCCGGTCTGGCGGGCGTAGCCGTCGGCGGCGTGCGCGGCGACCTGCTCGTGGCGCACGTCGATGATGCGGATGCCTTCGTCCAGGCAGCCATCGTAGATGTCGATGATATGGCCGCCGCACAGCGTGAAGATGGTGTCGACGCCTTCGTTCCGCAGGGCCTTCGCGACCAAGTGGCCGCCCGAGATGACCGCGCTCGACCGGCTCTTCGTCGCCAGCGTATCGGTTGCCGTTCCTATGTCCAATTCCGTTCTCCCGGATCCGGCGCGGCGCGCGGGACCTTACCACTCAGTTACAAGTAATTGACGTTGGCCGCGACATGCTCCGCCAGATCGAAGGTGTGCTCGCGCACCAACCGTTCGGCGAGATCCGCGTTGCGCGCCTCGATCGCCTCGATGATGTGCATGTGGTCGATGATCGAGCGCCGCGCCCGGTCGTGCTCGGAAATTGTCCGCGCGCGGATCGAGCGCATGTGCATGAACAGGTTGTTGGCCAACTCCTCGAGCAGCGCGCACTTGCCCAACTTCAAGATCTGCGAGTGGAAATCGATGTTGCGCTCGGAATACTCGTCGATATGCGCCGTAACCTCGCCGCCGTCGAACTCCGAGAACAACCGGCGCAGGGTGGCGATCTCCTCGTCGCTGGCGCGCAGCGTGACCAGGCGCGCGGCCATGCCTTCGAGCGCCGCCCAGACGGTGATCATCTCCAGGATCTCAGCCTTGGTCTTGCGCACGATGAAGACGCCCTTGCGCGGCACGATCCTGACCAGGCCCTCCTGCTCGAGCCGGGCCAGCGCCTCGCGTATGGGCGTGCGGCTGATCGCCAGCTTGCCGGACAGCTTGCGCTCGTCCAGGCGCAGCTCGGCGTCCTCGGCGTAGATGTTCATGGAGGTGATCGCCTGCTTCAGCGAACCGTAGATCCGGTCCTTGAGGCTGAAGCTCGCCTCGATGGGCTGAACGTCGAGATTCGCGGTCGCCATGTCAGAAACCCCCATGCGGGGCTGCTCGTTACGCGGCGCCGGCGCACCCACGCCGGCCGCCCCGCCTCAGCGCTCCTAAGGCATATGGTATACTATATGCCAAAGACCCGCGACCACGCAAGTGGTCTGGTCACCGATTCCGTAAATCGTGGCCCTGCCGCGCGGAAAGCACCGGTTGAGGTGGATGCGGCCGGCGCCGCCCCCCGTTTACGCCTCGGGCCCCGGCGTGACAGTCCGCTCGCGGGCGAGACCTCGACCGCGCCTTAAACCGCGCCTTAAACCAAGGAGCGTTGATAATGACCCGCGGTTGGGCGCGCGTTTTCCTACTGGCCGCCGGCGGTAAGCAGAATCAGAACCGGGAGCAGGAACAGCGCCCCCAATCCGAGATAGAACGCGACGTTGAAGCTTCCGGACGTCATGCCCTGGCTGTAAAGGCGGGAAATCGTGCGCTGCTCGCGCCCGAGCAGAAACACCAGATAGAGGCGCCGACCGCCCGGGAAGGGGACCGAGCGGCGCACCTCGACGGCGTGTCTCGCGACCCCGCGCGCCCCGAACATGGTCGCGATCGCGGCGCGCTGCTCCGCGGTGAAGCTCGCCGCCACCTCGGGGGCGAGGCGCTCGAAATAGTGATCGAGAAAAGCCCGCTCCGAGGCGTTCCGGGCCTCCGCGCGCCGCGCCTTGCGGGTTGAAATCGCGGCGGGACCGGCGCCGGCCTTTGCCGGCTGATCGAGGCTGGGGCTCGAGGCGTACGACACGTTGCGGCTCCCTGAAAGGTTTTACTGCTTGCCGTTCCCTATATTGCCGGATCGCGCTTGATAATGCGTTAAGGCGCCACTCTCGCGGCGGTGACGGGCCGGCCGTCGGACCGGCCGCCGAAACGCGTGGCCGCCCCTGGCTCTAGTTCGCGCAGGTGATCTCCCGGAAGCCGTCGCAGACGAACTTGGCGCAGACCCGGTCCTCGCCGAGCACGACGGTCGGAAACAATGCGCCGATGTTTTCGTCGATCTTGAAGCCGCTCGCCCGGCGGAAGCCCTGGGTCGTGCACCAGGCCTGGGCGGCCGGCTCGCCGCAGTCCTTGTCCCGGTTCAAGCAGTAATTGAGACGGTAGATATCGTGGATGGGATACTGGAACGTCCGGCTCCCGAGCGCCGCCGGGGCCTTCGTCTCGGGCAGCAGCACGGGCTCCAGCTTCGGCATGGCCAGCTGGACCGCGCTGGGCGATGGCGCCGGCTCCGGAGCTGGGGCTGAGGCTAAGGCTGGCTCTGGGGCTGGGGCCGGCGCCGGCTGGGCCGGCGCGGACGGGGCGGTCCCGGTCCAGCGGATTTCCGGCGCGCGCTTCGGCGCCGTCGCGATCTCGGCCTCGGCCGGCGCTTCCAAGGCCGGGCGGAGCTGGCTTTTCTCGGGCTCGGCGATGACCGTCCGGCTCTCCGTGCCCGGCGCGGGGTCCGGTTCCGGAGCCTGCACGGCAATCTCGGCTTCGGGCGCGACGGCGGGCTCGTCGGCCCGGGCTCCGGGCTCCGGTGGCGGCTCGGGCGGGGGCTCCGGTGGGAATTGGGGTTTCGCGGCGGGTGGCACCGGAGCTTTCGGCGCCTCCGCGACGGCGGGCCGGGGCTGGCTTTTCTCGGGTTCGGGTGCGGCCGCGGGCTCGAGGTAGGCCGCGATCGGCCCGCCCTCGTAGACGAGCCGGACCGAACGCGTCTTGTCCCGGAACCCGAAGTCGTCGAGCTTGATGGTGCCGGGCCTTCCGGCCGCGCTCTTGAAGGTGACCGGTTTGCCGGAACACTCCAGGCCGTCGTACAGCGTCACCGTGAACCTGTGCCGGATCGCGCGGTAGCGCTCGCTCAGGTCCGAGGGCGCGAGCAGGACGATCCGGTCGGAATTGGTGAAGACGAACGTCAGCGTCTTGGAGTCCCCGACATCGATCTCGTCCACCAGGTCGACGCAGCGCGACCGCGCCGGCACCGCCACCGCCGGCACGAACGCGCGCTTGTAAAAGAGCTTGTGGGTCGGGTTACCGCACATCCAGCCCATCGTGCGCCGCCGGTGCATGAGCAGGACGCCGGGCGGCGGGCCCAGGTCCTTGCGGAACAGGATGAGCGAGGCGTATCCGCCGGTCTTGGGATCGGGCGCCGCCACCGCGTCGGGCGGCATGCCGGCGCCGCCCGGCTCGAAGCGCGCGGTCGGCCCCAGCCACGGCAGATCGGGCCGCCCGGTGCTGCCGAGGTCCGGCGCGCAGCCGACATCGCGCGAGACGAAGAACGGGCGCTGGAACAGCGCGGCGCCCACGTCGCTCCCGATCTTGACCGTGGCGATGGCGCCCATCACCTCTGCGCCCACGTAGGGCACGTAGAGGTACGGCTCGTCCGCGGGCAGCGACCAAGTCTTCGACGGGGCGCCCGGCTCCGGCGTGGCGTAGCCGATCAGATCGAACGGACCGGGCGCGCCGGTCTGGGCCGCGGCGCCGGTAACGGCGACAGCGCCGAGGGCGGCGGCGCTCACGAGCGCGCCGAGCGCCCATGCCCGGACAGCCCATGCCCAGACAGCCCATGCCCGTACAGTGTATCGCGTCGTGACGTTCAAATGTGCGACTCCCCACCCGGCCCGAAAATTGCGGGCGCGTTCCAGGATAGCAGGTCGCGGCGCCTCTACCCAAGAGCCGCGTGGCCCCTGCCGGTTGGACTCGCGCCCGGGACTTGCCATAGTGTGGCCCGCAGTGTGGCCCGCCGCCCTATGGTAGCGTCCTTAATGAAAGCCATCGATGACCCGAACACCACCGCGCTGGCTGAAACCGACGGTCGACTACGGGCCGCTCGCGGTCTTTCTGCTGGCCTATATCAAGGCCGGCCTCTTGGTCGCGACCGGGGCGCTGATCGCGGCGACCGCGGTGGCGGTCGCGCTCGCGCTGTGGACGGAGCGGCGGGTGCCTTGGATGCCGCTCACGACCGCCGTGGTGGTCGGGATCTTCGGCGGGCTGACCCTGTGGTCGGGCGACGAAATCTTCATCAAGATGAAGCCGACCATCGTGCAGGCCCTGTTCGCGGCCGCGCTGCTGGGCGGCCTGGCGTTCGGCCGGCCGCTGCTCAAGCCGCTCTTGGGCGCCGCCTGGCCCATGGACGACGCCGGTTGGCGCCGGCTGTCGCTGCGCTTCGCGCTGTTCTTTGTGGTCATGGCGGCGTTGAACGAAGCGGTCTGGCGCACCCAATCGACCGACGTCTGGGTCACGTTCAAGGTGTTCGGCCTGATCGGCCTGACGCTGCTGTTCTCGATCGCCCAGGCGCCGCTCATGATGCGCCACCGCCTGGCCGAGGAGACGGAGGAATCGGGCCAACCCTGACGCGAAACCCGGGCGCCTTCCGTGCGGCCGGTTTGACGGATCGGCCCGCGTCGCGCAGGGTCGTTCGCAAAAGAGGAGCTTTCAAGCGCGCAAAAGCGTATAAACTGTCGGAAAAGGCCGGGTGAACGGCCTTCGAACCGCACGAGGGAGGGAGCGTTGATCCCAGCAAGCTTCGAATACCATCGGCCCGGTTCGGTCGACGAGGTGGTCTCTTTGCTCGCCGAGCTCGGCGAGGAGGGCCGGGTGCTCGCCGGCGGGCACAGCCTCATCCCCATGATGAAGCTGCGCCTGGCCGAGCCGGCGCATCTGATCGATCTCACCGGCGTCGAGGGGCTGCGCGGCATCGCCGAGGTCGAGGGCGCGATCCACATCGGCGCCATGACGACCCAGGCCGAGATCATCAAATCCGACGCGCTGGCCGAGCGCTGCCCGATCCTGCGCGAGGCCGCCGAACTGATCGCCGATCCGCAGGTGCGCGCCTTGGGCACCATCGGCGGCAACGCGGCCAACGGCGATCCCGGCAACGACATACCGGCGGTCATGATGGCCGTGGACGCCGCCTACGTCCTGCGCGGTTCGGACGGCGAGCGGACGGTCGCCGCCCGGGACTTCTACCAGGGGCCGTTCGAGACCGCACTGGCGGTGGGCGAGTTCCTGACCGCGATCCGCATCCCGGCGCCGCCGGCCGGCCAGGGCCAGGCTTACTGCAAGCTCAAGCGCAAGGTCGGCGACTACGCAATCGCGGCAACCGCGGTCACGCTCGCCGTGGACGGGGGAGTCTGCGGCCAGGCGGCGGTCGCGCTGACCAACGTCGGCATCACGCCGCTTTACGCCGAGGCGGCCTCGACGGCGCTGGTCGGGACCGCGGTCGATGCGGCCGCGGTCGAGGCGGCGGTCGAGGCGGCGGTCGCCATCACCGACCCGGCCGCCGACCTGCGCGGCCCGGTGGAGTACCGCCGGCACGCCGCCGGGGTCATGACCCGGCGCGCGATCGAAACCGCGCTCGCCCGCGCCAAGGGAGGCTGAGGACCATGGCCAAGACCGACATCAAACTGACCGTCAACGGCCAGGAGGCCGCGGGCTCGGTCGAGCCGCGCACGCTGCTCATCCATTTCCTGCGCGAGCAATTGGGCCTCACCGGATCGCACATCGGCTGCGAGACGAGCCATTGCGGCGCCTGCACGGTCGACTTGAACGGCAAGTCGGTGAAGAGCTGCACGGTGTTCGCGGTGCAGGCCGACGGCGGCGAGGTCCTGACCGTCGAGGGCCTGGCCCAGGGCGGCGAGCTGCACCCGCTGCAGGCGGCCTTCGCCGAGGATCACGGGCTGCAATGCGGCTTCTGCACGCCGGGCATGCTGGTGCGCGCGCACCGGCTGCTGCAGGAAAACCCCGACCCCAGCGACGCGGAGGTCCGCGTGGGGATTTCGGGGAATCTGTGCCGCTGCACCGGTTACCAGAACATCGTCAAGGCGATCCGAAACGCCGCGCAAGCCATGCGCGAGAAGGAGGCTGCGCAATGAGCGAGACCAAGACCGAAACGGCGGCCGAGCGCGAAGCGGCGCTCGGCGGCATCGGCTGCGACAAGCGGCGCAAGGAAGACGCCCGCTTCATCCGCGGCCAGGGCAACTACATCGACGACATCAAGCTGCCGAACATGGTGTTCGGCGACTTCGTGCGCAGCCCCTACGCCCACGCCCGCATCAAGTCGATCGACGCCGAAAAGGCCAAGGCGGTGCCCGGCGTGATCGCCGTCCTGACCGCGGCGGACCTGAAGCCGCTCAACCTGCACTGGATGCCGACGCTGGCCGGCGACACCCAGGCGGTCTTGGCCGACGAGAAGGTGCACTTCCAGAACCAGGAGGTCGCCTTCGTGATCGCCGAGGACCGCTATGCGGCCGCCGACGGCATCCAACTGGTCGATGTCGACTACGAGGAGCTGCCGGTCCTCATCGACCCCAAGAAGGCGCTCGAGGACGGCGCGCCGATCCTGCGCGAAGACGTCAAAGACAAGGACGAGGTCGGCCAGGGTCCGCGCCGCCATCCGAACCACATCTTCAATTGGCAGTCCGGCGACAAGGATGCCACCGACAAGGCCTTCGCCGGGGCGCAAGTGACGGTCAAGGAGGAGATCTTCTATCAGCGGGTCCACCCGGCGCCGATCGAGACCTGTGGCTGCGTCGCCTCCATGGATGCGGTGAGCGGCCGGTTGACGCTCTACGGCACCTTCCAGGCGCCCCACGTGGTGCGCACCATAGTCTCGCTGATCGCCGGCCTGCCCGAGAGCAAAATCCGGGTGATCTCGCCCGACGTGGGCGGCGGCTTCGGCAACAAGGTGGGCGCCTATCCGGGCTATGTCTGCGCGATCGTCGGCTCGATCGTGCTCGGCCGCCCGGTCAAGTGGATCGAGAGCCGGATCGACAACATCTCGACCACCGCCTTCGCCCGCGACTACCACATGACCGGCGAGCTGGCGGCCGACAAGGACGGCAAGATCACCGGCCTGCGGGCGAACGTGCTGGCCGACCACGGCGCGTTCAACACCCACGCCCAGCCAATGAAATGGCCAGCCGGGTTCTTCAACATCGTGACCGGCAGCTACGACGTCCCGACCGCCCACGTCACGGTCGACGGGGTTTACACCAACAAGGCCCCGGGCGGGGTCTCCTACCGCTGCTCGTTCCGGGTGACCGAGGCCGCGTACCTGATCGAGCGCATGCTCGACGTGCTGGCCCAGAAGATCGGCGTCGACAAGGCCGAGATCCGCCTGCGCAACTTCATCAAGCCCGAGCAGTTCCCCTACAACTCCTGCCTCGGCTGGGAGTACGACAGCGGCGACTACCCGGCGGCGCTGAAGCAGGCGATGAAGGCGGTCGGCTACGAGGACCTGCGCAAGGAGCAGGCCGAGAAGCGCGCGCGCGGCGAGCTCATGGGCATCGGCATCGCCACCTTCACCGAGATCGTCGGCGCCGGCCCCTCGCGCAACTGCGACATCCTGGGCATCAAGATGTTCGAGAGCTGCGAGATCCGGGTCCATCCGACCGGCAGCGCGACCGCCCGCCTCGGCACCAAGAGCACGGGTCAGGGCCACGAGACCACCTACGCCCAGATCATCGCCACCGAGATCGGCATCCCCTCCGACTTGATCACCGTCGAGGAGGGCGACACCGACACCGCGCCTTACGGCCTCGGCACTTACGGCTCGCGCACGACGCCGGTGGGCGCCGCGGCGGCGGCGCGCGCCGGGCGCAAGATCCGAGAAAAGGCCAAGAAGATCGCGGCCCACATGCTCGAGGTCAGCGAAAACGACCTGGAGTGGGACGTGGACCGCTTCACGGTCAAGGGCGTGCCGGACCTGTCGGCGACCATGAAGGACATCGCCATGGCCGCCTATTCCAACCTGCCCGAGGGGCTGGAGCACGGTCTCGAGGTGGTCGACTACTACGACCCGCCGAACATGACCTACCCCTTCGGCGCTTACATCTGCGTGGTCGACGTGAACCGCCATACCGGCGAGATCTCGGTGCGCAGTTTCTATGCGCTCGACGACTGCGGCACGCGGATCAACCCGATGATCATCGAGGGGCAAGTCCATGGCGGTCTTACCGAGGCCTTCGGCATCGCCATGGGCCAGGAGATCGTCTACGACGACATGGGCAACGTGCTCGGCGCCAGCTTCCTGGATTACTTCATGCCGACCGCGGTGGAGACGCCCCATTGGGAGACCGACCATACGGTCACGCCTTCGCCGCACCATCCCTTGGGCGCCAAGGGCGTGGGCGAGTCGCCCAACGTGGGCGGCGTCCCCGCCTTCTCGAACGCGGTGGTCGACGCCTTCGCCCATTTGGGCGTCACCCACATGCCCATGCCGCACGCCGCCTGGCGGGTCTGGCAGACCTGCCACGAGCTGGGCATCGACAAGTAGGGAGGTTATGAGGCTTGTCGAGGCCTAGGGAAAAATGCGCATGACCGTCGACTCCGAGGACGTCATCGACTGCATGGCGCGCATGAAGGGCGACGGCCAGCCCTTCGCGCTGGCCACCGTGGTGCGCACCCGGGATGCGACCTCGGCCAAGGTCGGCGCCAAGGCGGTCGTGCGCGCCGACGGCTCCATGGTCGGCTGGGTCGGCGGCGGCTGTACGCTGGGCGCGGTGCGCAAGGCGGCGGCCGAGGCGCTGCTCGACGGACGCGCGCGCATGATCCGCGTCCGCCCCGACGGCGCCGGGCCGGCCGAGGCGGGCACCGAGGACTACCGGAACGCCTGCGCCAGCGGCGGCACGATCGAGGTCTTCGTCGAGCCGATCCTGCCGCGCCCGTCGCTGATCGTGGCCGGCGCCTCGAGCACGGCGCGGGCGCTCTGCGAACTGGGCAGACGCGCCGGCTTCGCGGTGACCGCGGCCGCGCTCGCCGACGACCTGGCGACCCTGCCCGAGGTCGACGCCCGCATCGAGGGTTTCGATCTGGCCGGCGCGGCGCGGGCGGGAACCAGCTTCATCGTCGTGGCGACCCAGGGCAAGCGCGACCGCGAGGCGCTCGAGGCCGCGCTTCGGACCGGCGCGCCCTACGTCGCCTTCGTCGGCAGCCGCAAGAAGGCGGCGGATTTGAAGGCGCAGCTCAAGGGCCGCGGCGTGGCGGCCGAGCGCCTGGCCGCGCTGCGCTCGCCGGCCGGCCTCGACATCGGAGCGGTCACGCCCGAGGAGATCGCGCTCTCCGTGCTCGCCGAGATCGTGCAGGAGCGGCGCCGGGCCGCGCCCGTGGGGCTTGTCGAGGACGAGGTGGCCCAGGGCGAGCCATTCGAGGGCGCGCCAATCGAGGGCGTCTCGGTCGAGACGCGGGTCGTCCAACCGGCCGCCAGCGGCTGCTGCGGCGACGGCGAGAAACACTGATTCTTTTAGAATGGAGGCCCGCCCGGCGAACGCCAGGCCGAAGCCGACCAGCGCCGCGAAGGGGTATCGCGGATAGGTCTCTTCGATCCTTTCGTGCGGCACGGCTTCCGCTGGTCCAAGGCGCCTACCGCGCCAAGGTTCCGGCGGATCGGGGAAAACACTGTACATCGCGGCGGGTGTCGCATAGGGTAATCGTGGTATACCACATTCCAAAGACAATAGACCAACTATACTGTGATTAAAATTGATCCATGAATGGGTTGTGGAAATTCCCCACGCATCGTCCATAATAGCGGATCCAATCTAAGAGCCGACGAAACGGCCACCTAACCACAACGACCACTTAAAGGGAGGTTTAAGGTGAAAAAACTAGCCACGAGGATCTTGAGTTTGGCTGTCGCCCTCGGCGTCGGCCTGGGCTTCTCCGCCGTGCAGAAAGACGCCGCGGCGGGTTGGGAGCCGAAAAAGCCGGTCGAGTTCGTCATCATGGCCGGCAAGGGCGGCGGCGCGGACCGGCTGGCTCGTTTCATCCAGGGCATCATCGAGAAAAACAACCTGTCGTCGAAGCCGTTCGTGCCGATCAATAAAGGTGGTGGTTCGGGCGCCGAAGCCCTGCGCTACCTGAAGGACCACGCGGGCGATCCCCACGTGATCATGGCGACGCTCAATAGCTATTACACGACGCCGCTGCGCAATCCTGGCCTCGGGGTCGATATTGCCGAGTTCACGCCGATCACCCGTTTGGCCGAGGACACGTTCCAGCTTTGGGTGCACACCGACACAGGCATCACAACCGTCGACGAGTTTGTCGCGGCGGTCAAGGCGGCCGGCCCGGAGAACTGGAAGATGGGTGGCACCGGCAAGGGTCAGGAAGATTCCCTGGTCACCGCCATGCTCGAGAAGAAGTTCGACATCAAGGTCACCTATGTGCCCTACAAGGGCGGCGGGACGGTTGCCAAGGAGCTGATCGGCAAGCACATCAACTCCACCGTCAACAACCCGTCCGAGCAGGCCGGATTCTGGGAGGCCGGAAAGTCGCGTCCCCTCGCCAGCTTTACGCCGAAGGGTAAGCTGACGGGACGTTTTGGCGACATCCCCACCTTCGAGGAACTCGGCTACGGGACGGACATGGTTTACTACATGCAGCGTAGCGTTATCGCGCCGGCGGGCATCGACAAGGACGTCCAGGCCTTCTACGTGGGCGTCTTCGAAAAGGTCTACAAATCCGACGAGTGGCAGGAGTATTTGGATAAGAAAGGCCTGATTCCCGGCTGGTTGACGGGTACCGCGCTCACCGAATACTTCGTTGCCGAGCGCGAGGCGCACCGCCAAATGTTGAAGGCTGCGGGAGAGATCGATTAACCCTAGGCTGACCCGGCACACCGGAAACAGGGGGTAGGGCTTCCGCCATGCGCGTCGCCGAGTTCGTCATGGCGCTCGTCATGGCGCTCTTCTCGCTGTACCTGATGTGGAAGAGTACGGAACTCCCCATCGGCTGGATCCCCGACGAGGGGCCGGGCGGTGGGGCGTTTCCGTTCTGGCTGTCGTTGGGGATGTTGCTGTGCTGCCTCTGGATGCTCGTGCGCTGGGTTACCAGGACCAGCCCCCCGTCACGATCGACCGAGCCCTATATGACGCCGCAGACGCTCAAGTGGTTTCTGCTTGTGGCCGGTTCGCTGACGGTCATGATCGGCCTGATCCATATTATCGGCGTCTACGGCGCGGTGCCCCTTTTCCTCATTTTCTACGTCCGGTTCCTGGGCCGGCACAGTTGGGTGATCACCGGCGCGCTGGCTGTCTTTACGCCGATTGCAGCGTTCTTATTTTTCGAGATCGCCTTGAAGAAGACCCTCCCCAAGGGTTTCACCGAACCGCTGTTCTACCCGCTTTACGATTTCTTTTTTTAGGAGCTCCCTGGGCCGCCGGATGCAGCCCTTTAACCGGGTCGGAGAACGGAAAGGCGTGTTGCGCGTTCTCCCCCGACCGGTACCGGAAGTTTGACGACGGATGGAAGTTCTTGCGCTCCTAATCAACGGTTTCGCTATCACTTTCGAGCCCCTCAACCTGGCGCTGGTCATCGCCGGCGTGGTGGTCGGGCTGTTCATCGGCGCGATGCCGGGCCTGGGTTCGGTAAACGGGGTGGCGATTCTGTTGCCGATGACTTTCTTGGTGCCGCCGACCTCGGCGGTCATCTTCCTCGCCGCAATTTATTACGGCGCCATGTATGGCGGCGCCATCTCATCGATCATGCTGGGGATTCCCGGCGCGTCGACCGCGGTGGCGACCACGTTCGATGGGCGGCCGCTGGCGCTCAAGGGCCTGGCCGACAAGGCGCTGGTGGCGGCGGCGGCGGCGTCGTTCGTGGGCGGCACCATATCGGTGGTCCTGTTCACCCTGTTCGCGCTGCCCCTGGCAGACGTGGCCCTGGCCTTCGGTCCGCCCGAGACCTTTGCGTTGATGGTCCTGGCCTTCGCCACCTTCGTCGGCCTCGGCGGTGACGACATCCCGAAGACCTTGTTCTCGATCTTGATCGGCTTGGTGCTCAGTACCGTCGGGCTGGATATCATCAGCGGCCAGCCGAGGTTGATCTTCGGCGATCTCACCGGTTTTTACCACGGCATCAACTTCCTGGTGCTCGCCATCGGCATCTACGGCATCGGCGAGATGCTGTGGACCATCGAGGTCAGCCAGGGCGAGGTGTTGATGTCGAAGGCCACCGTCTCGTTCCGGGGCATCTTGAACAACCTGAAGGGCCTCAAGAGCAGCATCAAGACCATGATCATGGGTTCGTTCCTGGGCTACTTCGTGGGCATCCTGCCGGCAGCAGGCGCCACGCCCGGTTCGCTCATGGCCTACGGCGTCGCCAAGACCATGTCGAAGAACCCCGAGACCTACGGCAAGGGCAACATCGACGGCGTGGTGGCGCCGGAGGCGGCCAACAATGCCGCCAGCACCGGCTCGATGCTGCCGATGCTGACGCTGGGCATACCGGGCTCGCCCACGACCGCTATTCTCCTGGGCGGCATGGTCATCTGGGGCCTCGAGCCGGGTCCCCTGGTGTTCACCGACCATCCCGATTTCGTGTGGGGCCTCATCGCCAGCTTGTACGTCGCCAACGTGTTCGCGCTGTTGATCAACATCGGCTTCATCCCCGCCTTCATCTGGGTGCTGAAGATGCCGTTCACGATCCTCGCGCCGATCATCTTCGTGCTCTGCGTGGTTGGCGGCTATGTGCCGACCCAGGACATGCACGACGTGTGGCTGATGTTGATCTTCGGCGTCGTCGGCTATCTCATGCGCAAGCTCGATTACCCCATGGCACCGGCGGTGCTCGCCATCGTGTTGGGCCCCTTGGCCGAGCCGGCGATGCGCCAGTCGCTGATTGGTTCCCACGGCGACGTGATGACCTTCTTCGAACGCCCGATTTCGGGCACGATCATGGCCATCGCGTTCTTGCTCTTCGTGCTGCCGCTCCTCAAGGCCGCGAAAGGCCGTTTGAGCCGGCGGCGGGCGGAGGGTTCGCCGTGACCGGCGCCGGCCCACCTCCCCCTCGTCCAAAAGGGCGAAACATAAACCGGACCGATTCTGCGCTGGCGACCCAAATTAGGGAATGGGTTGCCAAAAGACCAAAAACGGCGTTAAAATGCCTTAAGTGGACAATCCTGTAAAAACGATCTCCCCGATTTACCACCTCGATTGACCACCAGGGCCCCGCCAGATCTTGGCTGGGCCCTCTCTTTGTCCCCGGCGTCCCCGGCGCCTCGCCCCCTGTTTCCGGCCCCTTCCGCCCGTTACTTTCCGGTCCGCTCCCCGACCCGCTCTGGAAGCCGCGTGCAGATAAACAGATAATTGCGGTTGATCCGGTACCGGCGGCGTTGGTGCGCGGTGAGCAGGCGCCGCGAGGACACCGGTGTCACGCGGAACCCCGCATCGGCGAGGCGCGCGGGGAAATCGGCCCCGTAGATCCGGTAGTGATAGGGATGGCCGAAGCGCGCCAACCGCTCGGCCGGCGAAGCGATGTGCCGGCCTTCCTCGGTCGCCGGCCGCGCCGGATCGTAGGGCACCATGATCGCGGCCCAGCCGCCCGGCCGCAGCACGCGGGCCAGTTCCGCGATCGCGGCGCCATCGTCGGGGATGTGCTCGAGCACGTGGGAGCTCAGCACGACGTCGAAGCGGCGGCCGGCGAAGGGCAGGTCGGTGAGGTCGGCCTGGACGTCGGCATGGGGGTTGAAGCGGTCGACGCTACGCGTGCGCAGGTTGGGCAGCCGGGCGAGCGCGTCCACCAGGCAGGGCTCGGGCGCGGTGTGCAGCACCCGGTAGCGCCTGACCCCGAGGTCCGTGTGCCGGGCCAGATAGAGCCACAACATGCGGTGCCGCTCCAGCGAGCCACAGACCGGGCATTGAGCGTTGCGCCGGCCGGCCAGGCCGAAGGCGAGGAACCGGCGGGCGCTCGCGCCGCAGATCGGGCACTGCAACTGGCCGCGCGTGAACCGCGCTTGCCGCGGCCGCTTGTACAGGCGTTCGTCGCGGTAGATCTCGGCCTCCGGGATCGCCGCGCCGACGATCCTGCCCTGGAGGCGCTCGAGCCCGAACAACATGGCGTGGTCCCGCTCTTTTTCCGCTTCAGGGCGCGAGCACGACCAGGTCGATCGGCTGTCCGAGCCCGACGACCTCGGCCGCGCTCACGCGCCGCACGGCCTGCGTCGGCGCGTAACCCTGGGCCAGCGCCCGTTCGTAGGTCGCCGCGTCGGTCAGCGCCCGCACGCCGAGCACCTTGTTGTGCTGCTCCAGCTTGGCCGAGAGATTGACCGCCGCGCCGATCACCGTGTACTCGAGCCGCGTCTCGTCGCCGACCGCGCCGAACAGGATGCGCCCGCTCGCCGCCGCGCCGTTGACCGCCGGGCAGGGTATGCCGGCCGCTTGCTTGGCCGCGCGCCAACGCCCGGCCTCGACGATCGCCGCGTCGAGGGCGCGCAGTGCGTCCGCCGCGTAGGTCTCGGACGCTTGGGCCGCGCCGAACGTGGCCATGATGCCGTCGCCCAGGAACTTGTCGATGCTGCCGCCGTGGGCCTGGACCACCCCGACCATGCGGTGCTGGTAATCGGCCAGCAGGCCGATCACCTGGTCCGGTGGCCGCGCTTCGGCGAAGCGCGTGAAGCCGCGCAAGTCCAGGTTGACGATCGCCGCCTCGCGCAGCTCGCCGCCGCCGACCGCGATCTCCCGCTCGGAGCCGCGGATCTGACGCGCGACCTCGGGCGCGAAAAAGCGCGACAGCTCGCGCGCCGCCACGCCCTCGGCCACCGCCCGGACCAAGAGCGCACGGCCGCGGACGAGCGCGACGCCGAGGATGGCCGAGACCACCAGGATCGAGACGATCTTGTCGAACTCGGCGCCCAGCAGGATCGAGTTCGAGGTCATGTAGGCAACGTAGTCGCGCGTAATCATGGTGTCATTCGGATCGACCGTAATCACGTAGAGGACCAGCAGCAGCCAACCGGCGGCCGCGGCCAGCCCGGCGGCGAGGACGAAGCGCGCCTCGAACCTGAGCGCCCGGAGCGCGATGAAGATGAACACGTAGAGCAGCGTCGGCGCCTTCAGATAGAACGAGGCCGGCTGCATGTACTGGATGTGGAAGCTCCAGATCAAGCCGAACAGGAGCGCCATGTCGATGACGATCGAGACGATCAGGAACCAGCCGGGCAGGCTGATCCGGTAGGCCAGGATGAGGCGCGGCACGGTGAACAGGGTATAGGCCGCGATCACCCAGGGCACCGGCTGGAACGCCTGGTCGGCCGGGAAGGTCTTGGGCGAGACCGCGTAGAGCGTCGCGAAGGTGAACACCACGGCGAGCTGAATCCAGCCGATCAGGCGCTCGGTCGCGTCGCCCTGGCTCCGGATCGCGTCTCGGACGCGGCCCGGCAGCTCGGTCTCGTCGCCGCCCAGCAAGCGGTTCGCCATGGTTCGACCGTGCCTCGCGATCATTCGGGGATACCCCTCTTGATATTGGCACGTCCCCGGCCGCGCGCCCGTCAGATTACCGTGAGCCATATGTTACCGGGGTTACCGGCGCTTGAGCCAGAGGCTCGACTCGATCGCCTCGGCGGGCAACGGCAGGCGCGCCACGACCGAGGCCTCGAGGTCCGCGGCCATGCGCGTCGCCACGTAGTGACTGGCGAAGATCACCTCCCAGGCGTCGCCGAGGATCAGCGGCAGGACGCCCAGCTGCTCGTTGTAGCCGCGCCAATCCCAGGCGGCGGGATAGTCGTCGGGCAGGAATATGTCGTGCAGATGAACCAGGGCGCCGGCCGGAAGGGCCGGCAGGACGCGGCCGAGCAGGAGGTCCACGTCGCTGCCCGGCATGAGCACGTGGCTCGAATCGATGATCAGGAAATCGCCGGGTTCCAGCCCGGCGAAGGCCTCGGCGCCGGCGGCTTGCGCGGTGCACCGCACGAGCTCCACGGGCAGGCCGGCGAGCGCGGCGCGCGGCGCCGGATCGATGGCGGTGATACGTGTCGCCAGGCCGCCGTCCCGCACCGCCCGGGCCAGGAAACGGGTCGAATGGCCGGAGCCGACCTCGACGATGCGCCCGGGCTTTAGGCGCCGGACCAGGGTGTAGGCGACGGCCGCGTCCAGACGCGGAAACCACGACTGGGTCCAACGCGGCTCGGGCGCCGGGGTCTCGCCGATCCGGGTCAGGTCCTCGCCGAACGCCTCGACCCAGTCGAGCGTGCGCCGGAACCCGGCTTGGTTTTCGGCCAGGCGCGCCTCGGCGGCGGGATAGGGCGGGCGCCGGCCGGCCGGCGTCACCGCCTCAGCGTGGCGATGCGGAATGAAGAAGCCGCGCTTGGCGAGACCGCAGAGCGTGAGCAGGCCGAACCACAGCCGGCGCCGCTTGGCGCGCCCGCTCATCGTGGGGCGGACGGGACGGTCCGTCGCGGATGCGCTTGGCCGGCTTTTCGCCGTCACGGAGACAGCACCATCCCCTCGCGCGCCACCAGGGTTCCGGGCCGCGCTTCCTCGGCGTCCCTGGCGACCTGGTCCATGAAGGCGTCGTCGTGCGTGGGATCGTGGTGGAAGATCACCAGGAGCTTGACCCCGGCGCGCTCGGCGAGGCGCACGCCTTCCTGCCAGGTGGAATGGCCCCAGTCCCGGTAATCCGGAAATTCGTCGTCGGTGAAACTGGAGTCGTAGACCACGATGTCCGCGCCCTCGATGAGCGCCAGGATGTTTTCGTCGGGCTGCCCCGGGACATGCTCGGTATCGGTGATGTAGCAGATCGAGCGGTCGTCGAACTCGATCCGGTACCCGGTGGCGCGGTTCGGGTGGTTGAGCGCCGTGGTGCGCAAGCGCACGTTCGGCTGCGGCTCCAGGGTCTCGCCGGCGCTGAAATCGTGGAAGGTGATGTTGCCCGCGAAGATCTCCGGCGGCACCGGAAACAGCGGCGCCATCATGAACTGGGACAGCGCCTGATGCAGGGTCAGATCCGGCTGCAGATGGCCGGCCCACAGCCGGAAGCGCGTCTCCGGGCAATGCAGCGGCCCGAAGAACGGCAGCCCCACGAGATGGTCCAGGTGCGTGTGGCTCAGGAACAGATCCCCGCTCAAGGCGACGCGGCCGCCCAGGTGCTCGCCGAGCGAGCGCAAGCCGGTGCCCGCGTCGAAGACCAGCAGGTGCTCGCCGCAACGCACCTCCAGACAGGAGGTATTGCCGCCGTAGCGGCGGTGGCTCTCGCCCGGACAGGCGATCGAGCCGCGCACGCCCCAGAACCGCACGATGAAGTCGGATTGCTCGGCCAAGTAGGACTGCCCCGTTTCTGTCGACCCGAACCCCCGGCTAGGGGCCGCTTTGGGCAAACCCCATTCTAACCTATGTAGATTAGCACCCCACCACACCCAAACAATAATTGCCGCGCCGATCCGGGCCGTCCTTCGCGGTTGCCGCTCCCGGCCCCCTCGGCCAGACTGCCGCCGGCCACGCCGTTATTTCCGGAGCGTCATGAGCATCAGCCGCAGCAACTGGACGGGTATCGCTTTCGGCCTCGCCCTGGCCTGCTTCGCCGCCTATCAGCAGTTCAAGCTGCCTCCGGTGCTGCCCGTCTTGCTCGAGACCTACCGCTACGACCGCACGTTGGCCGGGGCCTTCATGTCGGTCTACGCGGTCGCCGGGCTCGCATTTTCGCTGCTCTTCGGCCGGCTGCTGGAACGCAAGGGGGTGGTCGGGCCGACGCTGGTCTCGCTCGCCCTGTCGATGGCCGGAACCGGGCTCGTCCTGGCGCTGCCGGAAAGCGGCTGGATGGTCCTTCTCGGCCGGGCCCTGGAGGGCATCGGCTTCGCGTTCCTGGCGATCTGCGGGATGCTGCTCGCCAACGCCAACGCCTCGGCGCGCCACCTGCCGCTGGTGGTCGGCATGACCGCGGCCTGGATTCCGGTCGGCCAGCTCGCCGCCATGCTGCTCGCCCCGATCGCCTTCGCCTGGCAGGGCTGGCAGCTGCTCTGGATCGTGGCCCTGGTGGGGGCGCTCGCCTTGGCGGCCTGGACCCTGGTCTTGCGCGGCAGCGACGCGGTCGATCCGCCCGCCGCACCGGCGCCGCCGGGGCCGGTGCCCGGCGCGGCGATCGCCGGGGCGCCACGCCTGAAGCTCGCGATCGCCGCCGGAATCTTCATGCTGTGGTCCTCGCAGTACTTCGCCTATATGACCTGGCTGCCCCAATACCTGGTCGAGGTGCACGGCCTCCCGGTGTCCATGGCGGTGGCCGGGAACATGATCCCGGTCGCCGTGCTGATCGCGACCACGGTCGCGGTCGGCATGGTGCTGAGGGCCGGCGTGCCGGTCGGGCCGCTGCTCGCCTGCGGTCTGGCCGCGCAGGCCGCGATCTGGTGGCTGGTTCCGGTGACCGGCGCCGACCTGGGCGGCGTGATCTCTCTGATCTTTTACGGGATCGCCGCCGGCATCTGCCCGACCTGCCTGCTCGCCATGCCGAGCATCATCGTCGGGCGCGGCCGCGTCGCGGCCCCGGCCTTCGGCATTATCATGACCGGCCGCAACATCGGCGTCCTGATCGGGCCGGTGCTGCTCGCCCAGGCTTTCGAGATCACCGGCGCGTGGGACCTGGCCGCGCCGATCTTCGGCACGGTAACGAGCCTCGCGTTCGGTCTCGGGATTTGGCTGACGGTCTCGCTCGCCGGCGCGCGCTATGCCAACCGCCCCTGATTTTGGCCGGTTTCAGGGGTGGCCGGTATTAAGGCACCAGCCGGTAGCCGCCCGGCTCGGTCACCAGGAGCTCGGCGTTCGAGGGATCCGACTCGATCTTCTGGCGCAAGCGGTAGACGTGGGTCTCGAGAGTGTGCGTGGTCACGCCCGCGTTGTAGCCCCAGACCTCGCCGAGCAGGGTGTCGCGCCCGACCACTTTGGCGCCACTGCGGTAGAGATATTTCAGGATCGAGGTTTCCTTCTCGGTCAGGCGCACCTTCTTCTTGCTCTGGCCGTGAACCAGCAGCTTGGCGCTCGGCCGGAAGGTGTAGGGGCCGATGGTGAAAACCGCGTCCTCGCTCTGCTCGTGCTGGCGCAGCTGGGCGCGCAGGCGCGCCAGCAGGACCGAGAGGCGGAACGGCTTGGCGACGTAGTCGTTGGCCCCGGAATCGAGCCCGAGGATCGTATCCGCGTCGGTCTGGGCCGCGGTCAGCATGAGGATCGGCGACTTGACCCCGTTGCGGCGCATCAGCCGGCAGACCTCGCGGCCGTCGATGTCGGGCAGGCCGACGTCGAGCAGGATCGCGTCGAAGTACTCGCCCTTGACGGCTTCGAGGGCCCGGGCACCGGTCTCGACCTCGACCGTGATGAACTCCTCGTGCAGGCGCAACTGCTCGCCGAGCGACTGGCGCAGCGCGTCGTCGTCGTCAACCAGAAGAATTTTCTTGGCCGTGGCGGCGGTCATGGATGGCGCGTCTCCGCGTCCCCGCTTCGGTTTTGTTCTCTTGCCTTGACCTTGAGATAACACCCCGGCAGCGCCGGTTCAAGCGGTCCGCCCGGGCGAGCGGTATCGCGCCAAGCGGCTATTCCTCGCCGAGAACCAGCGCGCGCGCGGCCTCGAACAGCCGGTGGCGCGGATCGCCGAGCGCATCGACCGCCGAGAAGTGGTGCCGGCCGGGAAGCTCGACCACCCGCACGGCCAGGCCCCGGTCGCGCCAGGCGGCGACCAGTTCGTCCTGCTGCGTCAGAAACTCCGCGGTTTCCTCGGAGCCGACCGCGCAAAGAAGCGGCCCGGCGCGGTCCGGCAGGCGGCGCAGCGGGCTCATGGTGCGCACGGTCTCGGCATCGAGGCCGAGCACCTCCTGATGATAGCTGAGGCGTAGCGGCTCCAGTTCGTAGACCCCGGAGACGGTGCAGGCGCCTTTGACCACCTCGGCCGGCACCTCGCCCGCCTTATCCACCCCATGGCCCGCGAGCGCCGGCCAGTCGGTGACCAGCGCCATGACCGCCAGCTGTCCGCCCGCCGAGTGGCCGGCGACGAAGATCCGCGCCGGATCGACGCCGTGGGCGGGCCCGTGCCGGGCGAGCCAGACAAGGGCGGAGCGGATTTGCGCGACGATCTCGCCGACGCCGACCTTGGGCGCCAAGTCGTAGTTGAGCGAGGCGAAGGCGATCCCGGCCTCGACGAAGGCCGGCGCGAGATAGCTGAAGTCGCCCTTGTCCAGGCTCTGCCAGTAGCCGCCGTGGATGAAGGCCAGGAGTGGCGCCGGTTCGGACCCCGCCGCGGCCGGGAAGAGGTCGAGGGTCTGGCCCTCGGAGGCGCCGTAGGCGAGGTCGAGACGGGCGTCGAGTTGCGCCCGCACCGCCGCGCTGTCGCGCGCCCAGCGTTCGAAGTATTCCTCGTGCTCGGGCCAGCGCGCCCGGAGGTTGAGCTGGCGGTCGATCTCGTCCCGGTCCATGCCCCGGTACAGCGTCTCGGACATTTCGCGATCCTCCCGAGTGGACGTTAAGTTCTTTTATTTGAGTTGTATCCGGCGCGGCCCATTCGTAGAGGAAATGCTGCGGTCGGCGGTGCGCGCCGACGATGACATATGGGGGCCGAGGCCGTAAAGTGGTCCATGGCCATGCTTGAATCACTTGCCACCGAGACCGTAACCGACGCCGCCGTGCTGCGGGCGGTCGAGCGCGCCATCGGCGAGTTGCGCCGGGGCGAGCCGGTGCTGCTGTACCAGACGGACGGTGCGGCGGCGCTGATCCTGGCCGCGGAGCAGG
>JACZWN010000189.1 GCA_022572105.1 Pseudomonadota bacterium | reverse complement strand
CGAGGCCCAGCGCTTCCTCCAGGTGTTCGCCGCCTACAAGGAGAACCCGGAGGTCACCAGGCGGCGCATGTATCTGGAAACCATGCAGAACCTCTTGAGTAATGTCGACAAGGTCATCATGGATCGCAGCATCCAGAGCTCGGTGGTCCCCTACCTGCCGCTCAACGAGCTGCGGCGCCGCTCCGGCGCCGAGACCCAGTAGGGCGGGGAGAGAAAATCATGAATCGCAGAGTTTTCCTCATCCTCGGCATCCTGGTGATCGTCCTCGGCGTTGTGGTCTCGAGCGCGGCCTTCACCGTGCACCAGACCTCGCAGGCGATCGTCATGCAGCTCGGCAACCCCAAGCGGGTGGTCACGGAACCGGGCCTCCACTGGAAGCTGCCCTTCATCCAGGACGTGCTGTATTACGAAAAACGCATGCTCAACCTGGACCCGCCGGTCGAGAGCATCCTGCTCTCCGACCAGAAGCGCCTGCTGGTCGATGCCTTCGCGCGCTACCGCATCACCGATGCGCTGTTGTTCTTCCAACGGGTGCAGACGGAAGCCGGTGTGCGCCAGCGCCTGGGGCCGGTCCTCAACGCCTCGGTGCGCGGCGTCCTCGGCAACGCGACCCTGGCCAGCGTGCTGTCGGAGGAGCGCAACGACATCATGCAACAGATCAAAGCATCGGTGAATTTGGTAGCGGGAGGTTTCGGCATCGAGCTGGTCGACGTGCGCATCGGCCGCGCCGACTTTCCCGATTCGATCTCTCAGACCGTTTACAACCGTATGAAATCCGAGCGCGAGCGCGAGGCGGCGGAGTTCCGCGCCCAGGGCTTCGAGCGGTCGCAGCGCATCCGGGCCGGCGCCGACCGCGAGGCGACGGTGATCGTGGCCGAGGCCAAGCGCGAGGCCGAAATCGAGCGTGGCCACGGCGAGGCGACCCGGACCCGGATCCTGAACCACGCCTTCGGCCAGGACCAGGATTTCTTCAACTTCTACCGCTCGATGCAGGCCTACGAGGCGGCGCTTTCGGGCGAGAGCACCTTCATGGTCCTGTCGCCCGACAGCGAGTTCTTCGACTTCTTCAGCGCCATCGGTAAGAGCACCGCGGAGTGACGCGCGGCGCCCGGGCGCGCGCGGCGGCGCTAGCGACGGCCCCTGGGGGCCGTCGCCGGGGCCGGGCGGGCCCCGGGAATCGATGTCTGGGCGGGGCGGAGCGCCGGGCCGCCGGATCGTGACCGATCTGTTCACCGCGCTGGCCCTGGTGCTGGTGATCGAGGGGCTGTTCCTCGCCCTGTTTCCCCGCCGGCTGCGCCAGATCGTGGTCATGATGGAGCAGATGTCGCCCGAAGCGTTGCGCCTGGGCGGCCTTGCCGCGGCCACGCTCGGCGTGCTGCTGGTCTGGCTACTGCGCGCCTAGAAAAATATCCGGTTGGTATCACACTTGCTCGGGCGCGGGTTGGGGCGTGCGGGTCTCGGCCAGCGGCCGGTCGGAGATCGGCCAATGGAGCACGGCGGCCAGCAGTCCGAGCGCCACCGCCATCACCCAGATCGCCGTGTAGGAACCGGTCAGGTCGTAGCTCAGGCCGCCCAGCCAGGCGCCGAAGAAGGCGCCGATCTGGTGGCTGAACATGACGAAGCCGAACAGCGTCGCCATATAGCGCGCCCCGAAGAGGTCGCCGACCAGGCCGCTGGTGAGCGGCACGGTGCTCAGCCAGAGCACGCCGAAGCTGGCGCCGAACAGCCAGACCGAAAGCTCGCTCTTGGGCGCGATCAGGAACAGGGTAATGACCACGGCGCGCGCCAGATAGATGCCCGAGAGCAGATACTTCTTGCGGTAGCGCCCCCCCAGGTAGCCCGCCAGCAACCCGCCGATGATGTTGAAGAAGCCGATCAGGCTGAGCGCGGTGGCCCCGACGATAGGATCGAACTCGAGTGTGTTGATGTAGGACGGCAGGTGGGTCGCGATGAAGGACACGTGGAAGCCGCAGACGAAGAAGCCGGCGTTCAGGAGCTGATAGCCGCGGTGGCGCCCGGCCTCATGGATCGCGGCCCGGATGCCGCCGTCCGCCCCCTCGGCCGAGACCGCCTCGGGCCGGCCGGTGAGCGCCGCGGCCACCGGCACGATGAGCGCCGCGATCGCGGCCAGGATGACCAGCGCCGTGACCCAGCCGGCACTCCCTATCATCACCTGGGTGAAGGGCAGCAACAGGAACTGGCCGACCGAGCCCCCGGTGGCCGCGACGCCCAGCGCCAGGCTGCGCCCGCGCCCGGGAAAGGCGCGCGCCACCGCCGAAAGCACGAGCGGAAAGCCGCAGGCGCTGACCGCCGCGCCGATGAAAACGCCCGCGCCCAGGTGCAGGCTGGCCTCGCTGCCGCCCAGGCCCATGATCAACAGTCCGGCCACGTAGAGGATCCCGCCGAGCGCCAGCCAGCGGCCGGTGCCGTAGCGGTCGGCCAGGACGCCGAAGAAGGGGGTGAGCACCCCCCACAGCAGGTTCTGGAGCGCGATGGCGAGCGCGAAATTGCTCCGGCTGATGCCCAGGTCCTGGGTCATGGGCTCGAGGAACAGCCCGGCGGTCTGGCGCACGCCCATGTTGAGGCCGAGCACGACCATGGCGCAAAATAGCACCACGGCGGGAACCCGCCAGGTTCGAACGGCCATGATCGATTCGCCTCCCGGGACTGCCGGCCCAGCTTACACGTTTCACGCCGGAGGACCACGCCCGCCGGCCGCCTGGCAGACCAGCGCGCCCGCCGCCGTGTGCCAGTCCACTCCGGCGAGCGGCCGCGGCTTCAATCAGATCTCGTTTTTTTCGATTTCCCGGCGCAGCGCTTCGGCGTTGAGGTTGGCGCCGGATAGCTTCGGATGGATCTCGATCGCCGCCTCGAAGGACTGGAGCGCCAGCTCCGCGTTCTCCAACTCGAGCAGCACCAGGCCGCGCCCGGACAGCGCGCCGAAGTGGCGCGGCTCGAGGGTCAGGGTCTTGCCGATATCGTGCAAGGACGCGGCAAAATCGCCGAGCAGGTAGTGCACCGTGGCGCGCTTGTTCCAGCCCTCGGCGAAGCCGGGCGCGATCTTGACGATCTGCTCGAACTTGCCGAGCGCGGCGCGCAAGTCGCGCCGGGCCATGGCGGCCAGGCCCTGGTTCATGAGCAGCGCGATCACGTCGTCGTCGGACTTGGTCCAGATACCCCAGATGGAGCGCTCGACGCCGTGGGCGGCGCGGGCGTCGGGGGCCGCCTTGAGGCGGGTGAACAGGTCGCCGAGCCGCGGGTCGTTCTGATCCGCCGCGGCCGGGCCGGCGACGAACGCCAGGCCCAGAGCCAAAGCTATTGCGGTCAAGGTCCTCATACCCCTAATTATGTCCCATAACGGCCGGGCACCCAAGGGAGCGCGCGCCGGACGGCGATCACGATTGGATGAGGATTCGGGGCGGATTCGGATGAGGATTTGGGCGCCATGACCGCCAGCGGCTATTTCTCGGGCGACTACGTCGCGGCGCGGGCCCGGTTCCTGGCGGCCGCCAAGGCGGCGGGCGGGCGCCTCGGGTCTCATGTCAACCCGGCGCCGGGGCCGAACGGCGAGGCGCTCGCCACGGACACCGCTTGGCTCGGGCCGCCCGAGGCCGAGCGCGTGCTGGTGACGATCTCGGCGACCCACGGCGCCGAGGGCTTCTGCGGCTCGGCCGTGCAGGCCGGCTGGTTCGAATCGGGGCTTTATCGGGAGGCCCCGCCCGGCCTCGCGCTGCTCCAGATCCACGCCATCAATCCCTACGGTTTCGCCTGGCTGCGCCGGGTCACCGAGGACAACGTCGACCTCAACCGCAACTTCATCGACCACGACGCGCCCTATCCGGTCAACCACGGCTACGACCAGCTGCACGAGGCGCTGTGCCCGCGCGAATGGAACGACGCGGCGATCGCCGAAAGCCGCAAGGTGATCGAGGCTTACCGGGAGAAGCACGGCGCCTGGGGCCTGCAGGCGGCGGTCTCGGGCGGGCAGTACAGCCATGCCGACGGCATCTTCTTCGGCGGCCACGCCACGACCTGGTCGCACGACACCCTGCTCCATGTCCTGCGCCGGAACCTGGCCAAGGCCCGCCACGTCGCGGTCATCGATTACCACACGGGGCTCGGCCCGCGCGGCTACGGCGAGCGGATCTGCATCCACCCGCCGGACACGGGCGGCCTGGCGCGCGCCAATGCGTGGTACGACCAGGACATTACCTCGCCCTACCTCGGTTCCTCGACCTCGACCGAGCTCTCCGGGGACAACTTGGCCGGCATGGTAGCGGCGCTGCCGCACGCGCAGCTGACCGGCATCGCGCTCGAGTACGGGACGCTGCCGACCGAGCAGGTCAAGCTCGCCCTGCGCGCCGATAATTGGCTGCACCTCTACGGCGAGGTCGACTCCGACCAGGGCCGGGCGATCAAGGCGCAGATCCGCGAGGCCTTCTACCAGGACGCCGACGATTGGAAAGAGATGGTCTGGGAACGCGCCGTCGAGACCCAGCGCCTGGCGCTCAGAGGACTGGCGGAGGAGGGCTAGGCAAGCGGGCACAAAAGGTGCGCACCAGGGCCATGGCGAAATAGCCGGGTAACCGGCGGCACTTGCTCCTCGGGCGGCCATATATTATAATATTTATAGCTATGTGAACTTTGAGGTTTGGAGGGTCGAAATGACCAAGCCATTGAAAATCCGCAAGATCGGCACCTCGCTCGGGCTCGTGCTGCCCAAGGAGCTCTTGGCCGAGCTCGGCGTCGGCGAGGGCGACAAGCTCTATCCGGTGCGCACGCCGGACGGTGTGGAGCTGACCCCTTACGACCCCGAGTTCGCAGAGGTTCTGGAGGACAACCGCGACTACATGCGCCGCCATCGCAACGCCATGCGTGAGCTGGCCAAGCGTTGATGGAGCCAAAATGGCTGACGGTCCAGCTCGTTCAGGCCATTCACACTCAAGCGGTCGCCGAATTTGGCGGATCCCACGGGGTGCGCGATATGGGGCTTCTCGAGAGTGCGCGCGATCGCCCGCGCAATCTCTACGCCTACGGGAACGACCCGACCCTGTTTGACCTCGCGGCGGCGTACTGTACCGGAATCGTAAAGAACCACCCTTTTATCGATGGCAACAAGCGCACCGGCGACCTGACCGCGCGCGCCTTCCTGTTTCGCAATGGATACCTGTTCGAACCCGATGAGATTGACGAGGTCAATATGATCGTCGCCCTCGCCGCCGGAGAGATCGAAGAGGACGTTTTGGCCCGTTGGATATCCGACAATTCGACCTCGAAGCGCGCATAGCCAGTCAGGCTTATTCCGCCGCCCGCGCGGCCTGCGCCGCGGCGCGCGCGGCGTCGAGGTCGAGGCCCTCGAGCGCCTTGGGCAGCGGGCCGCCGGTCGCCCAATCGAGCAATTCCACGCCGTGCACCATGGGGATCTTGGTGGCGCCCGAAATCTGGGTCAGGCAGCCGATGTTGCCGGTCGCGATCAGGTCCGCGCCGACGCGTTCGATGTTGGCCACCTTGCGGTCGCGCAGGCGCGTGGCGAGCTCCGGCTGCAAGATGTTGTAGGTGCCGGCCGAGCCGCAGCACAGGTGCCCCTCGGGCACGTCCTTGACGATGAAGCCGGCGGCGGCGAGCAGCGCCTTGGGCTCGGCGGTGATCTTCTGGCCGTGCTGCATGGAGCAGGCCGACTGGTAGGCCACCGTGAGACCGGTCTCGCGCGCCGCCGCGTTCAGGCCGAGCCCGGTCAGGAACTCGGTGATGTCCTTGGCCAGCGCCGAAACCTTGGCCGCCTTGTCCGCCCAGTCCGGGTCGCCGCGCAGGATGAAGCCGTAATCCTTGATCGTGGTGCCGCAGCCCGAGGTGTTGATCACCACCGCGTCCAGGCCGTCCCCGTCCACTTCGCGGGTCCAGGCGGCGACGTTGGCCTTGATCGAGGCGCGCGCCGCGGCCTCGCGCCCCAGGTGATGGGTGATCGCGCCGCAGCAGCCCGCGCCCCGGGCGACCACGACCTCGACCCCGTGGCGGGTCAGCAAGCGCACCGTGGCCTCGTTGATCGTGGGCGCGAGCACCTGCTGGGCGCAGCCCGTGAGCAAGGCGACGCGCAGGCGCCGGGGACCTTGGGCCGGGAAGACCTGGGGACGGTCGACCGGCGAGGGGCCGGCGATGCGGGCCGGCGCCATGGCCGCGAGGGAGGCCAAGCGTCCGGGCAGGAACCGCGAACACGCCCGCGCCGGCCGCGCCGCGCGCAGGGCGAGGCGGAACAGCCAGGGGCGCGGCACCACCAGGGACAGCAGGCCGCGCAGCATGTTGTCGGCCCAGGGCCGCTCGAATGTCTGGTCGATATGAACCCGGGCGCGGTCGATGAGATGG
>JACZWN010000188.1 GCA_022572105.1 Pseudomonadota bacterium | reverse complement strand
CCGCGCGGAACTCCCAACCGTTCGTGCCCATGTGCCAGTGCACGACCGAGACCGAGACCACCTCCTCCAGGCGCTTCAGCTTGCGCAGGATGAGCGTGCGGTGCGCCCAGGGGCAGGCGAGCGAGACGTAGAGGTGATAGCGCCCCGGCTCGGCCTGGAAGCCGCCTTCGCCGCTCGGGCCCGGCGCGCCGTCGCGGCTCACCCAGTTGCGGAATTGGCTGTCTCGGCGGACGAAGCGCCCGTCCCGGGTATGCCGGTCGGAGTTGTCATCGTGCCAGACGCCGTCGATCGATCGACCCATCGCCATGGTCCCTTTCCTAAGGGCTAGAACTCGCGCCCGATGGCGCGGTCGAGGGACATCTCGGCACCGCCCTTGAACGCGATGGCCAGCGCGACGAGGCCCCAGAGCAGGGGATATTCGTAGCCGCCCTGGCTCCAGAAGAAGCCGTTGGGCAGGTGCACGGTGAGGATCACGACCGTCATGAGGATGGTGACGCCGACCGCCACCGGGCGGGTCAGGAAGCCGAGCGCCAGGCACAGGCCGCCGAAGAACTCGGTGCCGCCGACAAGCGCCGCCCAGAGCACGCCCGGCTCGAGGCCCAGGTTTTGGGCGAAGTAGCCGCCGGTGCCCTCGAGGCCGTAGCCGCCGAACCAGCCGAACAGCTTCTGGGCGCCGTGCGGCATGAGCATGAGGCCGGTGGCGGCGCGGATCAGCGGGTAGCCCCAGCGCGAGAGATTGGCATGGAGCGGCCCGAGCGCCGGGATGATCAGCCGGGTCTCGGCGGTTTGCACGGTCATGGTCTCTAAGTTCCTTTCCTAATATGCGCCGATCCTGCGTTGCCGCCGCCGCTCACGGCAGATCGGCGAGCAGGATCTCGGCGTCATCGAGCGCGGTAATCGTGATCTCGGTCTCCTCGGTGATCGTGACCCCGTCGCGCGCCTCGGCGATAACATCGTTCACCCGAACGCGTCCGCGCGCCGGGACCAGGTAGGCCTTGCGGCCGCTCTCCAGCCGGTGGCTCACGCGCTGACCCCGGGCGAGCGTCGCGCCCAGGATCGCGGCGTCCTGATGGATCGGCAGCGCGCCGTCCTGGCCCGTTACGTGCCCGGGCCGTCCCGAGGCGAGCGCGACCAGGGCGCCGCCGCGGTCGCCCTTGGGGAAGCGGCGCTGCGCCCAGCGCGGCTCGAGCCCCGTCTCGGAGGGCTCGATCCAGATCTGGAAGATGCGCGTCGGCCCGGCCTCCAGGTTGTATTCGGAATGGCGGATGCCCCGGCCGGCCGACATCACCTGCACGTCGCCGGCCTCGATGCGGCCGCGGTTGCCCAGGTGGTCCTCGTGACTGATCGCGCCTTCGCGCACGTAGGTGATGATCTCCATATCACGATGTCCGTGCGGGTCGAAGCCGCGCCCGGGCTGGACCAAATCGTCGTTCCAGACCAGGAGCGGGCCGACGCCCATGCGCGCCGGGTCGCGGTAGCCGGCGAAGCTGAAATGGTAGCGCGCCGCCAGCCAGTCGTTATCGAAACGCCCCAGGTCCTCGAAAGGCTGAATATGGATCATGGTCCAAGCTCCTTGCGCCGAATTATGCTCGCTTGCTTCCGGGAATAAGGTGGGTACTCTTCTCAATATATATAATACGCAAAATAGGAACTTGATTGTTTCTATAAAGAAACAATAATGGGCCGACCCGGGCATATTGCGAGACTCCGATGGATCACCTGAGCGCCATGGCGGTTTTCGCGCGCGTCGTCGAGATGGAGAGCTTCTCGGGCGCGGCGCGCGATCTGGGCCTGTCCAAGTCGGCGGTCTCCAAGCAGGTCGGCCGCCTCGAGGACCGCATGGGCCTGCGCCTGCTCAACCGCACCACGCGGCGCCTGTCGCTGACCGAGGCCGGCGCCGCGTTCTACGAGGGCTGCCGGCGCGTGGTCGCCGAGGCCGAGGCGGCGGAGCGGGCGGTGACCCGCCTGGCGAGCGCGCCGCGTGGCCGGCTCAAGGTCAACGCGCCCATGTCCTTCGGGGTGCGCCACCTCGGCCCGGCGCTGCCGGATTTCATGGCGCGCTACCCGGAGCTTACCGTCGACCTGGCCCTGAACGACCGGGTGGTCGACCTGGTGGAGGAGGGCTTCGACGTGGCCGTCCGCATCGCCCGGCTCGCGGATTCCAGCCTGATCGCCCGGCGGCTCGCGCCGAACCGCCTGGTGCTCTGCGCCGCGCCGTCATACTTGGAGAGCCACGGCGCGCCGCGCGCGGTCGAGGATCTGAAAGGGCACGAATGCCTGCTCTACAGCTATCAGATCTCGGGTGATACCTGGATCCTGCGCGGGCCCGGCGGCGCCAATGGTTTGGGCGGCGAGCAGCGGGTGCGCGTCGCCGGGCGCCTGCGCGCGAACAACGGGGACGCCCTGCTCGCGGCCGCGCTCGGCGGGCTCGGCATCGCCTTCATGCCCAGCTTCATCTGCGCCGAGGATCTGCGCGCCGGGCGTCTGGCGCGGCTCCTGCCGGGCTGGCGCGATGCCGCGGACTCGATGATCGCCGCCGTCTATCCGGCGAGCCGCAACCTCTCGCCCAAGGTGCGCGTCTTCGTCGACTTCCTGGCCGAACGCTTCGGCGGCACGCCGTATTGGGATGAGGGGCTGAGCCCATGACGACACGCGGTGGCGAAACCGCCTTGCCGGCGCTCGCGGTCGCCGGCTCGGCCCTGTTCTGGGGCCTCTGGTGGCTGCCGCTGCGCGCGCTTGCCGAGCGCGGACTGCCCGGCGGCTGGGCCAGCCTGGCGGTCTACGCCGTGGCCGCGGCGGTGCTCGTGCCCGTCGCCTGGACACGGCGCGCGCGCCTGCGCGCCGGCGGATGGAACCTGTTCTGGACCGGGTTCCTGTTCGGCGTGGTGCTGGTGCTGTGGAACCATGCGGTGCTGGTCGGCGAGGTGGTCCGCGTGGTCCTGCTGTTCTATCTGGCGCCGGTCTGGGCCACGCTGTTCGCGCTCATCCTGCTGGACCAGCGGATCGGGCCGGCGCGCGTGCTGGCCATCGTGCTGGGCTTAAGCGGCGCCGCGGTGGTGCTCGGCTTCGAGGCCGGCTTGCCGCTGCCCGGCTCGCTCGGCGACTGGCTGGGGCTGCTGTCGGGAATAATCTTCGCGCTTTCCGTGACGGTCGCGCGCAAGGCCCCCGAGATTGCCGGGCTCGACCGCACCTTCGTGTCCTTCGCCTGCGCCGCGCTCATCGCCGTGCCGCTGGCGCTCGCCACCGGGCCGGCGCCGAGCGGCGCCGAGATGGTTCGCGTCCTGCCGCTCGCCGCCGCCGTCGGGCTGTTTTTCATTGTGCCGGCCACTTGGCTGGTGTTGTGGGGCGCGGCGCACCTCGATCCCGGACGGGTCTCGATCCTGTTGCTGCTCGAGGTGGTGGTGGCCTCGGCGAGCGCCGCCCTCCTGACCGACGAGCCCTTCGGCTGGCGCGAGGCCGCGGGCTGCGTGCTCATCCTTTCGGCCGGACTGGTCGAGGCGTCGCCCGGGTTGCGCCGGCGCTAATACCGCCGGCGCTAATACCAAGGAGCGTTGATAATGACCCATAGAGATCCGGTCTAGGAAATCATCCGGGCGATGTAGGCGGGCAGCGTGAAGGCGCTGGCGTGCACCTCGGGCGTGTAGTAGTCGGTCTCGATCCCGGCCTTCTCGAAACGCGCCCGCAGCACCGCCGGCGGCGTCGCCCGGGCCTTCAGGTCGTCCGTGCCCCAACCGAAGGCCATGGGCCCGCCGACGTAGGCCGGCACGGTCGCCAGGTAGCAGCTGGCATCGGCGAAAAGGCTCCGAAAGGCCGTGAGCGTGTTGACCAGCTCGGTCGCCTGCAGGAACGGCACCCCGTTCTGGGTGACCAGGATTCCGCCCGGCGTCAGGCAACGCCGGCAGTTCCTGTAGAAATCGTCGCTGAACAACGCCACGCCGGGTCCGACCGGGTCGGTCGAATCGACGATGATGACGTCGAAGCGCCGGTCGCAGCGGGCGACGAACGCGACCCCGTCGGCGATCACCAGGTCCGTGCGCGGGTCCTCGAAGGCGTCCTTGCAGATCGAGCGCAGGTAGGTCTTGGCCAGCTCGATGATGCCGGCGTCGATATCGACCATGGTGACCCGCTCGATGGCGCCGTGCTTCAGGGTCTCCTCGAGCATGCCGCCGTCGCCGCCGCCGACGATCAGCACCTCGCGCGCGGCACCATGGGCCAAGATCGGCACGTGCGAGAGCATCTCGTGGTAGACGAACTCGTCGCGCTCGGTGGTCTGGACGATATCATCCAGGATCAGCACTCGGCCGAGGGTCACGTTCTCGAACACGACCACGCGCTGGTGCGCGGTCCGGCTGTCGTAGAGGACCTTTTCGGCTTCCAGCTTGAATCTCAGACCCGGGTGCAGGACTTCCTCGATCCACCGAGTCACGCGACCCGGCCCCGCAGGATCTCCTCGACCGCCAGGCGGGCCGGGCGGAAGGCCTTGCGCAGGACCTCGATCGCCGCGCGCGGCTCGGCGCAGCCGCACATGAAGACGTCGAGCGCCGCGTAGCCGGTTTCCGGCCAGGTGTGGATGCTGATGTGGGATTCGGCCAGCACCGCCACGCCCGAGATGCCGCCGTGCGGGGCGAAGTGGTGCAGGTGGATGTGCAGCAAGGTCGCCCCGGCGGCCTCGACGCAATCCCTGAGGGCCGCCTCGACGTGGGTCAGATCGTCTAGTCGCTCGGCCTCCCAAAGATCGACGATCAGGTGCGTGCCGGCGTAGCGCACGCCGTCGCGTTCGATGTAGAAGTCCCGCCGTTCCTCGGTGGCGGGTGCGCCGGGCTCGGCGTCGATTACGGGGGCCCCTTGGGCGGTGCTTGAATCGGGATCCAAGTCCATCCCCAATTGAAAGAGGGCCTGAACATGCGACATCGTTCATCCTCCCCAACCAGTAGATGACCGGGTTATTGTGCAAGAGCGGCCGATATGGAAGAAGCCTCCCACAGTTTGCAAGCCAAATCACCATGACTCGGCGGAATAATCAACCCGGGCCACAAAATCGCCGCCGGAGCGGCGCGTGGCCGGGTGACGGTTTGCGCGGTGCCGGTTTGGCGCCTCGACCGGACGCCGCCCGTCCCATGCGTTTCCCTTGCGCCCGTCCACGGCGTTTCCCTTGCGCCCGTCCACTGCGTTTCCCTTGCGCCCGCCCGGTGGATGGATTAGGCGAACGGGCGGCGGCAAGCGACGGGGGGCCTGATTTGGCCGATATCGATCTGGGCGCTTTCTTCGAGGCCGAGTTTGCCGAGCACGCGGCGGTGGCGGCGGCGACCGCGGCGGCGCTGGCCGAGCCCTTCGGGCGCTTGGTCGGGCACGGCGTGCGCACGGTCCGCGCCGGCGGCAAGATCCTGTTCTTCGGCAACGGCGGCAGCGCCGCCGACGCCCAGCACCTGGCGACCGAGCTGACCGTGCGCTACGTCCGCGACCGCGCGCCGATTGCCGCCCTGGCCCTGACCACGGACACCTCGGCGCTCACCGCCATCGGCAACGACCTGGGCTACGACCAGGTCTTCGCGCGCCAAATCCAAGCGCTCGCCCGGCCCGGCGACCTGGCGCTCGCCATCACCACCTCGGGCAAGAGCCGCAACGTGGTGCTCGCGCTTCAAGCGGCCCGGGACTTGGGCGTCGTGCCCGCCGCGCTCGCCGGCAAGGGCGGCGGCGACCTCCTCGGCCTGGCCGATCCCCTGCTCGTCGTGCCCTCCGAGACGACCGCGCGCATCCAGGAAATGCACATTACCCTGGGCCAGATGTTCTGCGGCGCCCTCGAACGATCCCTGGGTTTGGTATGATCGGCCCATCCGCACGCGCGCTGGCCCGAGGCCGCCCCCGAGGCCGCCCCCGAGGCCGCCCCCGAGGCCGCCGATGACCGAGAACATCGAACTCGCGTCCCGCCTCGAGGCCCTTGCGGGCGCCCGGGTGCTGGTCGTCGGCGACGTCATGCTCGACCGCTTCGTCTATGGCGCGGTCGAGCGCATCTCGCCCGAGGCACCGATCCCGGTGCTGCGCATCGAGCGCGAGGCGGCCATGCTGGGCGGGGCCGGGAACGTACTGCGAAACCTGGCCGCGCTCGGGGTCACGACCGACTTGGTGGCCGTGGTCGGGGACGATGCCGCCGGACGCGAGGTCCAGGCGCTCGCCCTCGCGGAAACCGGAGACGGCTGCCGCCTGCTGGTTCACCGGGGCCGGCCGACCACCATCAAGGAACGCTACATCGCCGCCGGCCAGCAGCTCCTGCGCACCGACCGCGAGGCCGCCCATCCGCTCGCGCCGGAGACCGCGCGCGAGCTCGTGGCGGCGGCGCGCGCCGCGCTTGCCGGTGCCGGCGCGCTGGTCCTCTCGGA
>JACZWN010000187.1 GCA_022572105.1 Pseudomonadota bacterium | reverse complement strand
GCCGGTCGTCGGCGGGATCGACGACCGGCCTGGCGGCGCCCTCCCGCTCGGCCCCGCCGATGAGCGGCGCGGCGCGCCAGCCGCGCGCGGCCGCCGCGTCCATCGCCTGGCCCAAGGGAGCCAGCGCCTGCGGATCGGAGAGGTCGAGGCCGGCCGAGTTGCGCCGCTCAGGCCCGTAGAGCTCCGCGGGCAAGGGAATCCGCGGGTGCGGGACCGGGTCCAGTTCGCGCGCCCGCGCGATCGGATCGGCGATGATCTCCTCGATCGGCGCCGCCTCGTCGACGATGCGGTTGACGAAGGAGGTGTTGGCCCCGTTCTCGAGCAGCCGGCGCACCAGGTAGGCGAGCAGGTCCTCGTGGCTGCCCACGGGCGCGTAGATGCGCACCGGCAGGTTCATGTGCTCCGCGCCGACCACTTGGTCGTAGAGCGCCTCGCCCATGCCGTGCAGGCGCTGGAACTCGAAGTCGCGGGTGCCACCGGCCAGCTCGAGCACCGTGGCCAGGGCATGGGCGTTGTGGGTCGCGAACTGGGGATAGAAGGCGTCCGGGTTGGCGAACAGGCGCTTGACGCAGGCCAGGTAGCAGACGTCGGTCGAGACCTTGCGGGTGAACACCGGATAGCCGTCGAGGCCGGCCTCCTGGGCCAATTTGATCTCGCTGTCCCAGTAGGCGCCCTTGACCAGGCGCACCATGAGGCGGCGCTTGTGCGCCCGCGCCATCCCGGCCAGCCAGTCGAGCACCTGGGGGGCGCGCTTCAGGTAGGCCTGCACCGCCAGGCCGAAGCCGTCCCAGCCCTTCAGCGCCGCATCGCCCGAGACCGCCTCGATCACGGCGAGGGAGAGGTCGAGGCGGCTCGACTCCTCGGCGTCCACGGTCAGGCCGATGTCGTATTTCTTGGCCTCGAGCGCCAGCGTCTTGAGCCGCGGCGCCAACTCGTCGAGCGCGCGCCGCGCCTGCGCGAACTCGCAGCGCGGGTGCAGCGCGGTCAATTTCACCGAGATGCCGGGCGCCGCGATGGCGCCCCTGGTGCCGGCGGCCTCGCCAATGGCGGCGATCGCGCGCAGGTAGGCGTCGAAGTAATGCTTGGCGTCGGCCGCGGTCAGCGCCGCCTCGCCCAGCATGTCGTAGGAATGGCGGTAGCCGCGCTTCTCGTCGCCCTTGGCCCGCTCGAGCGCCTCGCCGATGGTGCGGCCGATGACGAACTGGCGCCCGAGGATGCGCATGGCCTGGGTGATGGCGGCGCGGATCACCGGCTCGCCGCTGTCGTGCACGAGGCGCCTGAGCGTGCCGGCCAGATCCCGGGTGTCCGCCTCGTCCAGGCGCACGACCCGGCCGGTCAGCATCAAGGCCCAAGTCGAGGCGTTGACGAACAGCGACTCGCTGTGGCCGAGGTGGCCGCGCCAGTCGGCGTCGGCGATCTTGTCCCTGATCAGCTTGTCGACGGTCTCGGCGTCGGGCACGCGCAGCAGCGCCTCGGCCAGGCACATCAGCACCACGCCCTCCCTGCTGGACAGCCCGAACTCGTGCAGGAAGGCGTCGAGCCCGCCCTTGCCGATGCGCGCGCGCCGGACCTCCTCGACCAGCGCCCGGGCCCGTTCGGCCACGCGTTCGCGGGCGTCTTCGGGCAGCGCCGCCTCGGCCGCCAAGCGCCGGACGATCTCGGTCTCGTCGGCGCGGACGTTGTCGCGCACCGCCCGGCGCAGCGGGTCGACGTCGGCCAGGGCGGGATCGATGATCATGGCGGGCCTGGGACCGGGCTTGGAGTCGGGCCCGGGGAGTCTACCCGACAACAAGCGCGGCGCGAAGGGCCTGGGTGATTCGGCAGTGCCGCGGTTCGAAATTCGATGCACTGAAGCAGAACGCGGACTCGAAGGCCGCCTTAGCGAATCAAAGCGGTCGTCGTTCCGGCGCGGCGATTGAATCCGAGTGGAGCCAGGAAGAGACATTCAGAGAGCGGACGAACCTCACATCGTGGAGCTTTCAGATGTAGCAGGCCAATTCGAAAATTGACCGGTGGAAACACTAAGCAACGATGACCATTTAATTTACGATTCTATGTTCACTTCTTGCAATCTAGATACATAGCGGATTTGGTATCATGCACGTTTGGAAATCAAAGAGGAAACGACCAGATCTTGAAACCGCCCACGAGTGGCTCAAAAGCGGCTCATTTACTATTTCCCCAAAAGAGCACTTTCTTTCCGATCAGGAACGTGAAGCAGAAATCAAGAAGATTGCTGATGAACTTGCAATCGACCTGCCTCGTCAATTCCCAAGAACTCAAAACTTGGAGTACGCTATTCTCAAGAGCCATCTGATTATTGAGCATGTAATCACGCAATACATTAGGTGCCACTCGCGTGTCGCGGTGGAAGTTGATGATATTAGGTTCACTTTTTCCCAAAAGCTGGAAATAGCATATTTGATGGGTTTTGGTGAACATGACCCGGTCCTCCTTCCCTGTATTGGATTATTGAACAAGGCACGGAATCAGGTGGCGCATACCTTTTCGTTCGATAAGCGTATAATCGATGAACTCATTCGCATAACCGGCGACCCCTCTGACCCTTTCCCGATCGAAAATGACCGCCACAGAATCAGTGGGTTGAGGCATATCTGTAGATGGATTTGCGCATACACAGCGGGTCGCATGAAAGGCGAATACTACGGAATGAAGGCTATGAACGACGAGAGAAATTGTTCATCGACGGGAAGTCGAGGTTAACTGTCTCGTCAGGACCTATTTCTTCGTTATTGGCACAGTCTTTATTTTAGCTGCCAAATGCTTTATTCTCCGCATTAAAGCTTTAAAGCGAGCCGTACGGATGTCTCAAGAGGGTCAGGAGCAGCTGTAGCGATGACTGTGCGCCAATGTCCGCCGTTAAACGCAAAGCGGGCATGATCCGCCAAGAAGCGGACGTTCACGGCGTTGACTCAGCGGGGTTTTAAGCGCAACGACGACCGGCGTTTCAGCCCAGCCCGAGCAAGCCGGGCAGTTCCGCCATGTCCCGGAACAGCCACGCGCCGGCCGCGGCGAGGTCGGCGCCGTCGCCCTCGGGCGCGAAGCCCGCGAAGCCGAGGACGGCCATGCCCGCCGCCCTGGCGGCGGTCACGCCGAGCGGGCTGCCCTCGATCATCACGCAGGCCCGGGGCGCAACGCCCATGGTCTGGGCGGCGAAGAGAAAGAGGTCCGGATGGGGCTTGCCGCGTTCGACCTGATAGGCGGAGAAAATGCGGCCATCGAAGCGCGCCGCGCTGCCGTCGCCTCGGTCATGAATCCCCCGTTCCCCGGCGACTCCGAGTCTAGCCGAATGTGCCGGCGGGGCGCTACCATGGCGCCGCTTCCAGCCTGACCACGAGGACCACCGCGATGCCCGTTCCCTATGCCAAGATCGTCTCCGGCGTGCCGGCGATGACGCCCTTCGTCGGGCCCGAGACCATCGAGCGGCGCCTGGGCGCAACCTTCCGCCTGCGCCTCGGCGCCAACGAGAGTTCCTTCGGCATCTCGCCCAAGGCCAAGGCGGTCCTGGCCGCCGAGCTCGACCGGGTGTCCTGGTACTGCGACCCGGAGCACGTCGATTTGCGCGCGCGCCTCGCGGCCGACCTCGGCGTGGGGATCGACAACCTGGTCGTCGGCGAGGGCATCGACGGGCTCTTGGGGCTCATCGTGCGCGCCTTCACCGACCCGGGCGAGGCCATCGTCACCTCGGCCGGCGCCTACCCCACCTTCAACTACCATGTCCTGGGCTACGGCGGCCGGCTCGAGTTCGTGCCCTACACGCAGGACTGCCGCAACGACCTGGAGGCGCTGGTCGAGGCGACGCGGCGCAGCGCGGCCAAGCTCTTGTATCTGGCCAACCCGGACAACCCGAGCGGCACCTTCCTGGGGCGCGCCGAGGTCGAGGCCGCGCTCGACCGCCTGCCCGAGGATTGCCTCTTCGTGCTCGACGAGGCCTACGCCGAGTTCGCGCCGCCCGAGGAGCTGCCGCCCATCGATGCCGCCGATACACGCCTGATCCGCCTGCGCACCTTCTCCAAGGCGCACGGCATGGCGGGCCTGCGCCTCGGCTACGCCATCGCCGCCGAGGACGTGATCGCCACCTTCCAGAAGATCCGCCTGCACTTCGGCGTCGGGCGCCTGTCCCAGGTGGCCGCGCTGGCCTCGCTCGACGATCCGGACTTCGCGGCCAACGTGGTGCGCCAGGTGGCCGAGGGTCGGGCCGACTACGAGGCCTTGGCGCGCGACCACGACCTGGCCTTCATCCCCTCGCTCACCAACTTCGTCGCCATCGACCTGGAAAGCGCGGAGAACTCGCTGCGCATGGTCGAGCTGTTGGAGGAACGCGGCGTCTTCGTGCGCCGCCCCGGCGTCGCCCCGCTCGACCGCTTCGTGCGGGTCTCGGTGGGCACGCCCGAGGAACGCGCCGGATTCGCCGAAGCCTTCTCGGACGCGCTTGGGGCCTTGCGGGACGGCTAACCGTTCAGCCTTTACCCAACTCGGCCCGGACCAGCCGCGCGCCGGCGCCAAGCGCCTCGAGCTTGCCGGCGGCCACCCCGCGCGGCAGCGGCGCCATGCCGCAGTTGGTGCAGGGGAACATCCGCTCGGGGTCGACGTAGGCCATGGCGCTCCTGATGGTCGCCGCCACCTGCTCGGCGCTCTCGACCTCGAGCGAGGCGACGTCGATGACGCCGACCATCACCTCCTTGTCCTTCAAGAGCCCGATCAGCGACAGCGGCACCTTGGAGTTGGCGCATTCGAGCGAGACCTGGTCGATGCGGCTTTCGTTGATGGCCGGGAAGATCTCCTCGTACTGGCGCCATTCCGCGCCCAGGGTCTTCTTCCAATCGATGTTTTCGACGATGCCGTAGCCGTAGCAGATGTGCACCGCGGTCTTGCATCCGAGCCCCTCGATGGCGCGGTGCAGCGCGGCGATGCCCCAGTCCTTGACGTCGTCCATGAACACGTTGAAGGCCGGCTCGTCGAACTGGATCAGGTCGACGCCGAGGGCCTCCAGCTCCCGCGCCTCCTGGTTGAGCAGTTCGGCGAAGGCCATGGCCATGTCCGCGCGCTTGCCGTAGTGGGCGTCGGCGATGGTGTCGCAGATGGTCATCGGGCCGGGCAGGGTGAACTTGAGCTTGTGGTCGGTATGGGAGCGGGTGAAGCGGACTTCCGCGCCGTGGACCGAGCCCCGGCGCCGGACCGGCCCGGTCACCGTGGGCACATCGGCCACGTAGCGGTCGTCGCGGATGCCCATCTTGGTCATTTTGTTCCAGTCGATGCCGTCGATGTGCTTCAGGAAGCCGTGGACGAAATGCTCGCGGAACTGCTCGCCGTTGCTGACGATGTCGATGCCGGCGTCCTCCTGCTCCTTGAGCCAGACCAGGGCGGCGTCCTGTTGCCCGCGTTCGAGCTCCGCACCGTCGAGCCGCCAGGGCGCCCACAGCTTTTCCGGCTCCGCCAGCCAGGCGGGTTTGGGCAGGCTGCCCGCAACCGTCGTCCGCAACATGTTCGTCCTCCTCCGACCCGGCGTTTGCCATCGGGTTAGGCTGTTCCCGCACCGGCGGCGCGGGCGCGGGGGCCGGTCACTCCGCCGCGAGCGCCGCTTCGAGCGCCGGCAGCGTCGCGCCGTTGATGTCGTTGTCGGAGAAGACCTCGGCGTAGGTTTCCAGCCCGAGTCCTTCCAGCCACGCTCTGACGTCCACGCCTCTTCCCGTTTCAATCCGAACAAACCAGCCCCAATACACCGGCCGGCGCAGTCTAGCACAGGGGCGGCTGGGGACCAGCGGCCGGACCACCCGGGACGAGCTATCTGAAATTCCGCGAGGGATAGATCGTCGGTGCGCCCAGATCGCGCGCCGCGGGATCGAAGCCCGGCGCGCTTAGCTGCTTGAGGCGCGGGCTGAGATCGACGAGGCGCTTGGCGATGACGTGGATGACCAGGCCCTCGCGCTGCAGCGGGCCCTCGACGCCGAGCAGGCGGGCGCCGAGCAGGACCTTGCGCTGGCGCGCGAAGACGTCGGGCCAGACGATCACGTTGACCACCCCGGTCTCGTCCTCCAGGGTGGCGAAGATCACGCCCTTGGCGGTGCCCGGGCGCTGGCGCACCAGCACCAGGCCGGCGACCTTGACCGGTTTGTCCTTAGGCAGCTCGGGAAGCCGCGCCGCCTCGACGATACCCTCGGCCGCCAGGCCATCGCGCAGGAAGGAGACCGGGTGCGCTTTCAGCGAGAAACGTAAACTTGCGTAGTCGTCGACCACGTGCTCGCTCAGGCGCATCTCCGGCAAGACCACGGCCGGCTCCGCGCCCAGCTCCTCGGCGCGCGCGGCGGCGAACAGCGGCAGCGCCGCCGCCGGCTTGGCGCCCGCGCCCGGTAGTCCCTTGATCGCCCAGAGCGCCCGGCGCCGGTCGAGGCCGAGCGAG
>JACZWN010000017.1 GCA_022572105.1 Pseudomonadota bacterium | reverse complement strand
GGCCCCTGCCGGCGCCGGACGCCGCGCCGCCCGCACCCATCTATTTGCGCGGCCCCGACGTGACCTTGCCCGACGGGTCGAAAGCCGGTCACGGGGAAGGCGCATGACGGCCGGCGCCGGTCCGGAGATTTCGGTGCGCGCGGCCGGACCGCTCGAGGTGGCGGTGACCGGGGCCGCGCGTGCCGAAGGCTCCGCCGCGATCGCCCGGCGCCCGATCCCTTCGGACAAGACCGGAACCGGGCCACTACTGGTCGCCGCGGCGCGGGTTTTCACTAAATTCCCACGTCCGATGCGGGGATTCTTGGTTTGACATCGATTTTCGCGGCCCAAATCTTGTTTTTTGATTTAAATTGTTGCTTTATGTCGGGCAAGTACTTATATAGAACTTGGACCACACAATTGGGTAAGAAACGGAAATGACCGACCAAGCGAAACCCAGCGAACTGCTAGCATTGACCACGAACATCGTCGCCGCGCATGTCTCCCACAACTCTGTCGCGGTGCCCGATTTACCGCGGCTGATCCGTGAAGTCCATGATACCCTGGCCAGCGTCAGCGGTGCCGGCGGGCGCGAGGCCGAGCGTCCGACGCCGGCAGTCGCGATCAAGAAATCGGTAACCCCCGATTTCATCATCTGCCTCGATGACGGCAAGAAGCTCAAGATGCTCAAGCGGCATCTCAAGACGGCGTACAACATGACGCCGGAGCAGTACCGCGAGCGCTGGGGCCTGTCGCCGGACTATCCGATGGTCGCCCCGAACTACGCGAAACAGCGCAGCAGGCTGGCCAAGCAAATCGGGTTGGGTACGCGGGCGCGCCGCAAAAAGTAATGATTCTGCCCGTTTCGGGGTTCAGCGGGGGGCGTCGTTCGGCGATAGGCGGGCGGCGCCTTTTCGGTTATACTCATGCTCCACGACGATCCGAAAAGACCTCGGGGACATGACCTCGCAGCTTGAACGACTCTGCATCGAGAAGGGCCTGAAGATGACCGATCAGCGGCGGGTCATCGCCCAGGTCCTCTCGGAGTCGACCGATCATCCCGATGTCGGGCTGGTCTATCGGCGCGCCGCCGAGGTCGACCCGCGGATCTCGATTGCGACGGTTTATCGGACCGTTAAGTTGCTAGAGGAAGTGAATATTCTCGAACGGCACGACTTCGGTGACGGACGGGCGCGCTACGAAGAGGCGCCGAAGGAACACCACGATCACTTGATCGACGTGAAATCCGGAAAAGTCATCGAGTTTCAGAACGACGAGATCGAACGGCTCCAGCGCGAGGTGGCGGCAGCCCTGGGTTACCGGCTCGTCGGGCACAGGCTCGATCTTTTCGCCGTTTCCAACGATATCGGAGAAAAAGCAACCGAAAAGGTCAAAATGTCCGGAAACTCCGGGAAGTCGGGCAGCGGCACGAAGCCCGGCGACCAGGCCTGATCGACGCCGATACCGGCCTTTGCGCGCCACAGGGGAGCACCATCATGGCCTTGATGGAAGCCAGTGGGGACAGGTTGGTCGATATTTGGACCAACAGTCTACACCTCCGGTTGGCCGAGACCCTCGATGAGGTGGAGGCCGCCCAAGCCCTGCGCTATCGAATTTTCTACGAGGGGACGGTGGCCAAGGCGACCCAGGAGATGGCCGCGCTCGGGCGGGATTTCGATGCTTTCGACGACTACTGCGACCACCTGCTCGTTTTCGACCGCAGCCGCGGCGATGGGCCGGAGGCCGTGATCGGCACCTACCGCTTGATGCGGCGCGAGGCGGCCGAGCGCTGCGGCCGGTTCTATACCGAGGACGAGTACGACATCGCCAACCTGCTCAACTTCCCTGGTGACATCCTCGAGCTCGGCCGGTCCTGCATCGCGGAGAAATTCCGCAACGGTCCGACCATGCAGCTGCTTTGGCACGGGGTCGTGGAATACGTGCTCGCCCACGATGTCGGCCTGTTGTTCGGTTGCGCGAGCCTGCCGGGCGTCGAGCCGGACCGGCTGGCGCTTCAGCTTTCGTTTCTCTATCACCACCATCTGGCGCCGCCGGCGCTCAGGACCTGGGCGCTGCCGGAGCGCTATGTCCCCATGAACCGCATTCCGCCGGACGAAATTTTGGCGTCTCGCGCCATGCAACTGCTGCCGCCGCTCCTCAAGGGCTATCTGCGGGTCGGTGGCTTCATCGGCGAGGGCGCCGTCATCGATTACGATTTCGGGACCACCGATGTCTGCGTCGTGGTCAAGACCGAATGGGTGACCGACCGGTATTATCGACACTACCTGCGCGATGACGCCGGCAAGGCCGCAGGTGTTACTTAAGCATCATGGCCGCGGCCAACCTCGGTTCACCGCTCAAGTCGCTGGTCCGACTTCTTCTCTACGCCGGCTTTACGTTACCGCTTATGCCGGTGCAGGCGCTCGCCGTGCTCCTCGACTTTCCCCTGCAGCGGACCATGCCGCTCTGGTATCACCGGCACTGCTGCCGACTCCTTGGATTCCAGGTCGAGACGCGCGGCCGCAAGTCGACGGCCCATCCGACGCTTTACGCGTCCAATCACGTCTCCTATATCGACATCATGATCCTGGGTTCGCTGATCGAGGGGTCCTTCGTCGCCAAGGCGGAGGTCGCCGGCTGGCCGCTATACGGCTGGCTGGCCAGGCTGCAGCGCTCGGTCTTCGTCGAGCGGCGCGGGCGCAAGGCGGTGGCGCACCGGGACGAGATGAGCAACCGCCTGGAACGGGGCGACGACCTGATCCTGTTTCCCGAGGGCACCAGCAGCGACGGCAACCGGGTGTTGCCGTTCAAGAGCGCCCTGTTCTCGGTGGCGGAGCGGCGGCCGCGGGGCGAGGCGCTCCTGGTCCAGCCCGTCTCCATCGCCTACACCAAATTGGACGGCATGCCGATGGGAAGGTTTTTGAGGCCGCTTTTCGCCTGGTACGGCGACATGGACATGGGCAGCCACTTGTGGCACGCGGTCGGACTCGGCCGAGTGACCGTGACGGTCGAGTTTCATCCGCCGGTCACCGTCGATGACCTGGGTTCGCGCAAGGCGCTCAGCGATCACTGCCAGGCCCGGGTCGCCGCCGGCGTGGCCGCCGCGCTGACCGGCCGACCCATGCTCGCGCCCGAAGGCGCGCCGGCCAGCGTTTAGGTTGGGATAGCCACCGTTTAGGTTAGGATAGAGGACGACGCCGAGCCGGCATGGAAGACACGATGGAACTCGAGCCCGACATCGAACTCCAAGGCGACGGAGCGCATGGCGCGCCGGACGCGCGCCGGGCTTGCATGCTTTGGGCGAAGGGATGAGGCGGCGGTGGTCAAGAAGCTTTTCGTGAAGACCTACGGCTGCCAGATGAACGTTTACGATTCGGCGCGCATGGCCGACGTTCTGGCGCCGCTCGGTTACGTTCCCGTCGCCAGCCCACGCGGCGCCGACATGGTCATCCTCAACACCTGCCATATCCGCGAGAAGGCCGCGGAGAAGGTTTATTCGGAACTCGGCCGCCTGCGCGCCCTCAAGGAGGAGCGGCGGCGTTCGGGCGGCCGGATGATGATCGCCGTGGCCGGCTGCGTCGCCCAGGCCGAGGGCGAGGAGATCTTGCGCCGCGCGCCGCAGGTCGACCTGGTTTTCGGCCCGCAGACCTATCACCGCCTGCCGGAGCTGATCGCGCGCGTCGAGCGGAGCCGGTCCCAGGAGGCGTCCGGGGGGGCGCCGGGCGTGCTCGATACCGACTTCCCGGTCGAGTCCAAGTTCGACCACCTGCCCGAGGCGGCCGCGCCCCAGGGCGTCCGCGCTTATCTCTCGGTCCAGGAGGGTTGCGACAAGTTCTGCACCTTCTGCGTCGTTCCCTATACGCGCGGCGCCGAGCACTCGCGCCCCGCGGCCGACATCGTCGCCGAGGCCGAGCGCCTGGTCGGCGCCGGCGCGCGCGAAATCACGTTGCTCGGTCAGAACGTCAACGCCTACCACGGCCGGGCGCCGTCGGCGCGCGACGCGGCGGGTGCGGCCTGGGGCCTCGGCCGGCTGATCCGCCGGCTGGCCGGGATCGGCGGGCTCGACCGGCTGCGCTACACCACCTCGCACCCGCACGACATGGACGAGGAGCTGATCGCGGCGCATGGGGAGGAGCCCAAACTCATGCCCTATCTGCACCTGCCGGTGCAGTCCGGATCCGATCGCATTCTCGAGGCCATGAACCGGCGCCACACGGCCGACGACTATCGACGCACGGTCGAGCGCCTTCGTCGGGTGCGGCCGGATCTGGCGCTTTCCTCCGACTTCATCGTCGGCTTTCCCGGCGAGACCGAACGCGACTTCGCCGCCACGTTGCGCCTGGTGACCGAGGTCGGCTACGCCCAGGCCTACTCGTTCAAGTTCAGCCCGCGTCCGGGCACGCCGGCGGCGATGCTGGAGCCACAGGTTCCGGACCACATAAAGGCCGAGCGCCTGGCCACGCTGCAGGCGCTGCTCGACGCGCAGCAGGCGGCCTTCAACCAGGCGAGCGTCGGCCGGACCTTGCCCGTGCTGCTCGAGGCCAAGGGCCGCAAGCCGGGGCAGTTGACCGGCCGCAGCCCCGCCATGCAGGCGGTCCACCTCGAGGCGCCGGAGCGGCTGCTCGGACGAATCGTGGAAACGCGCATCCTTGCGGCCCGGCCGAACAGCCTGTCCGGGCGCCTGCTCGGCCCGGCGGCGGCATGCGGGCCGGCCGGCGGCCAAGGCCTGGCGAACGCGGAGGTCCGCGCTTGAGCTCCGTGTCCAAGACCGGCGCGCCTTCCGAATCCGGGCAGCCGGTGCTGCTGCGTTTCGACGACAACGGCCTGCTGTCGCTGCTTTACGGCGAGCACGACCGGCACCTCGTGCGGCTGGAGGCGCAGCTCGGCGTGCGGCTCGCGGCGCGCGGCGATCGCCTGGCGATCTCGGGTCCGCCCGATGCGGTGGGCGCGGCCGAACTGGCGCTCAACGCGCTTTACCAGCGCTTGCGCAAGGGCCTGGAAGTGGGCGATGCGGAGGTCGACGCGGTCGTGCGCATGGGCGCGCAGGCCCCTGGGGCCGGGGCCGGCGAATCCGCGGTCGCGGACGTCTACGCCGAGGACCTCGCCATCATCACGCGCAAGCGCCGGCTGTCGCCGCGTTCGCCGACCCAGGCGACCTACGTGCGGGCGCTGCGCAGTTACGAGCTGGTCTTCGCGATCGGGCCGGCCGGCACGGGCAAGACCTATCTGGCGGTGGCCATGGCGGTGTCGCTCATGATGGCGGGCAAGGTCGACCGCATCATCCTGTCGCGCCCGGCGGTCGAGGCGGGCGAACGCCTGGGTTTCTTGCCCGGCGACTTGCGCGATAAGGTCGACCCTTACTTGAGGCCGCTTTACGATGCGCTTTACGACATGCTGCCGGCCGAACAGGTAATGAGCCGTCTGTCCAACGGCGAGATCGAGGTCGCGCCGCTCGCCTTCATGCGCGGGCGCACGCTTTCCAACGCCTTCGTCATCCTCGACGAGGCCCAGAACACCACCCCGGTCCAGATGAAGATGTTGTTAACCCGCCTGGGCGAGAATAGCCGCATGGCCGTCACCGGCGATCTGTCACAGGTCGATCTGCCGAAGGGACAACCCTCCGGGCTGCGCGACGCGGTCGAGCTTCTGTCCGGCATGGACACGGTGGCCTTGGTGCGGTTCACCAACGCCGACGTGATGCGCCACTCGTTGGTGACGCGGATCGTGGGCGCCTACGAGGCGCGCGATCGCGCCCGCGACCCAGGAGACGGCTCGTCCGAACCGCTATGACCGTCCCCATATCAGGCGCCCGCTTCACGGGGGCCGAACCCCGCTTGAGACGATGAACGACGACCCAGACAGTCCGAGTAGTCCCGATACTCCGCAGATATCGATCGCGGTCACGGTCCTGGCCCCGGCTTGGCGGGACACCCTGTCCGAAGCCGAGCCGCTCGCGCGCCGGGCGGCTCGCGCCGCGCTGGCCGCGGCCGAGGAAGGCGTGGCTCCGGCCGGCGAGGCGGAGGTCGGCCTGGTGCTCGCCGACGACGCCACGCTCGGCAGGCTCAACCGGCGGTATCGCGGGGTCGAGGGGCCGACCAACGTGCTGTCCTTCCCCACCTCCGAGGGCTCGGCGCCCGAATCGAGCGGGCCCTTGCTGCTCGGCGACGTGGTGCTTGCCTACGAGACCGTCCGGCGCGAGTCGGAGGAACAGGGTAAGCGGTTTTCCGACCATTTGTGCCACCTCGTCGTGCACGGGGTCTTGCATCTGCTCGGCTACGAGCACGGAACCGAGGCCCAGGCGGCGGCGATGGAGCGGCTCGAGACCGCCGCCCTCGCCGGCCTCGGCATTTCCGACCCCTATGTGCTGGCCGTACCGTCCTAGAGGATGCGCATGACCCAGGCAGCGGGCGGCAGCAGGCCGGTCAACGGCAATCGCGACGGGATCTCCATACTGGGCGGGCTCTGGCGATGGCTGCGCAGGGTCTTCCGCCGGCGGAACGGCGATTCGCGATTGCGCGAGACCATCGAAGAGATCATCGGCGAGATCGAGGAGACGGTTCCCGAGGAGGAGGCCGCGACCCTGATCGGCAGCCACGAGCGGGTGTTGCTCGGCAACATCCTCGAGTTGCGGCGCTTGAGCGCGGAGGACGTCATGGTGCCGCGCGCCGATATCGTCTCGGTCGACGTCGAAACCGGCATCGACGAGCTCACGGAGGTGATGAGCGGGGCCGCGCATTCGCGCGTGCCGGTCTACCGCGAGAACCTCGACGACGTGATCGGCATCGTCCATATCAAGGACGTCTTGAAGCACGTCGCGGCGGGGCGTTCCTTTGAACTGGCCAAGATTCTGCGCACCGTGCTGATCGTCGCGCCCTCGATGCGGGCGCTGGACCTGTTGCTCGAAATGCGCCTGTCGCGCGTGCACATGGCGCTCGTGGTCGACGAGTTCGGCGGGATCGACGGGCTGCTCACCATCGAGGATCTGGTCGAGGAGATCGTCGGCGAGATCGAGGACGAGCACGACGTCGCCGAGGGCCCGAAGCTGATCGAGCAGCCCGACGGCTCGCTCATCGCCGACGCGCGGGCCACGATCGAGGAATTCGAGGAGCGGGTCGGACCGATCCTCTCGGAGGAGGAGCGCGAGGAGGACATCGATACCCTGGGCGGGTTGGTCTCCTACCTAGCGGATCGCGTCCCGACCCGAGGCGAGCTCATCGCCCACGCCACGAGCGGGGTGAGCTTCGAGGTCATGGAGGCCGATCCACGCCGCGTCAAACGCTTGCGGGTACGCAACCTGCCGCCTGGACCCGTCTTGGGCGCCGGTGACGGCTAGGCTCGCGGGCGCGGCGCTGACCGGACTGTCCGGCTGGCGCCGGCACGGCGCGGCGGCGCTGTGCGGGGCGCTGGCCACCGCCGCTTTGCCGCCGCTCCATCTGCTGCCCCTCCTGATACCCGCCTTTACCGGGCTCCTCTGGTTGATGGACGGGATTTCCCGGCGCCGGGACATGGCCTTGCTCGGCTGGAGCTTCGGCTTCGGCCACATGCTCACCGGCCTCTACTGGATCGGCATCGCCTTCCTGGTCGACCCGGCGCGTCACGGTCTGGTCATGCCGGTCGCCCTGCTCGGCCTGACCGCCGGGCTCGGCCTGTTTCCGGCGCTTGCCGTATGGCTCACCGGTTGGGCGGGCTGGCGCGGTCCGGCGCGGGTCGCCCTGCTCGCCACCGCCTGGTTGGCGGTGGAATGGCTGCGCGCCTGGGTCCTCACCGGCTTTCCCTGGAACCTGATCGGCACCGTCTGGAGCTTCTCTCCGGCGATGCTGCAACTGGCCTCGGTCACCGGCGTTTGGGGCCTGTCGCTGGTCACCGTTCTGGCGGCTGCGGCGCCGGCGGTCCTGGTCGAGGCGGGCGCCCGGGAGTTGCGCGGGCGCCGGGTCTTCGTCGCCGCCATGCTGCTCCTGCCCGCGCTCGTTTGGGGCGGCGGGAGCCTGCGTCTGGCGGCCGCCCCGGCGCTGGGCACGGACATGGTCGACGGCGTCATGCTGCGCCTCGTGCAGCCGGGCATCGAACAGGCGCTCAAATGGAAAGCGGCGCTGCGCCGCGATCACGTGGACCGGCAGATGCGCCTTTCGGCCGCGCCCGGCGCGGAGCGAATCAGCCACGTGATCTGGGCCGAGACCGCCGTGCCCTATCTGCTCGCGCAGGAACCGGAACTGCGCAGGCTCATCGCGCGCGTCGTCCCGGAGGGCGGACTGCTGCTCGCCGGCGCGCCGCGCGCCGGGACGGAAGCGGGCGGCGGCGCGCGCCTGTGGAACAGCCTGCACGCCCTCGATCGTCGCGGCGAGATCGTCGGCACCTACGACAAAGTGCATCTGGTCCCATTTGGCGAATACATGCCGCTGCGCTCGGTCCTGGGATTCGCCAAGCTGGCCGCGGGTTCGGTGGACTTCAGCCCGGGCTCGGGCGCGCTCGTGCTCGACCTGCGCGGACTGCCGCCCTTCGCGCCGCTCATCTGCTACGAGGCGATCTTTCCCGGTAAAGTTGTTCCCTCCGGCCCCCGGCCGGCGTGGCTGCTCAACGTCACCAACGATGCTTGGTTCGGAACCAGCTCGGGTCCGTACCAGCATTTCGCCGGCGCCCGAATCCGTGCCGTCGAGGAAGGCTTGCCCCTGGTGCGGGTCGCCAACAATGGGATCTCGGCCGTCGTCGACGCTTACGGGCGAATCGTCGGGCGACTCGGGTTGAACGAGGTCGGTGTCCTGGATGCGCCCCTGCCAAAACCGCTAGAAAGCATAACATTGTATGCACGTTTCGGTGACTGGATGGCCCTGATATCGGCATTGGTCGTGGCTTTTTCCGGCTTGATATTGCGCCGTTTTATGGCGTAGGGTACCGTCCATCTAGGGGGGGCAGCATGATCGCGCTGTCGGCATATGGGGGTATGTAAACATACTTCCGTAAAAGAATAAGTATTGTGGGGAGATTCAACTATGGCACGTGGAGGTAAATTGCTATACGGCCGCGGCACGGGCAGGCCGAATCCGATCGACGTGCACGTTGGCGCACGCGTGCGGCTGCGCCGCACGCTACTGGGTCTGAGCCAGGAGAAGCTGGGTGATGCCATTGGCCTGACCTTTCAGCAGGTGCAGAAATACGAGCGCGGTGCCAACCGGATCGGGTCGAGCCGGCTTTTCGATCTGTCCCGGGTGCTCGACGTGCCGATCGAGTATTTTTTTGGCGACATGCCGGCCGCGGTTGCGGCCTGCTCGCCGGCCCAAGACGGCGGCATGGCGGAAGAGGCGGCGAATTACGAGCTCGATCCCATGGCCAAGCGGGAGACGCTGGAGCTCGTGCGCGCATACTACAAGATCAGGGATCCGCATATTCGCAAGCGCCTGTTCGAGATGACCAAGGCCCTGGGGGCCGCGGCGGGCAAGGCCAAATAAGCGCTCGCGATTTATTCGCTTGCGGGGGTGCGCGGGTGCGCACCCGGCGGGGCTGCGTGCGCGCCACAATTCCCGCGCCACAATTCCCTTGACGGTCTTTTTGCACCGGCTACAACATGAAGCGCGGCCGGGTTTCGGGCCGCGTTTCTCCTTTACTTGATTCCTTGGCCACCGGCGCGGCCGGGGCGCCGGGTGAGGGAGCGGCCGCCGCGACATCGCGGAACGCATCCTTCGGGGACTTAACCAGAAGTGCGCACAGGCAAGTATCTCTTCACGAGCGAATCGGTGTCCGAGGGCCATCCGGACAAGATTTGCGACCGGATCTCGGACGCCATCGTCGATACCTTTCTCGCGCACGATCCCCATTCGCGGGTCGCGGTCGAGACCCTGTCCACCACCAACCGGGTCGTTCTGGCCGGCGAGGTGCGCGGTCCGGCGGAGGTCAACGCCGAGCTGATCGAACAGGTGGCGCGTCACGCGATCAAGGAGATCGGCTACGAGCAGGACGGTTTCCACTGGGAGCGGTTGACACTCGATAACCACATCCATCCACAGTCGCCCGACATCGCCCAGGGCGTGGACGCCAAGGGGAACAAGGACGAGGGCGCGGGCGACCAGGGCATCATGTTCGGCTATGCCTGCCTGGAGACCGAAGAGTACATGCCCGCGCCCATCCATTTCGCCCATAACATCCTGAAATCCCTGGCGGAAGCGCGGCACTCCGGCGCCGAGCCCGGTCTCGGTCCCGATGCCAAGAGCCAGGTGACGCTGGAGTACGACGGCGGCGAGCCGCAACGCGCGACCTCGATCGTCGTCTCCACCCAGCATGGCGCCGACTTGGATCAGGACGAGGTGCGCGAGATCGTGCGTCCGCACGTGGTCAACGTTCTGCCCGAGGGCTGGATGTGCGCGGAGTCCGAGTTCTACGTGAACCCGACCGGGCGCTTCGTGATCGGCGGTCCCGACGGCGATGCCGGCCTTACCGGACGCAAGATCATCGTCGATACCTACGGCGGCGCCGCGCCGCACGGCGGCGGCGCCTTCTCCGGCAAAGACCCCACCAAGGTCGACCGCTCGGCCGCCTATGCGGCGCGTTACCTGGCGAAGAACGTGGTTGCCGCCGGGCTCGCCCAGCGTTGCACCATCCAGCTGTCTTACGCCATCGGCGTACCCAAGCCGCTTTCGGTCTACGTCGATATGCACCGGACCGGCGAGGTCGACGAGGACCGGCTGTCGGCCGCGCTGCAGGAGATGATGGACCTGAGCCCGCGCGGTATTCGCGAGCACCTCGGTCTGAGCAAGCCGATCTACGCGCGCACGGCGGCCTACGGCCACTTCGGCCGGCCGGCCGAACCGGACGGCGGATTTTCCTGGGAACGGCTCGATCTGGTCGAGGACCTGAAATCGGCCTTCAACGCCTAGGCGGTGCAACGCCGAGGGTCGGCACCCATGGCTCGGCACGGCAGTCCCCGACACGGCGAACCCCGACCCCCTCCGGGCGCGCCGCGGCGCGCGTTTTACGGCCGGCGGCGCGGGCGGCGCCTGCGGCCCGGCCTCAAGGCATTGCTGGAAGAGCTTTTACCACGGTTTGCGGTCATCCTGCCGGAGGCCGGCGGCACGCTCGATCCGGCGGCACTCTTCGATTCGCCGCCCCAGGGGTGTCCGGTAGCGGCGCCCCGGCCCGAGGGGATCTGGCTCGAGATCGGCTTCGGCGCCGGCGAACACCTGGCCTGGCAGGCCGAGCGGCACCCCGGGGCCGGCTTCTTGGGCGCGGAATGCTTCGTCAATGGGGTCGCGGGACTTTTGCGCGAGGTGCGCGAACGCGGACTCGCCAACGTCAGAATCCATCACGGCGACGGACGCGATCTCTTGGACGCGCTGCCGCAAGGCTCGCTGGACCGTGTCTTCATCCTGTTTCCCGATCCCTGGCCCAAGGCGCGCCATCACAAGCGCAGGCTGATCCGGGACGATACCCTCGATCGCCTCGCCGAGGTCATGAAAGACGGGGTTGAATTGCGCCTGGCCACCGACGATATGGATTACCTGAGTTGGATGCTGGAGCGTTTGATCCGGCACCCGGCGTTCGAATGGCTCGCCCGGGGCCCTCGGGACTGGCGCGAGCGGCCTGCGGACTGGCCCCCGACGCGCTACGAGATCAAGGCGCTCGACCAGGGCCGACGGCCCATCTATCTGCGGTTTCGGCGGCGCCGGCGGCGCCGTTGAGCGCGTTTTTGGCTTGGAGAAAAGCCTTGCGGGGCGCGCCGGTCCGGCGCTAGATTGCGCCCACCTTAGGTCGACACGGTCACCGATCCATGGATCGTGTCGGGTCGCCGTCAGGGTGGGCCTTTGGCCCGCTTTTTTTATGGATGATCGCGAAACGAAAGTTAGGCAGTTGGCCGAGGCCTGCGAGAAGGCCGCGCCGGTCCTCGCCAAAACCAGCGAGGGCAGGGCGGCGGACGTGGAGCGCTCGATCGCACCGGCGATCGAGGCGATGGGCTACGACATCGTCCGGGTGGTCCTCTCGGGACGCCGGCGCCCGCGCCTGCAGATCATGGCCGAGCGCAAGGACGGCGCCGGCATGGTCGTCGACGACTGCGTGGCGGTCAGCCGCGCGGCATCGGCGATCCTCGACGTGGAGGATCCGATCTCGGGACCCTACGAGTTGGAGGTGAGCTCGCCCGGCATCGACCGGCCGCTGACGCGCCTCGCCGACTTCGAGCGTTTCGCGGGTTTCGAGGCGAAGCTCGAGACGGCCCTGCCGCTCGATGGGCAACGGCGCTGGAAGGGCTGTCTCCTGGGCCTGGACGGGGAGACGGTGCGCTTGCAGACGAAAACCGGCGAGGTCGCGCTGCCGTTCGCGGCGATCGAGAAGGCCAAGCTGGTTTTGACCGATAAGTTGCTCGCCGCGAATAGCCCGCGCCCGGCGACCAACGAAGGAACCGAGTGAGCGATGGACACGACCGCGCTTTCCAGAACCGAGCTGCTACAGGTCGCCGATGCGGTGGCTCGGGAGAAGAGCATCGAGCGGGAAGAGGTGCTCGACGCGATGGAGCAGGCCATTTCGAAGGCGGGCCGCGCCAAATATGGCCACGAGCACGACATCCGGGCCGAGATCGATCGCAAGACCGGCGAGGTTCGCTTGCGGCGTTTCCGCGAGGTCACCGACGAGATCGAGAACGAGGTGACCCAGATGACCGTGAGCGAGGGGCAGGCGCGCCAACCGGGCATCAAGGCGGGCGAGTTCGTCGTCGAGGATCTGCCGCCCATCGATCTGGGGCGCATCGCGGCGCAGACCGCCAAGCAGGTCATCGTTCAGAAAGTCCGCGAGGCCGAGCGTCAGCGCCAGTATCGGGAGTACAAGGACCGCGCCGGCGAGGTCGTCAACGGCATCGTCAAGCGCAACGAGTTCGGCAACGTCACCATCGACCTGAGCCGGGCCGAGGCGATGATGCGGCGCGACGAATCCCTGCCGCGGGAATCGTTCCGCACCGGCGACCGCGTACGCGGCTACATCTATGACGTGCGCGAAGAGCCGCGCGGCCCGCAGATCTTCGTTTCGCGCAGCCATCCGCAGTTCATGGCCAAGCTGTTCGCTCAGGAAGTGCCGGAAATCTACGACTCGATCATCGAGATCAAGTCGGTGGCGCGCGATCCCGGCAGCCGTGCCAAGATCGCCGTGATCTCCCACGATTCCTCGATCGATCCGGTCGGCGCCTGCGTCGGCATGCGCGGCAGCCGCGTTCAGGCGGTGGTCAGCGAACTGCAGGGCGAGAAGATCGACATCATCCCCTGGTCGCCGGATACCGCCACCTTCGTCGTCAACGCGCTAGCGCCGGCCGAGGTCACCAAGGTGGTCCTCGACGAGGAGCAGAACCGGATCGAGGTAGTGGTGCCCGACGAGCAGCTTTCGCTCGCCATCGGGCGGCGCGGTCAGAACGTGCGTCTGGCCTCCATGCTGACCGGCTGGGATATCGACATCATGACCGAGGAGGAGGAATCGCGCCGCCGGCAGGAAGAGACGCGTACGCGCTCGCAGTTGTTTATCGAAGCCCTCGACGTCGACGACGTGATCGCGCATCTGTTGGTGGCCGAGGGATTTACCTCACTCGAGCAGGTCGCCTTCGTGCCGGTCGAGGAAGTGACCCAGATCGAGGGCTTCGACGAAGATGTTGCCGAGGAGCTGCGCGCGCGCGCCCGGAGCTACCTCGAGGAACTGGACCGGCAGAACGACGAGCGCCGCCGCGAGCTCGGCGTCAGCGACGAATTGACTGAGATCGCGGGACTCACGCCGACCATACTGGTGGCCCTCGGCGAGAACCAGATCAAAACGCTCGACGACCTCGGCGATCTCGCGAGCGACGAACTGATCGAGCTTTTGGGCGAACTGGCGCCGGGCCACGAAGAGGTGGACGCCATTATCATGGCGGCGCGCGCCCATTGGTTCGACGACGAGGAGACGCCCGAGACGCCCGAGACGCCCGAGGGTGAGGGGCCGGCACCGGGATCGGAGCCGGAGCCCGAAAGCGCCGTCCAAACGGACGAGGCCGCCGTTCAAACGGACGAGGCCGCCGCCCAAACGGACGAGGCCGCCGTCCAAACGGACGAGGCCGAGGAGGCTTAATCGAGCGCCATGGCGGTTTCAGCGCAGCCGATGCCCAGCACCTCGACGCGCTCCGACGCGCGCCCGGCGCGCCGCGCGCGCACCGTGCGCCGCTGCATCGCGAGCGGCGAGATGCGCCCGAAGGAGGAGTTGATCCGCTTCGTCGCCGCGCCGGACGGGACGGTCGTGCCCGACCTGGCCGAGCGCCTGCCGGGCCGCGGTTTGTGGGTGTCGCCCCGGCGCGATGTCATGGCCAGGGCCTGCGCGCGCAACCTCTTCGCCAGGGCGGCGAAGGCTTCGTTGCGGGTGCCGGACGATCTGGTCGACAGCGTCGAGCGCATGCTGACGCGCCGGTGCCTCGACCTGGTCGGACTCGCCAAGCGCTCCGGCGAGGCGGTGTCCGGATACGAGCGGGTCGCCGCCTCGCTTGTCGCCGGGCGCGCGGCGATGCTATTGGCGGCGGTGGACGCGGCCGAGGAAGGCCGGCGCAAGCTGCGCGCTTTGGCCCGGGCGCGAGGATTGGACGCAGCGGTCGTGGAGCTATTTACGGCCGAGGAGCTGGGCCGGGCGATGGGACACGACGCGCGGGTCCACGTCGCGGTCGCGCCGGGCGGCGTGGCGGCGCGGCTGGCGAAGGAAATCGTGCGCCTTGAGAGCTTGCGCGGCCAACCGCGGCAGGAAGACGACGGCCAGGCACCGGGAAGGCGAAGCCCCGAGGTAAGATGACGACGAGCGAAGAGCAGGAGAAGAAAAAGCCGCTCAGCCTGAATCGGCCGGGTAAGCTCATGCTGAAGAAGACGGTCGAGACCGGTCAGGTCCGCCAGAGCTTCAGCCACGGCCGGTCCAAGGCGGTGACGGTGGAAGTCAAGCGCGCGCGCACTTTCGCGCCGGGCGCCAGCGGACGTATGACCGAAGTCACCGAGGCGCGCCTGGCCGCCGAGGAGGCGCTGAGCGAAGTGCGGCGCGACCCGTCCCAGGAACTCGGAAAGGAAATCAGGAGCCTGACCGAGGGCGAGCGCGCCACGCGGGTCCAGGCACTCGAGCTCTCCCGGCAGGAAGAGGAAGAACGCCGCGCCGCCGAGGCCATCGCCAAGGCCGAGAAAGACGCCGCGCGCGAGCTCGTCGCCCAGGAGGCCCAGCGCCAATCCACGGCCGAAGCCGGGCCAGGTGCCACGGAACAAGCCGACGCCACCCCGGGCCAACCGACCGCGGTCGAGGCGGCGGCCGCGATACCCGCGTCGCCACCGGATACGGAGGACCAGCGTCGGCGTCGGAAGGACGAAGACGGCGTGGCGGATTTGGCCGGCCGGATCAAGCGCAAGGGTGCCGTGCCGCCGAAGCCGGCGACGACGCGCCGCGGCGGCGAACAGCGCCGCCGCCGAGGCAAATTGACCATCAGCCAGGCGCTGGAAGGCGGCGATGGGCGGCAACGCTCGCTCGCCTCGGTCCGGCGCCAGCGCGAAAAACTGCGCAGCTTGCCGGCCAAGCAGGCCCATCAGCCGCCCCAACGCGTCATCCGCGACGTGACCATCCCCGAGACCATCACGGTCCAGGAGCTCGCGAACCGCATGGCCGAGCGGGGCGCGGAGGTGGTCAAGACGCTCATGAAGATGGAGGCCATGGCGACCATCAACCAGACCATCGACGCCGACACCGCCGAATTGGTGGTCGAGGCGTTCGGTCACAAATCCAAGCGGGTTTCCGCCGCCGACGTCGAGCTTGGCATCGGCAGCGGGCCCGACGAGGGCGCCTCGCTCCAGCCGCGCCCGCCGGTGGTCACGGTGATGGGCCACGTCGACCACGGCAAGACCTCGCTTCTGGACGCCTTGCGCGCGACCGACGTCGCTAGCCACGAGGCCGGTGGCATCACCCAGCACATCGGCGCCTATCAGGTCGCGCTGGACTCCGGCGACAAGATCACCTTCATCGATACGCCGGGCCATGCGGCGTTCACCGAAATGCGCGCGCGCGGGGCCAACGTGACCGACATCGTGGTCCTGGTGGTGGCCGCCGACGACGGCATCATGGAACAGACCGTCGAGGCCATCAATCACGCCAAGGCCGCCCAGGTCCCGATCATCGTCGCGATCAACAAGATGGATCGTCCGGATGCCGATGCGGGCCGGGTCAAGAACGAGCTTCTGCAGCACGAGCTGGTCGTCGAGGAGATGGGCGGCGAGATTCTCGCGATCGAGGTCTCGGCCAAGGAGCGCACCAACCTGGACAAGCTGGTGGAGGCCATTCTGCTGCAGGCCGAGCTGCTCGAGCTCGCGGCCAATCCCGACCGCAACGCCGAGGGCGCCGTCATCGAGGCCAAGATCGAGCGCGGCCGGGGCCCCGTGGCCACCGTGTTGATTAAGCGCGGCACGCTCCGCGTCGGCGATATTTTCGTCGCCGGCAGCGAGTGGGGCCGGGTGCGGGCGCTGGTCAACGAACGCGGCGAGACGGTCGAGGAGGCCGGACCCTCGCTGCCCGTCGAGGTGTGGGGCCTAAACGGCATGCCGCTCGCCGGCGACGACCTGGTGGTCGTGGAAAGCGACGGCCAGGCCCGTGAGGTCGCCGACTTCCGAAGCCAGAGGAAGCGCGAATTGGAGATCGCCTCCTCCAGCCGCAGCACGCTGGAGCAAATGCTCAGCCGTATCCGGGAAGGCGCAACCAAGGAGCTGCCGGTCGTCATCAAGACGGACGTGCACGGTTCGCTCGAGGCCATCGGCACCAGCCTGGAGAAGCTGGGTAACGAGGAGGTCAAGGTCCAGATCCTGCACTCCGGTGTGGGTGGCATCAACGAGTCCGACGTGACCCTGGCGCGCGCCACGGGCGCCGCGATCATCGGCTTCAACGTGCGCGCCAACCCGCAGGCGCGCGAAATGTCCAAGCGCGACAGCGTGGACATCCACTACTACTCGATCATTTACAACGTGGTCGACGACATCAGGGCGACGCTCTCGGGCATGCTGGCGCCGTCCAGGCGAGAGCGCTTCCTCGGGTACGCGGAGATCCGCGAGGTCTTCAACGTCACCAAGGTCGGCAAGGTGGCGGGCTGCATGATCACCGAGGGCGTGGTCCGGCGCGGGGCGAAGGTGCGTCTGCTGCGCGACGACGTGGTGATCCACGACGGCGCGCTGAAAACGCTGCGCCGCTTCAAGGAAGAGGTCAAGGAGGTCAAGGAAGGCTACGAGTGCGGCGTGGCCTTCGAGAACTACGGCGACATTCAGACCGGTGACCGGGTCGAGTGCTACGAGATCGAGGAGGTGGCCCGCGAGCTCTAGTTCCCGCGGTCGAGGCTTTCGGCCTTGCTGTGATCGTGGGGGACCGGCAGGTCCGGCCACTCGATGATCCTTTGAGCCAGAAAACCAGGAAATCCACGCGCCGCGACAAGGCGCCCAGCCAGCGCCAGCTTCGCGTCGGCGAGGAACTGCGTCATGCGCTGTCGCGCATCTTGAGCCGGGGCGAACTGCGCGACCCGGCGCTGGCCGGGCTCAACCTGACGATCACGGAAGTGCGCGCAAGCCCGGATCTGAAGAACGCCACCGCCTACGTCGTGCCCTTGGGCGGCGGCGGTCTCGATGAGGCGGTCGAGGCGCTCAACCGGGCCGCGGGATTCTTTCGGACCCGGATCGCCCGGGATGTCGCGTTGCGCCACGCGCCGCGCATCTCGTTTGCGCCCGACCGTTCCTTCGACGAGGCGCACCGGGTGCGCGAAATCCTCGCGCGCCCGCGGGTGCGCCGAGACCTGGTGGGTTCCGGCGGTTCCGGCGATGACGGGCAGAGCGGCGCTGGGCAGAGCGGTGCTGGGCAGAACGGCGCTGGGCAGAACGGCGCTGGAGGGAGCCATGGCGCGTAGGCGCAAGGGCCGGCCGGTCAACGGCTGGGTCGTCGTGGACAAGCCCTTGGGCCTGACCTCGACCCAGACGGTGGGCCGCGTCCGCCGGATCTTCGAGGCCCGGAAGATCGGCCATGGCGGCACGCTCGATCCGCTGGCCACGGGCCTGCTGCCGATCGCCATGGGCGAGGCGACCAAGACCGTGCCCTACCTCCAGGAGGGCCGAAAGAGCTATCGCTTCACCCTGCGCTGGGGCCAGGCGACGGCGACCGACGATACCGAGGGCGAGGTCGTCGCGGTCTCGGACCAACGCCCGGCGGAGGCCGAGATCCGGGCGGTTCTGGCGCGCTTCCAGGGCGTCATCGATCAGGTGCCGCCCAGCTTTTCGGCGATCAAGGTGGCCGGGCGGCGTGCCTACGAGAAGGCCCGCGCGCGGGAAGACTTCCAGCTCGATCCGCGCCCGGTGACGATCCACCGCCTGGAACTCGTCGCCACCGAGGCGCCGGATCTGGCCAGCTTCGAGGTGGTCAGCGGCAAGGGCGCCTACATGCGCGCCTTGGCCCGCGATCTGGGGGTCGCGCTGGGCACCTTCGCCCACGTCGTGGCGCTGCGCCGGACGGCGGTCGGGCCCTTTACCGAGGACCATGCGAATTCGCTGGAAACCTTGGAGGCGCTGGGGCATAGTGCCGCCGCTTCGGGAGCGTTGCTCCCCATCGAGACCGCGCTGGACGACATCCCGGCGCTGGCCTTGACGGAGACCGAGGCGAATCGTCTGCGTTGCGGACAAGCGGTGTCGATGTTGGCCCGCGCAAACCGCGAGCGTATCCGGGGGTTTGATAACGGGGCCATCGTCTATGCCACCTCCGGTGGCGAGCCGGTGGCGCTGGTCCGCTACGAGGCAGGCGATATTCACCCGGTCCGCGTGCTCAACCTTTAGCTCTCAGGGAAAATACCTTCGATGTCGATTACGGCTGAACGCAAGACCGAGGTGGTGCGCGAGTACGCGCGCCACGAAGGCGACACCGGGTCGCCCGAGGTCCAGGTCGCGATCCTGTCCGAGCGGATCAATAACCTGACCGGGCACTTAAAGACGCACAAGAAGGATTTCCATTCGCGTCGCGGCCTGCTGATCATGGTCGGCCAGCGCCGGCGGTTGCTGGACTATGTCAAGACCAGGGACCAGTCCCGCTACGAGACGCTGATCCAGCGTCTGGGCTTGCGCCGATAGCGGCGCCCGGGAATGTTGAGGCCGCACCTTCGCCCTGGCGCCGAAACCGGATCGTCGGGGTTTGGCGGCGCGCGCGATATGACGAAGAAGACACGAACGACACGCATTACCGCGACATCGCGATCCGGCCGGAGCGATGTCGGATCGGGACCGGGCCGACGTAAGGGGCGGCGCCCAGCGCGCCGGACGCGAGGTTGCGCGACGCCTCTTACGCGGGTCCGGTCTTTGGCATCCGGCCGTAAGCTGGAAGGACAAGAGGACCATGTTCAATATCCAAACTACAGAGATTGAATGGGGCGGGCGCAAGCTCGTCCTCGAGACCGGGCGCATGGCGCGCCAAGCCGACGGGGCGGTGCTCGTCACCTACGGCGCTACGGTCGTGCTCTGCACCGCGGTCGGCGCACCGACGCCGCGCGTGGGCATCGATTTTTTTCCGCTGACCGTCAACTATCAGGAAAAGACCTTTGCCGCGGGCAAGATCCCGGGCGGTTTCTTCAAGCGCGAGGGCCGGCCGAGCGAGAAGGAGACGCTGACCTCGCGTCTCATCGACCGGCCGATCCGGCCGCTCTTCGCCGAGGGCTACAAGAACGAGACCCAGGTCATCTGCACGGTGTTGAGCCACGATCTCGAGAACGATCCCGACATCGTCGCCCTGGTCGGCGCCTCGGCCGCGCTGACCATCTCCGGCATCCCCTTCCTGGGCCCCATCGCCGGCTGCCGGGTCGGTTACAAGGACGGCGCCTACATCCTCAATCCACGGCTTTCCGAGCTGCCGGAATCTGAGCTCGACCTGATCGTGGCCGGGACGAGCGAGGGCGTGCTGATGGTCGAATCCGAGGCCAAGGAACTCAGCGAGGAGATCATGCTGGGCGCGGTGGACTTCGGCCACGAGTCCATGGCGCCGGTACTGGCGGCGATCATCGATCTCGCCGAGCGCGCCGCCAAGGAGCCCCGGAAGGTGCCCGCGCCGGCGCCGGAGACCGAGGTGGTGCGCGGGAAATTCGAGGACGGCATTGCGTCGCGCCTGGCCGAGGCCTACCAGGAGCCTGACAAGATGGCGCGTCACGAAAAACTGGCCGAGGTCAAGCAGGCGGCGCTGGACAGCCTGGACGAGGACGAGGCGGAGCTGGCCGTGGCGCCCAAGGTGCTGAAGGCGCTCGAAAGCGCGATCGTGCGCGGCAACATCCTCAAGACCGGCCAGCGGATCGACGGGCGCTCGACCGCCGAGGTCCGGCGCATCGACTGCCAGGTCGGCATGCTGCCGCTGACCCACGGCTCGGCGCTATTCACCCGCGGCGAGACCCAGGCGCTGGTGACCACGACGCTGGGCACGGGCCAGGACGAGCAGATCATGGACGCGCTCGACGGCGAGTACCGCCAGCATTTCATGCTGCACTACAACTTCCCGCCCTATTCGGTCGGCGAGGCCAGCTTCCTGCGCTCGCCGGGCCGGCGCGAGATCGGCCACGGCAAGCTCGCCTGGCGCGCGATGCATCCGCTGATGCCGGAGAAGGATGCGTTCCCCTACACCATCCGCGTGGTCTCCGAGATCACCGAATCCAACGGCTCCTCCTCCATGGCCACGGTGTGCGGCGCCTCGCTCGCCATGATGGACGCCGGCGTGCCGCTCGCGCGCCCGGTCGCGGGCATCGCCATGGGCCTGATCAAGGAGGGCGACGACTACGCGGTCTTGTCCGACATCCTGGGCGACGAGGACCATCTGGGCGACATGGACTTCAAGGTGGCCGGTTCGGAGCGGGGCATCACCTCGCTCCAGATGGACATCAAGATCACCTCGATCACCTCCGAGATCATGGAGGTCGCGCTCAAGCAGGCCAGGGACGGCCGCCTGCACATCCTGGGCGAGATGGCCAAGGCGCTCGACCACGCGCGCGACGACGTGTCCGACCAGGCGCCGCGGATTACCGTGATCACCATCCCCAAGGACAAGATCCGCGAGGTCATCGGCACCGGCGGCAAGGTGATCCGCGAGATCTGCGAGACCACCGGCGCCAAGATCGACATCGAGGACGACGGCACGATCAAGGTCGCCGCCGTCGACCAGACCCAGAGCGATGCCGCCATCGAATGGATCCGCTCGATCACCGCCGAGCCCGAGGTCGGCGTGATCTACGACGGCAAGGTGGTCAAGATCATGGACTTCGGCGCCTTCGTGAACTTCCTGGGCCCGCGCGACGGCCTGGTGCACATCTCCGAGCTGGCGCCGCAACGGGTGAGGACCGTGAACGACGTGGTCAAGGAGGGCGAGCAGGTCAAGGTCAAGGTCATCGGCGTGGACGACCGCGGCAAGGTGAAATTGTCGATGAAGCGGGTCGACCAGCAGACCGGCGAGGACCTGGAGGCCAAGGCCAAGGCGAGCTAGCGGGTATTCCGTTTGGGTGGAACCGGCCCTTGGCGTTGTTTGCTCTTGTTTAACGATAACTGTTTGATAACAAGCGCCGGGAAACCTTCACTCGGGATCGGCTGATGCTCGAATTGCCGCGCATCATGGGCCATCGCGGCGCCGCCGGGCGCGCGCCGGAGAACACGCTGGCGGGCCTGCGCGCGGCCGCCGACATGGGCGCGACCTGGGTCGAGTTCGACGTCATGCTGACCAAGGACCGGGTGCCGGTCCTGTTCCACGACGACAACCTGAAGCGCACCACCCGGCGCGAGGCGCTGATGGTGGAGACCCCCTTCGCCGAGCTCTCCAGCGTCGAGGCCGGCGCCTGGTTCGCGCCCAAATTCGCCGGCGAGCCGGTGCCCTCGCTCGAGATGGCGCTGGCGCTGGCGCTGCAACTGGGCCTGACGCCCAACGTCGAGATCAAGCCGACCGCGGGGCAAGACGAGGCCACGGCCGCCGCCGCGCTCGAGGTGATCGCGTGCTGCTGGCCGGCCGGGCGGCCCGGGCCGCTGATCAGCAGCTTCAGCCGTGCCAGCCTGGAGGTGGCCAGGCGCCAGGCCCCGGACCTGCCGCGCGCGCTGATCGCCTGGCGCCTGCCGCGCGACTGGTCCAAGGCGGCGGAAGCCTTGGCGTGCTGCAGCCTGCACATCGCCGGCAACCGGCTGAACGCCAAGCGGGTCGCGCGTATCAAGGCCGCCGGCTATGCGCTTGCCGCCTTCACGGTGAACGAGCCCAAGGTGGCCCGCAAATTGCTGGGTTGGGGCGTCGATTGCATCATCACCGACAAACCCGACACGATCGCCAAGGCGATTGCGTGAGGGGGTTTCCCGTGCGAGAGAGCGGGGTAAAGGGGGTTGGTCCTACTCCTCCGCGCGACTCAACCGCCTGGGCGATGGCATCCCGACCGTGTGGTAGCCGGCGTCGACGTGGTGGATTTCGCCGGTCACCCCGCGGGCCAGATCGGAGAGCAGGTAGAGGCCGGCGTTGCCGACCTCCTCGAGCAGCACGTTGCGCGCCAAGGGCGCGTGGTCGCGGCTCCAGCGGTAGACGAAGCGCGCATCCGCGATGGCGGCGCCGGCGAGGGTTCGCATGGGCCCGGCCGAGATGGCGTTGACCCGGATGCCCCTATCGCCCAGGTCGACCGCCAGGTAGCGCACGCTCGCCTCCAGCGCCGCCTTGGCGACCCCCATGACGTTGTAGTTGGGGGTCACCCGCTCGGCGCCCAGATAGGTCAGCGTCAAGAGGCCGCCGCCGTCCGCCATCATGGGCGCGGCGCGTTGCGCCACCGCGGTAAAGGAGTAGCAGGAGATCTCGAGCGTGCGCGCGAAGTTGGCGCGGCTGGTGTCGAGATAGCGGCCCTTGAGCTCCTCCTTGTCGGAAAAGGCGAGCGCGTGGACCACGAAGTCGAGGCCGTCCCAGGCCTCGTCGAGGGCGGCGAAGACCGCCTCGATCTCGTCCTCGCGCGCCACGTCGCAGGGCATGACCAGGCTCGAGCCCAGCGATTCAGCGAGCGGCCGCACGCGGCTGCCGAAGATCTCGCCCTGATAGGTGAAGGCGAGCTCGGCGCCGTGCTTGTGCAAGGCGCTCGCCAGGCCCCAGGCGATCGAGCGCTCGTTGGCGACGCCCATGACCAGGCCGCGCTTTCCCGCCATCAATGGCGACTGGCGCCGCGCACGCGCCCCTTCCTCTTTCTTCGCCGCCTGGTCCGGCCCGGGCGCGCCCGTCTCTGCCTCGTTGGCGCCGGCCTGGCGCCGGGCCTCGGCCTCGCGTCTCATTCCTCGAACCTCTTGAAGGCAAGGGTGGCGTTGGTGCCGCCGAAGCCGAAGCTGTTCGAGAGGACGCAAGTGAGGCCGGCGGCGTCCTCGCGTTCGCGCACGATCGGCACGCCCTCGGCCTCCGGGTCGAGGTTCTCGATGTTGGCCGAGGCGGCCAGGAAATCGTGTTCGAGCATGAGCAGGGAATAGATCGCCTCGTGCACCCCGGCCGCACCCTGGGCGTGACCGGTGATCGACTTGGTCGAGCTGACGCGCGGCACCTCGGCGCCGAAGACCTCGCGCATGGCATTGAGCTCGATGGTATCGCCGACCGGCGTCGAGGTGCCGTGCGCGTTGATGTAATCGATCTTGGTGTTGCCGAGCCCGGCCAAGGCCTGGCGCATGCAGCGCACCGCCCCATCGCCCGAGGGCGCGACCATGTCGACGCCGTCGGAGCTGGCGCCGTAGCCGATGATTTCGGCGTAGATCTTGGCGCCGCGCGCGCGCGCGTGGGTGAGCTCCTCGAGCACCAGGGCGCCGCCGCCGCCGGCGATGATGAAGCCGTCGCGGTTCACGTCGTAGGGCCGCGAGGCGCGCTCGGGGGTGTCGTTGTACTTGCTGGACAGCGCCCCCATGGCGTCGAACAGGACCGTGAGCGACCAATGCACCTCCTCGCCGCCGCCGGCGAAGACGATGTCCTGCTTGCCCATCTGGATCTGCTCGTAGCCGTTGCCGATGCAGTGCGCGCTGGTCGAGCAGGCCGAGCTGATCGAATAGCTCAAGCCTTTGATCTTGAAGGCCGTCGCCAGGTTCGCCGAGTTGGTGCTCGACATGCAGCGCGGCACCATGTAGGGGCCGACCCGTTTCGGCCCCTTGTCGCGCGCGATGTCGGCGGCGGCGACCTGGTTCGAGGTCGACGGCCCGCCCGAGCCCATGATGAGGCCGGTGCGCTCGTGGGAGACCTCGGCCTCGGTGAGCCCCGCGTCTTCGATCGCCTCGGCCATGGCGATGTAATTGAACGCCGCCCCGTCGCCCATGAAGCGGCGGATCTTGCGGTCCAGCACCGCGCCCAGGTCGAGCCTGATGTCGCCGTGGAGGTGGCTCCTGAACCCCATCTCCGCGTAGGTCTCGGAAAAGCGGATGCCCGAGCGCCCGACCCTGAGCGAATCGAGCACTTCCTGCTTGTTGTTGCCGATGCTGGAGACGACCCCCAGCCCGGTGACGGCGACACGTCGCATGGTCTTCCCTCGGGCGGCCTCGCGTCAGGCCGGCTCGGTTGCTGCGAAAAGGCCGACCTTCAGGCCCACGGCCTCGTAGACCGGCTTGCCGTCGACCGCCATGAGGCCGTCGGCGACTCCCAGGATCAGCTTGCGCTGGATGATCCGCTTGAAGTTCAGGTGGTAGGTCACGAGCCTGGCGTTCGGCAGGACCTCGCCGATGAACTTGACCTCGCCGACGCCGAGCGCCCGGCCGCGTCCCGGCGACCCGAGCCAGCCGAGGAAAAACCCGACCAGCTGCCACAGCGCGTCCAGTCCCAGGCAGCCGGGCATGACCGGATCGTCCTCGAAGTGGCATTTGAAGAACCAGAGATCGGGCTTCACGTCCAATTCCGCGACCAGTTCGCCCTTGTCGTGCGTCCCGCCCTTGTCGGTGATCCTGGTGATCCGGTCGAACATCAAGAGCGGCGGCAAGGGCAGCCGGGCGTTGCCCGGGCCGAACAGCTTGCCGTGGGCGCAGGCCAACAGTTCCTCGTAGCTGTAGCTGTTCTTATTCGGCGTCAAAGACTCCACCTACGCAGAGAGAGAGAAAGAGTCTGCCGTAAGGCGGACACGCGACCGCGGCGAGGTCCCCCCGCCCGCGCCTCGCGCGGCCGGACTATATCACACGCCATGGCCCGGCGATCAACCGCATAGGGCGGCCGGCGCGTGTTAAGCCCGGTTCGCCGCGGCTCCCGCCGGGCCCGGCCTCCCGGGCCCCGGGAGCCGGCCCCTCCCGGGCATTAAAACCATTCCAAAGAAAACCGCAATATACTGTTTTGGCCTTTAAATTCGGGCCGGCCGAGCTATACTACGAGCCATGGCGAACCCGCGGCCCTATAGCGGCCTGATCGAGCGGCTGAAGGCGGTCGGCCTCAGGCCCACGCGCCAGCGTCTGGCTCTGGCCAAGCTCCTGTTCGGGCCCGGCAACCGGCACGTGAGTGCCGAGCAATTGCACGGCGAGGCGGTCGGGGCGCAGGTCCGTGTGTCGCTCGCCACGGTCTACAACACGCTGCACCAGTTCACCGCCGTCGGGCTCCTGCGCGAGGTCGTGGTCGAGCCCGGACGCTCCTACTTCGACACGAACACCAGCCATCACCATCACTTTTTTTGCGAAGAGGATCGGAATTTGGTGGACATTCCTGGCGAGGAGCTAAAAGTGGAGAAGCTTCCCCGTCCGCCCCCGGGAACCACGGTCACGGAGGTCGACATCGTGATTCGCGTCCGGAAGAACCCGGGGCTGGAGGGCTAATCGAATTGCGCGATTTGACATGTTTTTGGAATGATTCTAAAACTAATGGCAGGATTATGACAGGCATCTGGGCGCCTGCTTTACCGCGTGAGACCTGAAGCGTGGTGGGGGCGCAGAAATCCGACTTCGCATCACCGATCATCAGTAACGGAGGGATGTTATGGCTTCGACGATAGGGACCGAGGATATTTCGTCTAAACAGAGTGGAAAAATTCAGGACACGATCGGAGAGAATATGAACAGCGAAAGCAAGTGCCCGGTGATGGGCACCGCGCACCAGGCCGTTGGCGACACAGCGAACCAACACTGGTGGCCGAACCAGTTGAACCTGCGGATCCTCCGCCAGAACCACCCCCAGGCCGATCCCAACGGCGAGGAGTTCGACTACGCCGAGGAGTTCAAGAGCCTCGACTTTGAAGCCCTGGCGGAGGACGTCGATGCGCTGATGACCCAGTCGCAGGACTGGTGGCCGGCCGACTACGGCCACTACGGACCGCTCTTCATCCGGATGACGTGGCACGCCGCAGGTACGTACCGCATCGCCGACGGCCGTGG
>JACZWN010000186.1 GCA_022572105.1 Pseudomonadota bacterium | reverse complement strand
CGCCGGGCGTCCGGCGCGGCGCCCCTGGACAGCGGGCCGCCACAGCCCCTATAGATGCCGCCATGCCGGACTTTTGGCGCGACTCGGGCTATCACCTCTTGACGCGCACGGCCGAGGGGCGCCTCGCGGTCGGCGACGATTTCCTGCGCGCCTACCTCATGCGCCCGGAGATGCGCCCGGTGGCCGAATCCTGCGCCGCCGAGCGCGCCCTGCACGCGGCGCTGACCGCCAACCCGCGCGAGGCGGTCTCGGACCAGCGGCTGGCCGGGCTCGCCGACCCGGACGCGCGGGAGAACTACCGCCTGGTCCTGAATTTCCGCGATCGGCTGGTCGCCGCCAGCACCATCGAGGAGTGCTATCTGCAAAACTTTCTCCGACCCCCCGATCTCCAACCCCCCGGGGCCGGCGCGGCGATCCCGACTGCGATCCCGCCGCTCTTCATCGACCAGATGGCCCACGTCATCCTGCGCGGAATCCTGGACGGCTGCGAGGACGGCCTGCGCGCGCGCGCCGGCGAGCTTCTGTTCCGCGAGCAGAAGATAACGATCGACGACGGCCACGTCATGGCGGCCGATGCCGAGACCGTGGAGATGCACGCGGCCAGCGGCGGCTTCAGCTCGCTCGGCCAGCTCATCGTCGAGGCCCAGGCGCCGCTGCGCACGGTCCAGCTCGACGTGCTCGACCAGGACAATGCCGACATCTACTGGTCGCGCGACCAGCTCTACGACACGGTGCTCAACCTGAGCTTCGCCGGGCCCGGTCTGGACGCGCTCACCCGGGTGCTCGAAGCCTGGGTCGGGCACTTCCTGGCGATCGCGGTCTCGATCCAGCCGGTGCAGACGATCACCGACGAAAAGTGGATTTGGCACGTCGGCCTGGATGCCGAGGGCAACGCATTGCTCAACGACCTGTACAACGGGGTCGAGGTCGGCGAGGCGCGCCTGGCGCGGCTGCTCGCCCTGTTCCGGCTCGAGTTCGCCGACCCGAGCGTGGCGGCGAGCGAGATCGCCGGCCGGCCGGTCTATCTGGCCATGGCCATGACCCCGGAGGGCGTCCTGCGCCTCAAGCCGCAGAACCTGCTGGTCAACCTGCCGCTCGCCCGGCGGTCGTGAGGGCGCGGACCGCGATGACCGCGGGGACGCGTGATGGCTGGAGTCACGTGATGGCTGGAGTCACGTGATGGTCGGAGTCAGGGGGCACGGCGCGCGCGGGTCCGGTCCCGGACCGGCCCCCTCCCCGGCGCTCGGCATGCTCCTGGCGGCCGTCAGCGCCTCCTCCTACGGGCTGTCGATCACGCTGGCGCGCCTGGCCTACAACGGCGGCGCCAATCCCGGCACGGTCATGGTGCTCAGGTACCTGATAGCGGTGGCGGTCATAGCCGCCGTGCTGCGCACCCTGGGGTGGAGCTTCCGCCCGCCGGGCGCGCTGCACGGCAGCCTGGTCCGGCTCGCCCTCGGCAACTTCGGCGTCACCTTGGGCTACATGACCTCGATCCTGTTCATCCCGGTCTCGCTCGCCACCGTGGTTTTCTACACCTATCCGCTGATGGTCGTGGCCGTCGTGCCGATCGTCCAGAACACCCGCCTCGGGTTTCGGCAGTTCGCCGCTTTCGGGCTGGCGTTTACCGGCTTGGCGCTGGCCCTCGGGCCGTCCTTAGCGGTGCTCGACGGGCGCGGCGTCGCGCTCGCCCTGATGGCCGCGGTCTCGGCCGCCTACGTCTTCATCGTCTCGCCGCGGATCGTGGGCGCGTACCACGCGGTCGGGGTCAGTCTCTACGTCAATCTGGCCGGCGTCGGCCTCGCGTCGCTCTTCCTGGCGGGCGCCGGCGGCATCCAACTGCCCGAGTCGGCGCCCGGCTGGGCGGGCCTTGGCGGGGTCAGCCTGTTCTACGTCGTGGGCACCCTGACCATGTTCCTGGCGCTCCAGGGTGCCGGTTCGTTGCGCACCTCGCTGATCTTCAACCTGGAGCCCGTGGTCGTCATCTGCGCCGCCGCGGTGCTGCTCGGCGAGCGCCTCACGCCCCTGCAGATGGCCGGCGTGGCCTTGGTCATCGCCGCCCTCACCCTGGCCAGCCTGGCGCGCGCCAAGGCGTGAGCGCTCGACCCCCGAGTCGGGCCGCGCCGGGCCGAGCCGGGCCGAGCCGGGACGAGGCTGCGACGGCCCGGTTTTCCGGCAAATCTAGGGCGTTAACCGATTTTTAACGGTTTATCTGGTGACATCGGCTATATCTTGTGGTTAGATGATCGTTCGCTACAAGATGTGCCTGATTTGCCGCCATAGCGTGGCTCGGGCGCGATGCAGGACAACCGGGGCGCGGGCGGCGACCGAGACGGCCGGACATCCGAATCGGCGCCCGAAACGCCTTTAAAAAGCGCGGGCAATAAAGCCAACACGCCAAGGCAGAGGGAACAGCAGGGTTATGCGGGTCGAACGCCGTTTTACGGAAGCCGGGAAACACGCTTACGAATCCATCGAATTCCGCACCACCTCGAGCGAGATCCGCAACCCGGACGGCTCGGTGGTGTTCCAGGCGCAGGACATCGAGGTGCCGACCGGCTGGAGCCAGGTCGCCTGCGACGTGCTGGCGCAGAAGTACTTCCGCAAGCGCGGCGTGCCGGCCAAGCTGAAGCGGGTCGAGGAGAACGCCGTGCCGTCGTGGCTGTGGCGCTCGGTCCCCGAGAAAGCCGAGCCGGAGCGCGCGTGCGACCCGGGTCATCACGGCGATCATCAGGGCGGCGAGCGGAGCGCCAAGCAGGTCTTCGACCGCCTGGCCGGGACCTGGACCTACTGGGGCTGGAAGGGCGGCTACTTCGACTCCGAGGAGGACGCGCGCGCGTTTTACGACGAGCTGCGCTTCATGCTGGCGCGCCAGATGGCGGCGCCCAACTCGCCGCAGTGGTTCAACACCGGCCTGCACTGGGCCTACGGCATCGACGGGCCGAGCCAGGGCCATTACTACGTCGATTTCGAGACCGGCAAGCTCAGTCGCTCCACCTCGGCCTACGAGCGGCCGCAGCCGCACGCCTGCTTCATCCAGGCGGTCCAGGACGACCTGGTCAACGACGGCGGCATCATGGACCTGTGGATGCGCGAGGCCCGGCTGTTCAAGTACGGCTCGGGCACCGGCACCAACTTCTCCAAGCTGCGCGGCAAGGACGAGCTGCTCTCGGGCGGCGGCAAGTCCTCCGGGCTGATGTCGTTCCTCAAGATCGGCGACCGCGCGGCCGGCGCCATCAAGTCGGGCGGCACCACGCGGCGCGCGGCCAAGATGGTCAGCGTCGACGTCGACCACCCGGACATCGAGGACTACGTCAACTGGAAGGTGGTCGAGGAGCAGAAGGTCGCCGCCCTGGTCACCGGCTCGAAGCTGTGCAACCGGCACCTGAACGCGGTCATGCAGGCCTGTCACCTGGACCGGCCAAAGGAGGGCCGGCCAGGGGATACCAGCGACGAGAACCAGGACGCCGCCGTCGATCCCAAGCGCAACCCCAAGCTCAAGCAGGCGATCGCGGCCGCGCGCCGGGCCCAGGTGCCGGAGAACTACATCCAGCGGGTCATGCAACTGGCGCGCCAGGGCTTCACCTCGATCGAGTTCCCGAGCTACGACACGGACTGGGATTCGGATGCCTATCTCACCGTCTCCGGCCAGAACTCCAACAACTCGGTCCGGGTGCCCAACAGCTTCATCGAGGCGGTGCTGACCGACGGCGACTGGGACCTGACCCGGCGCACCGACGGCCAAGTCCACAAGACCATTCCGGCGCGCGACCTGTGGGAGCAGATCGCCCTCGCCGCCTGGTCCTGCGCCGACCCGGGCATGCAGTACGACACCACGATCAACGAGTGGCACACCTGCCCCGAATCGGGCCGGATCAACGCCTCCAATCCCTGTTCCGAGTACATGTTCCTCGACAACACCGCCTGCAACCTGGCCTCGCTCAACCTCATGGCGTTCCGCCGCGACGACGGCGGCTTCGACGTCGCGGCCTTCGAGCACGCCGTGCGCCTGTGGACCATGGTGCTCGAGATCTCGGTGCTGATGGCGCAGTTCCCCTCGCGCGAGATCGCCCGGCTCTCCTATCAGTTCCGTACCCTGGGTCTCGGCCACGCCAACATCGGCGGGCTGTTGATGGGGTTCGGCCTGTCCTACGATTCCGACGCGGGCCGGGCCTATTGCGGCGCGTTGACCGCGATCATGACCGGGGTCGCCTACGCCACCTCGGCCGAGATGGCCAAGGAGCTCGGCCCCTTCCCGGGCTACGCCAAGAACGCCCAGGCCATGGGCCGGGTAATCCGCAACCACCGCCGCGCCGCCTACGCCGAGGAGACCGGCTACGAGGGCCTCTCGATCAAGCCGGTGCCGCTCGACGCCGAGGCCTGCCCCGAGCGGGTGCTGATCAAGGCGGCCAAGGGCGCCTGGGACCGGGCGCTCGAGCTCGGCGAGGCGCACGGCTACCGCAACGCCCAGACCACGGTGATCGCGCCCACGGGCACCATCGGCCTGGTCATGGACTGCGACACCACCGGCATCGAGCCGGAGTTCGCCATCGTCAAGTTCAAGAAGCTGGCCGGCGGCGGCTACTTCAAGATCATCAACCGCACGGTGCCCGACGCCCTGCGCACGCTCGGCTACGGCGAGACCGAGATCGAGGAGATCATCCGCTACGCGGTCGGCCTCGGCACGCTCGAGGACGCGCCCGGCGTCTGCCACGCGCGGCTCGAGGAGAAGGGCTTCACCAAGTCCGCCCTGCAGGCGCTCGAGGCGGGCTTGGCCAGCGCCTTCGACATCAAGTTCGCCTTCAACCAGTGGACGCTCGGCCGCGACTTCTGCGTCAAGGTGCTGGGCCTCGACGAGGCGCGGCTCGACGACCTCTCCTTCGACATGCTGGCCGCGCTCGGCTTCACGAAGGCCGAGATCGAGGCCGCCAACACCTACTGCTGCGGGGCCATGATGCTGGAAGGCGCGCCGCGCCTGAAGGCCGAGCACCTGGGCGTGTTCGACTGCGCCAGCCGCTGCGGGCGCAGCGGCAAGCGCTGCCTTTCGATGGACAGCCACATCCGCATGATGGCGGCGGCCCAGCCCTTCGTCTCGGGCGCCATCTCCAAGACCATCAACATGCCCAACGAGGCCAGCGTCGACGACTGCAAGGACGCCTACATGCTGTCCTGGCGCCTGGGCCTCAAGGCCAACGCGCTCTACCGCGACGGCTCCAAGCTGTCCCAGCCACTGTCCTCGGGCCTGCTCGATGCGCACGACGTCGAGGAGGACGAGCCCGTGGTCGAGCGGATCGTCGCGGCGCCCGCCGCCCAGCGCGCCGAGATCGTCGCCGAGCGGGTCGTGGAGCGCATCATCACCAAGCGCCGGCGCCTGCCCCAGCGGCGCAAGGGCTACACCCAGAAGGCCATCGTCGGCGGGCATAAAGTGTACCTGCGCACGGGCGAGTACGTGGACGGCTCGCTCGGCGAAATTTTCATCGACATGCACAAGGAAGGCGCCGCCTTCCGCAGCCTGATGAACAACTTCGCCATCGCGATCTCGATCGGCATGCAGTACGGCGTGCCGCTCGAGGAGTACGTCGAGGCCTTCACCTTCACCCGCTTCGAGCCCTCGGGCATCGTCGAGGGCAACGAGGCCATCAAGATGGCGACCTCCCTGCTCGATTACATCTTCCGGGAGCTGGCGATCTCCTACCTGGGCCGCACCGACCTGGCCCACGCCGAGCCCGGCGACCTGCTGCCCGACTCCATGGGCAAGGGTGCGAGCGAGGGCGATCTGCCCGGGCGAGACCACGACACCATGGTCGAGACCGTGCGCCGCGTCGCCTCCACGGGCTACGTGCGCAGTCACTTCCTGGTCCTGAACGGCGGCGCCGGCAACGGCGCGGCGGCGACAGCCGGCGCCGCGGCCGCCCCGAGCGCCGTCCCAGAGATCGTCGGCAACAATGGCTCCGCCGAAGCCGTTGCCGTCGAGGCCATGGTCGCCGAGAGGGTCGGCCTCCACCTCGTGCGCGACGCGCGCCTGAGGGGCTACGAGGGCGATTCCTGCAACGACTGCGGCAACTTCACGCTGGTGCGCAACGGGACGTGCCTGAAATGCACGACCTGCGGCGCGACCAGCGGCTGCTCGTGAGGTGACGCAAGACGCGTTACGGGCGGCATTCGACCTGACGACTCACGTCTGAGTTCTCCCTGTGACCTTCGGGGTGCCGCGGCGGCGGCACCCCGTTCTTTTCGACCGGCATTCCCGGGCCGCCTTGCCCGCCGCTTTGCCCGCGGTTATGCTCGCCGCCACTTTTTGCGACGCATCCACATTCGAGAGGGGGGGAGCCATGGCCGGAGAGGTCGAGGCGCGGCTGGCCGCGCTGGGAATCACGGTGCCCGAAGCGGCCGCGCCGGTCGCCAACTACGTGGGCTACGTCAAGAGCGGCAACCTGGTGTTCGTCTCG
>JACZWN010000016.1 GCA_022572105.1 Pseudomonadota bacterium | reverse complement strand
ACGAGGCGTCTGTGTCAAGAAACAGCGCAGAAGGTGCCCATCCTTGGACACCGTTGCCGACCGTCGTGCCCCATCCGAAGGTGAATCCCTCCGGGCTGTTAAACAGACGCCCTGAACTACGAAAATCCGCCTGCTCCAGATCGGTCTGAAGTCGAAATTGCATACTGATTCTCCTATGTCAAATGTAGGTGATGTTCAAGTATCCGATCGTGTCCGGTGCGCTGGCGGCGGTGGTGATTGCCGTGGGTTTGGGCGTGTTCCTCACGCGGCCGGCGAATTCGGTTCTGGACGGGGTGTTCACATTGGAGCAGGCCAGACGCGGCCAGGCTCTGTACCCCGGGACCTGCCCAAGGTGCCACCGGGCCGATCTGATGGGGGATGGGTTCGAGACTCCGGCCTTGGCCAGCACGGAATTCACCCGCCGCTGGAGCGGCCGCACGGTGGCCGAGACCGGCGTCACCACGGCGCGCCCGCCGTTTGCCGGCGAGAAGCTCGGCGTGCTCGCCGGGCGCGGCTTCGAGCCGGCGCGCGTCACCTCCATGCACCACCGGCACCTGGAGGCCGGCGCCCAGATGATGACCGCGGGCCTGTGGTGGCGCCCGGCCTACTACGGCCCGGTCGAGCGGCGCGCGGACTGCACCCGCGCGGAGTCGCTCGCGGTGCGCGAGAACGTCGGCCTGATCGACGTGTCCACGCTCGGCGGGCTCGAGGTGCGCGGGCCCGACGCGGCCGAGTTCCTCAACCGCATCTACACCTTCTCCTACTTGAAGCAGCAGATCGGCCGGGCGCGCTACGTGCTCATGACCGACGAGGCCGGCACCATCATCGACGACGGCGTCGCCTGCCGCTTCCGCGACGACCACTACTACGTCACCGCGACCACCAGCGGCGCCGAGCGCGTCTATCTGTCCATGCTGTGGTGGAACGCGCAGTGGCGGCTCCAGGTCGACATCTCCCACGTCACCGCGGCCTACGCCGCGGTCAACCTGGCCGGGCCCAAGGCGCGCGAGGTGCTGGCCAAGGTGATCGACGACGTCGACGTCTCGCCCGAGGCCTTCCCCTACATGGGTCTGCGCGAAGGCCATGTCGCCGGCATCCCGGCGCGCCTCATCCGCATCGGCTTCGTCGGCGAGCTGGGTTACGAGATCCACGTGCCCATGAGCCAGGGCGAGGCGCTCTGGGACGCGGTCATGGCGGCCGGCCGGGACCACGATATCAAGCCCTTCGGCCTCGAGGCCCAGCGCGTGCTGCGCCTGGAAAAGGGCCACATCATCATCGGCCAGGACACCGACGCCATGACCTTCCCGCACGAGGTCGACATGGCCTGGGCGATCGCCAAGAAGAAGCCGTTCTTCGTCGGCGGCCGCTCGATCGAGCTGCGCCTGCGCCAGCCCATGAAGCGCAAGCTGGTCGGATTCGTGATCGACGATCCGGCCCTGCCCAGGCCGGATGAGTCCAACGTGGTCTTGCGCGGCGAGGAGATCGTCGGCTTCGTGACCTCGGTGGTGCGCTCGCCGGCGCTCGACAAGGTGATCGGCCTCGCCTACGCCCATGCCGACGACGCCGAACTCGGCAACACCATCCGCATCAAGGTGGATAGCGGCCAGGTGGTGCAGGCCACGGTCGCCTCGCCGCACTTCTACGATCCGGACAACACGCGCCAGGAGATCTGAGCCGTGGCCGCCGAAGCCAACGTCCAGCCCAGCGCCTACCCGCGCCGCAGCTTCCTCTACCGCAAGCTGGCCGCGGCGGGGGCCAATTTCGGCGAAGTTTACGGCGCCGCGGTGGCGATGGACTTCGGCGATCCCGAAGGTGACGCGGCGGGCGAGGCGGCGGTCGCCCGGCGCATGGGCCTGGCCGACATCTCGCCCTTGGCCCATACCGGCTTCAAGGGCGCGGGCGCGGTCGACTGGCTGCGGCGCCAAGGGGTCGAGGTCTCCGAGGAGCCCAACTGGGCGCCGACGCAGGCCGGCGGCGGTCTGGCCCTGCGCCAGGCGCAGGCCGAGGTCATGATCCTCGGCGACCTCTCCGGCGACGGCGGCTGGCCCGAGCGCCTGAAGCAGGCCTGGTGGGCCGAGCCGGTGCCGCCCGAGACCCCGCGCGGCTTCCCCATGCCGCGCGACGAGACCCACGCCTGGCTCGTGGTGACCGGCGAGCACGCGGCCGCGATGTTCGCCAAGGTCTGCGCGGTCGACCTGCGCGCCCAAGCCTTCCCCATGGGGCGCGTCGCCCAGACTTCGATCGCGCGCATGAACGGGGTCATCGTGCGCGACGACCGGGGCGGGGTGCCGCTCTACCATCTGCTCGCCGACTGTGCCGCGGTGGAATATCTCTGGGACTGCCTGCTCGACGCCATGGCCGAGTTCCACGGCGCGCCCGTGGGCCTGACGGCGCTGCGCGGGCTGGGAGACGGGTAGAGCCACCGCCCCCCCCGCTCGCGCCATCGTGATGGCAGGGGTTGGGGGGAGGCGCGCTATAATGAGGCTCAGGCTATCGCCTCGCCCAGGCAAAGAGCCGGTGATGATACGAGCGTCGGTACCGATCGCGTGTCTTGTGGTGGCGGTTTTCGCCCTGTCCCCGGCCGCCGTCGCCGAACCGGGTCCGGAGACGCCTCCGCCCGTCGACTGGCGCGACTTCGTCGACCATGACGTTGACGGCGACCATGTGGTGGGCGAGGAGATGTGCGCGCGCCCGCGCTAGCCCGAGTCCGCCCCGCGCTAACCCGAGTCCATGGTCCAACCAACACCCGCCTGGCCGGTTCCAGGGTGCGGTCGCGCGGCGGCCCAAATCGTATGCCGGCCTCATAGGTGGGCATACGTCCGGATAGCGCCGGGAACGGGGGAATCGGGCCTCAAATCGATCCTCGGGCAGTGACTCAACGGATAATATCTAAGACATTAAAATTAAAGGAAATTTCCCTCCAGAGCACGTGCTCGAAAAGGCGAAGGGCTATCGAATCAATGCACGGCATTATTCACGGCTTGTAAATCGACCATCCGGCATAGTAGGAAAGAACCCAACAACAAAAACGGGGGCATAGGCGATGTCGCGAATTTTCAACTTCGCCTTTCGAGTTATTGCGGTCGCAGGCCTGATCGCCGCGGCCGCTCCGGCGCTTGCCGGTGATCGAGCGGGCGCCGTCCAGCTCGCGTTCCACGCCGATTCGCAGACCGCGACCCTTCCGGTCGGCACGATCCGCCTGCGGGTCATCGAGCGGGTCGGCGGACCGATGCTCAAAGACCCGATCAAATGGCGCGTCATGACCTACGGACGCGACGACCAGGGGCACCGGCATCTGGCGGCCGAGGTGACCGCCGTGGCGCCGGAGCTGGTCCTGCCCGCGGCCTGGTACATCGTCCATGCCCAACTCCCGGATCAGGAGATCGTGCATCCGGTCGAGGTCACCGCCGGGCGCACCTTCAAGTACACGCTGGTCAAGAAATAACCCGGCGCATCGATCCTCGCCGGGCCGGCGAGGGGACAAGGGCCGCGTCCTTATCGGGGACGCGGCCTTTTCGTGTGTGCCAGGCATGGCGTCGGCGCGGTCTTGACCGCCAGTGACGTCCAGGTCCGGCGCTCGAGCCCTTGCGAAACGCGCTCAATCGGAGCTGACGAGCGGTTCAGCCCTCGATCATGGGCAGCTTCAGCCCGTGCTCGCGGGCGCAGTCGATCGCGCTCTCGTAACCGGCGTCGGCGTGGCGCATGACGCCGGTTCCCGGGTCGTTGGTCAAGACCCGCTCGAGCCGGCGCGCGGCGGCCTCGGTGCCGTCGCAGACGATGACCATGCCGGCGTGCTGGGAGAAGCCCATGCCGACTCCGCCGCCGTGGTGCAGCGAGACCCAGGTCGCGCCGCTGGCACAGTTGAGCAGCGCGTTCAGCAGGGGCCAATCGGAGACCGCGTCCGAGCCATCCTTCATGCCCTCGGTCTCGCGGTTGGGGCTGGCCACGGAGCCGGAGTCGAGATGGTCGCGGCCGATCACGATGGGCGCGGCGACTTCGCCGCTCGCCACCATCTCGTTGAACGCCAGGCCGAGGCGCGCGCGCTCGCCCAGGCCGACCCAGCAGATGCGCGACGGCAGGCCCTGGAACCGGATGCGCTCGGCGGCCATGTCGAGCCAGTTGTGCAGGGCCGCGTTGTCGGGGATCAGCTCCTTGACCTTGGCGTCGGTCTTGTAGATGTCCTCCGCCTCTCCGGACAGCGCGACCCAGCGGAACGGCCCGACGCCGCGGCAGAACAAGGGCCGGATGTAGGCCGGCACGAAGCCGGGAAAGTCGAAGGCGTTCTCGACGCCCATCTCGAAGGCCATCTGGCGCAGGTTGTTGCCGTAATCGAAGGTCGGCACGCCTTGGGCCTGAAACGCGAGCATGGCGCGCACGTGGACCGCCATGGACTCCTTGGCGGCCTCGACGACCGCGTCGGGATCGTGTTCCTGCGCGCGCTCCCAGCGGTCGAGCGTCCAGCCGGCCGGCAGGTAGCCGCGGAGCGGGTCGTGCGCGGCGGTCTGATCGGTGACCAAGTCGGGCTTGATCCCGCGCGCGACCAACTCGGGCAGGACCTCGGCGGTGTTGCCGAGCAGGCCGACCGAAACCGCTTCGCCCTTGGCGGCCGCTTGCTCGATCGTCGCCAGCGCATCGTCGAGATCGTCGGCTTTCTTATCGAGGTAGCCCGTCTCCATGCGGCGCTCGATCCGGGACGGCCGGCATTCGACGGCCAGCATCGAGGCCCCGGCCATGGTCGCGGCCAGCGGCTGCGCCCCGCCCATGCCGCCTAGGCCGCCGGTCAGCACCCACTTGCCGCGGAGGTTCCCGCCGTAGTGCTGGCGCCCGGCCTCGACGAAGGTCTCGTAGGTACCTTGGATGATCCCCTGGGCGCCGATGTAGATCCAGGAACCGGCGGTCATCTGGCCGTACATCATCAGCCCGGCACGGTCGAGTTCGTTGAAGTGCTCCCAGGTCGCCCAGTGCGGCACCAGGTTCGAGTTGGCGATCAGCACGCGCGGCGCATCGGTGTGGGTCTTGAACACGCCGACCGGCTTGCCCGACTGCACCAGCAGGGTCTCGTCGCCGTCGAGCTCTTTGAGCGCGTCGACGATCGCGTCGAAACAGCGCCAGTCGCGCGCCGCCCGCCCGATGCCGCCGTAGACCACGAGTTCCTCGGGCTTCTCGGCGACCTCCGGGTCGAGGTTGTTCATCAGCATCCGAAGCGGCGCCTCGGTCAGCCACGACTTGGCGCTCAAGTCGGGCCCGCGCGGCGCGCGGATCTTGCGGGTGTTGTCGACGCGGTGATCTTGGGTCATGGCGTGCCTCGGCCGTTTGCGCGGCCTCGTTGGATCGGAGAAGGGCCCCGCGCGCGGCCGCCGCGGTAGGCGAAGCGGGTAGAGAAGCGGTGCCCGGCGCCCGGGTAGGTGAGGGTGGCGCTGGAGGCGACACGGCCCCGGGACCAGGTCCAGCGGTGCAACCGAAGGCAGGGCTCGCCGGCCCGGATCTTGAGCAGCTTGCGGACCTCGGGTTCCGGCAGCACGGCCTCGACCACGTGCTCGACCTCGCCGAGGGGCGTGGCCTCCATCAAGTACTGGTTGGGGGTGACGGCCGAAAAATCCCGGCTCATGTAGTCCGGCGCGCAGGCCGGGTTCACACAGCACTCTTCGACCTGCACCGGCGCGCCGTCGGCCAGGTGCAGGATGACGGAATGAAAGACCTCGGCGCCGGGCGCCAGTTCCATCGTCGCCGCCACGCGCTCGGCGGCGGGCTCGGCGACCAGCGCGACCAGCCGGGCGCTGTGCTGGCGGCCGGTCTCGCGGATTTCCTCGGCGATGTTGCGCAGCTCCAGCAGATCGGTCGGGGCGCGCGGCTCGATCACGAAGGTGCCCGAGCCCTGCACCCGCGTCAGCAGGCCCTCCTGGACCAGCTCGCGGATCGCCCGATTGACGGTCATCCGGCTCGCGCCCATCTGGCGTACCAGCGCGCTCTCCGGCGGCACCCGGTCGCCGGGCCGCCAGTCGCCCGCGTCGATGTGCCCGACGACGTGGTCCTTGATGCGCTGATAGAGCGGGCGGGGGGGCAAAATCTTAACTCCTCTATACTTTGGCGAGGCCCATGTAGGCCTCGATCATGGCCGGGTCCTTGCGCGCCTCCTCGGCGCTACCCTGCCACACCGCGCGGCCGGATTCGAGCACACAGACCCGGTCGGCGATCTCGAGCGCGCGCGCGGTGCTCTGTTCGACCAGCAGCACCGAGACGCCGGCCTCCTTGAGCCGGCGGATCGCCGCGTAGCAGACGTCGATGGCGGCGGGCATGAGGCCGAGCGACACTTCGTCGACCATCAGCAGCCGGGGCCGGGCCATCAGCGCGCGGCCGATCGCCAGCATCTGCTGCTCGCCGCCGGAGAGCGTCCCGGCCGCCTGATCGAGCCGCTCGCCCAGGCGCGGGAACATCTCGATGACCCGCGCGCGGTTCTCCGCCTCGTCCCGGCGCGGGCGCGCGTAGCCGCCGATCATCAGGTTGTCGCGCACGCTCAGATCGCCGAACAGGCGCCGGCCCTCGGGCACCAGCGCGATCCCCCGGCTGACGCGCCGGGCGACCGGCAGCGCCGTGATGTCCTGGCCGTCGAGCTCGACCTGGCCGCCCTGGACCGTGACGTGGCCGGCGATGGCCATGATGGTCGAGGACTTGCCCGCGCCGTTGGCGCCGACCAGCGCGAACACGCTGGCCGGGGCGACCGCGAGGCTGAGCCCGTGCACCGCGGTGAAGGCGCCGTAGCCCGCCGAAAGTTCCGTGAGCCTAAGCATGACCCGCCTCCACACCCGCCCCGGCGCCCAGATATGCGGTGCGCACCGCCGGGTCGGCCATCACCGCTTCGGGTGCGCCGTCGCCGAGCACCCGGCCGTTGTCGAGCACCACCAAGCGGCTGCAGACACGCATCACCTCGCCCAGATTGTGCTCGATCAGGACGATAGAGACGCCGCCGCGGTTGAGCTCGACGATGGTGTCGGCGAGCCGCCGCGCCTCGACGTGGTTGAGCCCGGCGAGCGGCTCGTCGAGCAGCAGCACCTTGGGCTCCAGCGCCAGCGCGCGGGCCATCTCCAGGCGCTTGAGGGTGCCGAGCGGCAGGCTGTCGGGCGCGCTCTCGGCGGCCTCGGCGATGCCCACGGTTTCCAGATGCGCGAGCGCTTTCTCCCGTTCCGGCCCCCGGTCGCGCTTGAGCAGGGCGCCGAACGGCGCGTGGGTCTTGGCGGTGCCGGCGGCGAGCATGACGTTCTCGATCGCGGTCATGGCGCGGAACGGCCGCACCAGTTGCTGCGACATGCCGAGCCCGGCGCGCACCCGGCGGTGCACCGGCAGCCGGGTCAGCTCCAAGCCCTCCAGCGTCACCGTGCCGCGGTCGGGGCGCACGGTGCCGGTGATCGCGCGCAGCGCGGTGGTCTTGCCGGCGCCGTTGGGGCCGATCAGGCCGAGCAGCTCACCCACCTGCAGCGCGAAGGTGACGCCGTCGAGCGCGCGCACGCCGCCGAAGCTGACCGCCACGTCCCGGACCTCCAAGAGCGCGGTCATGGCTCGACCTTCCCGGTTGCGGCGATCCGGAAGCCGCCGGCGCGCGTGCGCCACGACCGGACCAGCCCGGCCAGGCCGCCGGGGCTGAAGCGCATGACCGCGAACAGCAGCGCGCCATAGAGCAGCAGCTTGTATTCGGCGACCACCTGGAGCCAGTGGGGCAGCACGGTCATCACCACGGCGGCGAAGGCGACCCCGCCGACCGAACCGATGCCGCCGACCGCGACCATGGCCAGCATGGCGATCGATTCGGGAAAGCCGAAGCTGTCCGGGCCAATGTACTTGATCTCGTGGGCGTAGAGCACCCCGGCGACGCCGGCGATCGCGGTGCCCATGGCGAAGGCGGCCAACTTGTAGCGGGCGACGTCGATGCCGACCATCAGCGCGGTGTCCTCGTCGTCGGCGATGGCGTCGAAGGCGAAGCCCATCCAGGAGCGCTTCAGGTAGAGGCTGAAGGCCGCCACCAGACCCGCGAGGACGACCACCAGGACCATGTAGCCAAGGCGCCCCAGGCCCGGGTCCGGGATCGCGTAGATGCCCATCTCGCCGCCGAGCGCGTCCTGCTGCCGGACCACGCCGATGAACAGGAAGCCGACCCCCATGGTAGTGATGGCGAGGAAGTCATGGCGCACCCTGAGCGAGGCCAGGCCGACCACCAGCCCGAGCGCGCCGGCCACCAGGGCGCCGGCCGGCAGTGCCAGCCAGAACGACACGCCGTTGGTGGTCAGCATGGCCGCGCCATAGGCGCCGGCGCCGTAGAAGGCGGCGTGGCCCAGGCTGATCTGGCCGCAGAACCCGGTGATCAGGTTGAGGCCGAGGGCGGCGATCACGGCGATGCCGGCCAGCGTCATCAAGGTGATCTCGTATTCCATCGCTCAGGTTTTTCCGAACAGGCCCTGGGGCCGGATCATCAGCACCACGATCAGGAACACGAAGGCGATGGCGTCGCGGTCCAGGATCGTGCCCAGGTAGATGGTGCCGAAGGACTCGACCACGCCGAGCGCGAGCGCCGCAATCAGCGTGCCGCGCACGTCGCCGAGTCCGCCGAGCACGATGATGGCGAGCGCCTTGTAGCTGGGCACGCTGCCCATGGTCGGCTCGACCAGGTTGTTGAGCAGGGCCACCATGACCCCGGCCGCGGCCGCCAGCGCCGAGCCGATGAAGAAGTTCAGGTAGCGTACCTTGATCACGTCGACGCCGAACGATTGGGCCATCGCCGGGTCGGTCACGGTGGCGCGCCAGGCGATGCCGACGCGGGTGCGCCGGGTCAGAACCGCGAGCCCGCCGATCAGCACGATCACCCCGGCCATGACCATGATCTCAGCCTGTTTCAGGTTCATGCTCGCCACCACGACCGTGGCGGTCAGCGGCGGTGCGGTGTAGGAGATGCCGTAGGGCCCGAACACCAGGCGGAACACCTCTTCGAGCGCGATGAACAGGCCGATCGAGGCGATCAACGCGACGTGCGGCGGACGCGCCAGGATCGGCTCGTAGCAGAACCGGTAGACCAGCATGCCGAGCCCGCCGACCGCGACCATGGCCACGACGATGGCGAGGCCGAAGCTGCCGGTCGCGTTGGTCACCAGCACGCCGAAGTAGCCGCCGAGGGTGAACAGCGCGGCGTGGGCGATGTGAAGGATGCGCAGCAGCCCGTAGACCAGGGTCAGGCCGACCGCGATCAGGGCGTAGATGCTGCCCTGGATGAGGCCCTGCACGATGAGTTCGAAGGCGAGCATGGCGGCTCACTCTCCAATGGGAGTCCGGGCCAATGGGAGTCCGGGCCAATAGGAGTCCGGGGCCGGTTCGCACCGGCCCCGGGGATTAAGGCTTGAGGCGTTACTCCGTGGGCGGCGCCAGGAGCTCGGGATCGTCGATCACCGAGTGCCGGCGCCAGTTGCCGTCCCTGACCACCTGGACCTGGACGTTCTTGCGCACCTCGCCCAGCTTGTTGAACGAGATCTTGCCGGTCGAGGCCTGCAGCGTCAGGCCCGCGATGGCGTCGCGGATCGCCTTGCGGTCGGTGGTGCCGGCCTGGCGCATGGCGGCGATCGCCACCATGACCGCGGTGTGGCCGGAGGCCGCCACCATGTCGACCTTGTAGCCGGCCTTCTTCTCGAAGGCGGCGATGAAGGCCTTGGTCTCGGCCTGATCGGAATCGCGGTCGAGCGAGGTGGTGATGATCGTGCCCTCGGCCGCCGCGCCGGCGATCTCGATGAACTTCTGGGAGTCGTAGCCCTCCTGGCCGATGATCGGCACCTCGATGCCGGCGGCGCGCAGCTGGCTGACCAGCGGGCCGGCGGTGAAGAAGTAACCCGAGGCGTAGATCACCTCCGGATTGTCGGCCTTGACCTTGGAGACGATGGGGCCGAACTGGCGGTCCTTGATCGAGTATTCGTACTCGGCAACGATGGTCACGCCGAACTTGCCGGCGGCTTCCTTGAACCCGGCGGCCAGCGACTTGCCGAAATCGTTCTTGAGCGTGATCAGGACGGCGCGCTTCTTGCCCAGGATGTCGCCGGCCAGCTTGGCGCCGGCGCGGCCCTGGACCTCGCCCACGAAGGAGGTGCGGAACACGAAGTCGCCGCTGCGCGTGATCCCCGGATGCACCGCGTAGGCCGCGATGTAGGGGATGCCGTTGGCCTGGAACACGCCGGCCGCGGCGCGGGTCGCGCCCGAATAGCTGCCGGAGATGGCGATGTTCACCTTGTCCTGGGTCGCGAGCTTGGTGGCGATCGGCACCGATTCCTTTGGCGAAGCCTGATCGTCGTAGACCAGAAGCTCGATCATCTTGCCGTCGATGCCGCCCTCGGCGTTGGCCTGCTCGACCGCGAGCTCGGCGCCGGTCAGCGCCGACTTTCCGTCCGCCGCGGCGAAGCCGGTCAGCGGCACGTTGAACCCGATCTTGACGGTATCGGCCTGCGCCGCGCCGCCCCACAGCGCGCCGGTCAGCGCCCCGGTTAGCGCCCCGGTCACGGCCAGAACGGCGAGCTTGCTCCAACTGAATTTCATGAAAGCCTCCCTTGGATGCCGCGTTCCCCTGCACCCCGTTCTGTCGCGGGTTGGGAGCGGAATTTCGTATGAATAGAACAAGATTTCTATACATGTATATACAATTTTGAGTCAAGCAGCCCGTGGCCCGAGAAAGGGGGGTTCGGCGGCGGCTCCGGCGGCGTTGCCGATGCGGGGGTCCTGTCGTAGGTTCGCGAGCCCCGAAAGGTCCGAGCGAATTGACATGCCGCGCCTGCTGTTTTTCTTCGTCCTGCTGCTCGTCGCGCTTGCCGCCGCGCCGCCCGAGGTCTGGGCTCAAGCCTCGGGGGAGCTGCCCTGCGAGGGCGCGGACTGTCCCGAGGTGGCGGGCCGGGGCGGCTGGGGCCTGATCTTCCTGGGGGCGCTGTTCTTCTCGCTCTGGTTCATGCCGCCACGCGCCACTTCGGAGAAGGGCCGCGGCTTCATGGACAGCCTGCCCATGATGGGGACGCTGCAGCGGCGCCTCGACAAGGAGCTCAGCGGCTGGCGCCGTTTCCAGTGGCCGCTGATCGGCCTGTCTTTCATGGCGCTCGGCTTCGCTTTCCTGTTCGGCTGGCTGTGAGCGGCAAGAAAACGCCATGACCGAGCCCTTCACCTTCAAGGCCGGCGGAGGACCGCTCCTGGTCTCCATGCCGCACGTCGGCACGCTGGTGCCCGAGGCCCTCGCGGCGCGCATGACCGCGCTCGGCAAGACGGTTCCCGATACCGACTGGCACCTCGACCGGCTGTACGATTTCCTGGACCATCTCGATGCCTCGGTGCTCGCCGCGACCCAGTCGCGCTACGTCATCGATCTGAACCGGGCGCCCGACGACCGGCCGCTCTATCCCGGCGCCAGCAACACCGGGCTGTGTCCGGTCACCAGCTTCGGCGAGGAAGCGATCTATCTGGATGGCCAGGAACCGGACGCGGCCGAGATCGAAGCGCGCAAGGACCGGGTCTTTCGGCCCTATCACGAGCGCCTGAGCCGCGCGCTCGCCGCGATCGGGGAACGCCACGGCTACGCGCTGCTGTGGGAGGCGCACTCGATCCGCAGCCGCGTGCCGCGCTTCTTCGAGGGCCGCCTGCCCGACCTCAACCTGGGCACGGCCGGCGGGCGAAGCGCCGATCCCGGCCTTGTGGCGCGCCTCGCCGCCGTCGCCGAGGCGGCCGGGGACTACAGCCACGCCCTCGACGGCCGCTTCAAGGGCGGCTACATCACCCGCACCTACGGCGATCCCGGGGCCGGCGTGCACGCCGTGCAGCTCGAGCTCAGCCAGATCACCTACATGGACGAGGACCCGCCGTTCGCGTTCCGCGACGACCTGGCGGCCGGCATCCGCCCGGTGCTGCGCCGGTTTCTGGAGACCGCGCTCGCCTGGGCGCGCGAGGTAAAGGGGGGCGTGACTGGACGCCACGACCGGCCGCCGGCAGGTTGACGGCCGGAACCGGACCGGGAAGGGGAGCGGACATGGGCATGGCATGGACGGCCGGCTGCTCGCTTCGTGAGGGGCGGCGAAAGTGCCGGCCGAATCGCCTATTCTCGGTTAGAGTCGCTACCGGACGGATTGCGGAGGCAAAGCGATGATCCTGGAAGCGGCGATCCTGAGCGTGAAGCCGGGGCAGGCCGAGGCCTTCGAGGCGGCGATGGCCGCGGCGCGGCCCCTGATCGAGGCCTCCGAGGGCTTCCACGGCCTCGAGGTGCGGCCCTGCATCGAGGACCCCAACCGTTACCTGCTGCTGGTCTGGTGGGCGCGCCTCGAGGACCATACCGAGGGCTTCCGCGGCTCCGAGCGCTACCAGGACTGGAAGGCGGCCCTGCACCATTTCTACGAGCCCTTCCCGAGCGTCGCCCATTACGGCGCGCCGCTTTAATTGGCTCCGATTACCCCGTCCTTGACCGCGTAAGCCAGCGGGTTGAAGCCGAGGCGGTAGGCGAGCTCGGCCGGGCGCGCGATGTCCCAGACCGCGAAATCCGCCGCCTTGCCGGCTTCGAGGGTGCCGTGGCTGGCGCCCAGGCCGAGCGCCCGCGCCCCGTGGCGGGTGACGCCCGAGAACGCCTGCTCCGGCGTCAGGCCGAACAGGGTGCAGCCCATGTTGAGCATGAGCAGGAGCGAGGTGACCGGCGCGCTGCCCGGGTTGCAGTCGGTGGCCAGGGCCATCGGCACGCCGGCCTGGCGGAAACAATCGACGGGCGGCGGCTGGGTCTCGCGCAGGACGTAGAACGCGCCGGGCAGGATCACGGCCACAGTGCCGGCCTCGGCCATGGCCGCGACCCCGGCCGCGCTCGCGTACTCCAGGTGGTCGGCCGAGAGCGCGCCGAAACGCGCGGCCAGCGCGGCCCCGCCCAGGTCCGACAGTTGATCGGCGTGCAGCTTGACCGGCAGGCCGTGCGTGCGCGCCGCCTCGAAGACCCGTGCCGTCTGCGCGGGCGAGAAGGCGATTTTTTCGCAGAAGGCGTCGAGCGCATCGGCAAGGCCCGAGGCCTTGACCTCGGCCAGCATGGCGACGACCGCGTCGATATAGGCCTCGGCGCGGCCGGCGAACTCGGGCGGCAGCGCGTGGGCGCCCAGGAACGTGGTCTTGACCGTGACCGGCAGCGCCGCGCCCAAGGCCCGGGCGACGCGCAGTTGCTTGAGCTCGTTGTCGAGATCGAGGCCGTAGCCGGACTTGATCTCGACCGTGGTCACGCCCTCGGCGATCAGCGCCTCGAGGCGCGGCCGCGCGGCCTGGAACAGCGCGTCCTCGCTGGCCGCGCGGGTCGCTGCGACGGTCGAGAGGATGCCGCCGCCGGCCTCGGCGATGTCCTGGTAGCTCGCGCCCTCGAGGCGCGCCTCGAACTCGGCCGCCCGGTCGCCGCCGTAGACCAGGTGGGTGTGGCAGTCGATGAGCCCCGGCGTCAGCCAGCGCCCGTCCAGGTCGTGCACCGCGCGCGCCAGCGTCTCCGGCGCGCCGGGCAGATCGCCGCGCGGCCCGACCCAGGCGATGACGCCACCATCCACCGCGAGCGCGCCGTCCTCGATGGCGCCGTAAGGCGCGGCGTGTATTTCCAGGGCCATGGTCGCCAGGCGCCCGTTGACCCAGATCGCGTCCCACATGCCTAACTCCGATCACACCCAGTTGCCTATACAAGCCCAGTCTAACGGCATAAGCTCGGCGCGAAAAACCGCAAGGCGCTTCCAAGCATCCATGCCCGAGTCTTCCTTGTTCGCCGAGCGCGCGTTGCTGCCCGACGGCTGGGCGCGCGACGTGCGCCTCGAGATCGCGCCCGACGGTGCGTTCGCCAAGGTGACTCCGGACGCGGATCCGGGCGCGGCGCCGCGCGCCGCGGGTGTGGTGCTGCCCGGCATGGCGAACCTGCACTCCCACGCCTTCCAGCGCGCCATGGCCGGCTTGGCCGAGCGCGCCGGGCCCGGGGATGACAGCTTCTGGACCTGGCGCGAGGTGATGTACGGCTTCGTGCGCCGGCTCGATCCCGAGCAGGTCGAGGCGATCGCCGCCCAGCTCTACGTCGAGATGCTCAAGGCCGGCTATACCGCGGTCGGCGAGTTCCACTATCTGCACCGCGACCCGCAGGGGCGGCCCTACGCGGACCCGGCCGAGATGTCGCGCCGGGTGATCGCGGCGGCCCGGGCGAGCGGCATCGGCATCACGCTGCTTCCGGTGCTCTACGGCTTTTCGGATTTCGGCGGCCGGCCGGCGCGCGAGGGCCAGCGCCGCTTCCTCAACGACCCGGAGCGTTTCCTGCGGCTCGTCGAGATTGTGATCGGGGACTATCGCGGCGACCCGCAGGTCCGCGTCGGAATCGCGCCCCACTCCTTGCGCGCGGTGAGCCCGGAGACGCTCTCGGCCGCGCTCGAGGGGCTCGACGCCCTCGATCCGCGGGCGCCCGTTCACATCCACGTCGCCGAGCAGCACGGCGAGGTGCGCGACTGCGTCGATTGGAGCGGCCTGCGCCCGGTCGAGTGGCTCTTGCAAAACGCGCCCGTCGGGCCGCGCTGGTGCCTGGTGCACGCGACCCACGTGACCGAGGCGGAGGCGCGGCGTCTGGCGGCGAGCGGCGCCGTGGTCGGACTGTGCCCGACCACCGAGGCCAACCTGGGCGACGGCGTGTTCCCGGCGCCGGCCTATCTGGCAGCCGGCGGCGCCTTCGGCATCGGCTCCGACAGCCACGTCTCGGTCAGCCCGATCGAGGAGTTGCGCTGGCTCGAGTACGGCCAGCGGCTGGCGCTGAAGCAAAGGAACCTGCTGACCGGCGAGGCCGAGCCGCGCTCGGTCGGCGCGTTTCTCTTCAAGCGCGCGCTGGCCGGCGGCGCCCAGGCGCTGGCGCGGCCCATCGGCCGCCTCGCGCCGGGCGCGCGCGCCGACCTGATCGTGATCGACGATACGCGCCCGGCGCTCTATGGCCGCGCCGGCGACCGGCTGCTCGATGCCCTCGTCTTCGCCGGCAACGAGAACCCGGTCACCGACGTCATGGTCGGCGGGACCTGGGTCGTGCGGGCCGCCCGGCACCCGCGCGAAGACGAGGTCTTTTCGGCCTACAAGGCCGCGGTTGCGGACTTGATAGCGTAATACCAAAGGTCCTTGGTATAAGGGCGGTACCCCGTGAGCGAGATCTATTTCACCTAATCTCTCGGGCCCGGACATCGCGCTCGGCGCGGCCATGCTCGAGAAGGCCAAACGCCTAGACCTCGGCGTGCGCCTGCGCTACGCCTAACGCTCCGTTGTTTCCGGCCCGGGCGAAACCCAAAAATGAGCGAAATCACCGATTTCTACGACGAGCTGAGCGAGCAGTATCACCTGCTCTTCGCCGACTGGGACGAGGCGGTCGAGCGTCAGGGCGAGGTGATTGACCGCGTGATCCGCGATCTGGCGGGGCCGGGAGCGAAGCGCGTGCTGGACGCGGCCTGCGGCATCGGCACCCAGGCGATCGGTTTGGCACGTCTCGGCCACCAGGTCACCGGGACCGACCTGAGCCCCGGCGCGGTGGCCCGCGCCCGGCGCGAGGCCGAGCGCCTGGGCGTCTCCCTCACCGCCGAGGTCGCCGACCTGCGGAACTTGACCGAGTCGATCGGCGGGCCCTTCGACGTGATCTGTGCCCTGGACAACGCCCTGCCCCATCTCGAGGGCGAAGCCGAGCTTTCCGTGGCGCTCACCCGCATTGCCGACCTGCTCGTGCCCGGCGGTCTGTTTCTGGCGAGCATCCGCGACTACGACGCCCTGCTCCGCGACCGGCCGCGGGTCGAGGCGCCGCGCGTGATCGACGATCCCCAGGGCCACCGGGTCGTGTTCCAGGTCTGGGACTGGGCGCCCGACGGCAGCAGCTACCGGCTGCACCTTTACTTCGTGCGCTATCGCGATGGCGTCGGCGCCGAGACGCGCGTCTTTACCGGCCTCTACTGGCCGCTGACGCGTGCCAATCTCGAGCGGCTGATGAGCGGGGCCGGCTTGGAGCGCATCGAATGGCTCGAGCCGGAGGCGACCGGCTTCCATCAGCCGATCGTCGCCGGCCGGGCGCCCTAAGCGGTGCGCGCTTCACGACTTCGGCGCCTGGACCCGCATGTAGTTGACGACGTTCTTGACGTCCCCGGTTGTGCGGGCGATCGCGAGCGCCTTGTCGAGCTCGGCCCGGCTCTCGGCCAGGCCGATCAGGTAGACCGTGCCGTTGACCGAGCGCACGCGGAAGTTGGCCGAGTCGATGTCCGCGTCGAACAGGTACTTGACCTGGATCGATTTCTCGATCGCCACGTCGTTGACGAAGGACCCGATGCCGCCCTCGTCGGTGACCTGGATGTCGTTGATCACTTCCTTGACGCCCTCGGGCGTGTGCCCGATCGAGCCGGCCTTGGCCTTGGCCTCCGGGGTCTCGACGGCGCCGATCAGCAGCACGCGGCCGCGATAGACGACGGTGCCGACATCCTTCCACAGCCCCAGGCTGTCGTCGACCAGCAGCTTGTTGAGCTCGATCTTGATCTTGTTGTCGTCGACCACCTCGCCGGTCGTGCGCTCCTCCGAGGCGGTATAGGCCGCATCGGCGCCGAGCGAGATCAACGTGGGCGCGCAAGCCGGCAGCGCGAAGACCGCAGCCAGGCCGAGGGCGCCGAAGACGCGCGGCGCGGCGCGCGAAGCGGTGGGTTCGGCCATCGGGGCCTCCCGCGAAGTTCAACCCAAATCCGATTTCCCGCGATGGGACAGCCGGGCGGGCGATTCGTCAAGCCCTCTCCGGTCGATTGCGTTATCGCCGAGGGCGTCCCCGGCGGGACTCCCGCGTCTATACATCCGGCCTGACAGGCTATAATACGGATCGGTTCAGTCGAGCAGGCTTCATGGCGCGAAACGGCCCTGGCCGGCGAGGTCGACAGCGGCGCGACGCTACCGCCTGCCGTACGGTTCGTCGAACGCCAACGCGGCCAACCTGGTCGACGCCCAGGCGGCCTACGAGTCCGAGATGTCGCTATGGGGGGCGGTCATGGGCCACGCCAACATCGTCCTCCACGGGGCCGGTTGGCTGGAAGGCGGGCTCTGCGCGTCCTTCGAAAAGTTCGTCCTCGACGTCGAGATGCTCCAGATGATGGCCGAATTCCTGCGGCCCATCGAGGTCAACGAGGCGACGCTCGGCCTGGATGCGATCCGCGAGGTCGAGCCCGGCGGCCACTTCTTCGGCGCGGCCCATACCCTGGAGCGTTACGAGACCGCGTTCTACGCGCCGCTGGTGTCGGACTGGCGCAACTACGAGACCTGGGAGGAGGGCGGCAGCCTGACCGCGACCGAGCGCGCGCACACGATCTACAAGCGGGTGCTGGCCGAGTTCGAGCCGCCGCCCTTGGACCCGGCGATCAAGGACGAGCTCGAGGATTTCGTCGCCCGGCGCAAACGCGAGGGCGGGGTGAAGGCGGCCTGAGCGGCGCCCCACCTTCAAGCGAAAGCCATGGCAATCATATCCGCCGTCTGACAGCATGGCCGGGTCGAAACAGCGCTCTGGATGCAACCATGTCGGATGGCGTCAATGCCTTCGTTCCCGGGGTCGACGTCCGGGTCGAGGGGGCGGGCGGCGGCCCCCTCGCCGGGATGACCTTCGCGGCCAAGGATCTGTTCGACGTGGCGGGCGTCCCGACCGGCGCGGGCAATCCGGATTGGCAACGGCAACACCCGGTGCCGGACCGGCACGCCTGGGCGGTGCAGACCTTGCTCGACGCCGGGGCGACGCTGATCGGGAAGACCATCACCGACGAGGTCTCGCTCGGCATCTTGGGCGAAAACCCCTTCCACGGGACGCCGCTCAACAGCGCCGCGCCCGAGCGGGTGCCGGGCGGGTCGTCCTCGGGCTCGGCGGCGGCGGTCGCCGCCGGGCTCTGCGATTTCGCCATCGGCAGCGATACCGGCGGCTCGGTGCGGGTTCCGGCCAGCTTTTGCGGCCTCTACGGCATCCGGCCGACCCACGGCCGCCTCGATTCGAGCGGCCTGCTGCCCCAGGCGCCGAGCTCCGACACCACGGGCTGGTTCGCGCGCGACGCGGGTACCTTGGCCAAGGTCTCGGCGGTGATGCTGGGCGAGGCGATCCCTTCGGCCCTGCCGACGCGCTTGATCGTCGCGCTCGACGCGTTCGGTTTCGCCGATGAAGGGACGCGCGCGGCCCTGCGGCCGTCGGTCGAGAAACTCGGCGCGCTGATCGGCGAGGTCCGCGAGGAAATCATGGCCCCGCAAGGCCTGTCGGTCTGGGGACGGGCCCAGCGCGCCCTGCAGCCGGCCGAGGCCTGGTCGACCTTCAAGGATTGGATCGATCGGGAAAATCCGCGCTTGGCCTTCAATGTCGCGCGCGGTTTGCTGGCGGGTTCCATGGTCTCGGAGGTCGATTTGCAATGGGCGGCGCTGATGCGGCGCGAGGCGCGCGCCCGTCTCGAATACCTGCTGGCGCCCGGGACCATTCTGTGCCTGCCGACGACGCCCTTCCCGGCGCCGAGGAAAGGACTGCCGCTGGACCGGCAAAACCGGATTCGGGAGCGTATCCTGTGCCTCTGCGCCCATGGCGGCCTCGCGGGGCTGCCGCAACTCAGCCTGCCCGGCGCGGCGGTCGAGGGCGCGCCGGTCGGGCTGTCCATCCTCGCCGCGCGCGATGCGGACGCAACGCTGGTGGCGGTGGCAAAGGCGATGGAGGATTCGTGATGGACGACTTTGCCGCCAACATCCCCGAGGTGATCGAAGAGGTGCGGCAGCTGTTCGAGCGCTATGAACGGGCCTTGACCGACAGAGATGTCGAGGTGCTCGACGACACCTTCTGGAACAGCCCGCACACGATCCGCTACGCCCTGAACGAGCACGGCTACGGCTTCGACGAAATCCACGAGCACCGGGTCGCCCGCGCCCCGGGTCCGGGCCTCAAGGAAAAGCGGATTCGCCTCGAAATCCTCACCCTGGGCCGGGATTTCGCGATCACGAATCTGGAGTTCAAGCTGCGCGGGCGGGCGCTCACCGGTCGCCAGAGCCAGACCTGGATCCGCTTTCCCGGTCTGGGCTGGAAGGTGGTCGGCGCCCACGTCTCGACCACCGACGGCAAGGCCTTGTGGTGAAGTGGCGTTTACAATTGAGGCCAGGCGCTGAATACAAGGTCGGCGCCAGGCCGGCCGCACCCAAGCCATCGCCGAAGCCGAAGGGAGGTTGGCATGCGTCTTGAAGGCTCCTGTCATTGCGGCGCGGTGCGGTTTTCGGTCGAGGCTTATGCGCCGGTCCCGTACCTGCGCTGCTATTGCTCGATCTGTCGAAAGACCGCGGGCGGCGGCGGTTTCGCCGTCAATCTCGGCGCCCATGCCGGTACCCTGGAGGTCGAGGGCGCGGAACATATCTCGGTGTTCCACGCGACGATCGGGGGAGAGCAAAGCACGGGCGAACGGCGCTTCTGCGCGCGCTGTGGCGCGGCGCTCTGGGTTTGGGATCCGGGCTGGCCGGACCTCGTCCATCCCTTCGCGAGCGCCATCGACACGCCGCTCCCCGAGCCACCGGAGCAGGTCCACATGCTGCTCGCGTCCAAGGCCAACTGGGTGCGCGTCGATGCCGAAAAGGGCGAGCCGCGGTTCGATGAGTACCCCACGGACTCGCTCGAGGAATGGCACCGGAAACACGGGCTCGTCGAAGATCGATGATCCACGGCGGTGCCGACAAGAGAGGCGGCGTGCTCGGTGGCGCCCGGGTGGCCAAGGGTGTTAGAAGCGGTTGCATGAAGGAAAGCAGCCGGACCATGACGGATGCCGACCGGGTTCCCGCCGCCCCAGCCTGGTGGCGCGAACGTTCCGACGGCCTCGGAACCGCCCAATCGCTGGAACTGGCGCTTTTGCACCGTGAGCGGAGCCCGTTCCAGGTCATCGAGCTCTTCGATCACGCCGCCTTCGGCCGCGTTCTCGTCCTCGACGGCTATGTTCAGGCGAGCCAGGCCGACGAATTCATCTATCACGAAATGGCCCTGCACGTCCCCTTGCTGGGCCGGGCGCGCCGCGACACATCGGTACTGATCGTCGGCGGCGGCGATGGCGGCGCCCTGCGCGAAGCCCTGGTCCACGACTTCGTCACGCGCGTGACCATGGTCGAGATCGACCGTCGGGTGATCGAGCTTTCGAACCAATATCTGTGCATCAACGGCGACTACGACGATCCGCGCGTGACCCTGGTCGTCGATCATGCCGGTGACTGGGTTCGCGCCGCCAAGGCCAGGAGCGAGGTCTACGACGTCATCGTCCTCGACTTGACCGAGCCGGTCGGCCCCTCGGCCGCACTCTTCACCGAGGGTTTTTGCGCCGATCTCGCCGCCCTTGTCTCCGACAGCGGCGTCATCGTCGATTCCGACAGCATCTTCCTGTCCTGCGGCGGTGGTCATTTTCTGCAGGAGCTGAGCGGCGGCGGCGAGAATCTGGTGAGCGTCATGCGGCGCACCAAGCTGCTGCCCCATATCGAGGTCTACCGGACCAAGATCCCACTCTATCCCGGCGCCGATTTCGGCTTCTTCCTTTATAGCCGAGACGGGGTCACGCTCCGCCGGCCGGTGGCGGCCTATCAAGGCCGCCACTATGATCCCGACATCCACCAGGCCGCCTTCGCGCTGCCCCGCTGGCAGCGGGAATGGCTGCGGCTGGAAAGGCCGCCCGGCGCACCCGTCGAATAGCCGAGCTACCGGGGAAACGCGGGTCCCGGCTCGGCCTCGATCCTGATCCGGTCTAGGTCGTGTACTCATGAACTAGAGTTGGGTCAGCGGCGAGGCGCCGATGTCGGCTTTAGAGCCAACACCGGTCGCAAATCCGCGCATTCGGGCACTTCCGCGTTTAGCCGAGGGTGTTCTCTAACTCGGGGACTGGATGTCAAGCTCTCCCTTGATGCGCCTGCCGGGTTCACGGTTCTCTCCGCAGGTGGGGCTATGCCCTCTGCATGATGGCGTTGGAGGACGTTGGCAGATCAATGTTGAAAACGCGCTTGCCTCATTCGAGGCATCGCAAAGCCTCGGTCGATCTCGCCGACGCCGCCGTCATGCAGCCGCAGACCACCTCCTCGAACACCTTGCGCAGGATATCGCTCTCGCGGAAACGGCCGTGGCGGTTCACCGAGAACGTCGAATGGTGCGGAACCTTGTCCTCTAAACCCAGGCCGCAGAACCAGCGGTAGGCCAAGTTCATCTTTACCTCCTGGCACAAGCGCCGCTCCGAGCGGATCGAATAGCAATAACCGACAATCAGCATCCGGACCATCAGCTCGGGACAGACCGAAGGGCAGCCGAGCGGGCTGTAATGGGCCTTCATCTCGCCACGCAGCCAGCTCAAGTCCAAAGCAGCGTCGATCCGGCGGTAGCCAGATGATCGCCCGGAACCATATCTTCGAGATCGAATTCATAAAAAAGACGGTCTTGCCGACCTACAGGCTCGCCCATCATCGCCCCGATCCTCTTGCTCCGTCCTCACCAGCAAGGAATCACGACTATCCGAGCCCCTCAAAGGACTTTTTCAACACCCTCGGCTAAGGGCGGAAGGTGCGCCCCGAAGGCGCGGAACACCAGTGGAGGAAGATGCCGCCCAGAGAGTTGTCGGTTGATCTGGTAGCTGATGAACGGGGCGGCTGATCAACACTTTTCCCTGCTCGGGTTGTTCTTAATTGTACGTCTCTTTGAGTGATCAGTCCAAGTCTGGTCGGTCGATAACCCTCAGCTTCCTACCGGTACCGCATCACCCAGACTTCGGGCTGAGTGGGAAGCGTTTCGGGAGTGAGTAAGGCCGAAAGCATGTCCAACCGCCTGACGTTCGGCAGCCCCGCGAGAAATTCTCGTTCGTCCTCAATGGGCCAATCCGCGGTCACCGGGGTTTTATAATGTATCGGAATGGTGATGCTGGGTCGCAAGCGAGTCATGATCTCTTTCGCCTGACGGCCATCGATGCTGAAAATTCCGCCCACGGGGACTAGGAGCACGTCGATGCGTCCCATTGCCTTGAGGGTCGCCTCGGACAGGGTGTGTCCGATGTCGCTCAGGTGAGCCAGGCGAAGGCCGCCGGTCTCAACGATGAAGATCGTATTCAAGCCTCGCCTTCGGCCCTGGACGTCGTCATGGTATGCGGGCAGCGCCGTAATGCGCACGTCCTTCACACTGTAGGAAATAGAGTTCCAGTCCACACCTCCAGCCTTCAGGCCGCGCAAGATGACAGGGGAGCCCGCGAGCCCGTCCGCACCGTTATGGTCCCCGTGTTCGTGGCTCACCGTGACCACGTCCGCCGCCACGTCCGGCATGGGGTATCCGATGTTGCTAAACGGATCCAGGGCGACGCGTACGCCCTGGAACGAGGTGACGAGGAAGAATGCGTGACCGAACCAGCGAAGGGTCACCGTTTCGGCGACGGCAGCCGAACTCACGAGGCTCAGTGCGAGCCCGAGAACCAGCGTCAAAGACCGTAACGAACACCCCATGGACAGCCCTCCTTCCGGTTCCCCAAAGTCAGGACTTCCGAGCGCCCTGCCGAAGGGACACTCAAGTAAATTTCGCCTGACATCTCCGAGATTGACCGCTCGGCTTACGCGAAGGTTACCGCGAAGCACCGGTCGAGACCAGCATTCTGCCCAACCCGAGATCAAGGAGAATCCATCCGGGCACACCACCACACCAGAGGTCACCTGTGAAATGGTCGAGGCTCTCATCAAGCGGGGCGACTTAGACGAGGCAGATGCCCGCGATCTGGACTGCTCGGCGAAGCCATCGCGGCCGCGGCACGTGAATGTCTCAGGTTGTCGAGTCGCCCGGGGGAATCGCACCCCCAGGCGCTCCTAGAACCGTGCGTGAACCTCTCGGCTCACACGGCTCCCGATGTTCGGCCGTTTCCATGACAGAGCTGCCAATGGGCGAAGAGCGTTGGATTGGCCCGGCGTAGCCGGTCAAACCAGTCTCGCGCGCCTTTGGTCTTGCGACGCAGCCGTTTGAACTTGCGGCGTGCCCAGCGAATGACATAGAGATCGATCCTCTTGAGGGTCGGACGCAACTCTGTCCGATAGAAGCTGCCGTAGTATGCGATCCAGCCACGGATGGTCCGATTGACCAAGGTGGCGAGATCTTGCAGAGCCTTGTCGCTGCGAAGGTGAAGCGTCCACCGCCGGATCGTCCGGCTGATGGCCTTCAACGCTTTCCGGCTGGCAGCAGGCAGGAAGCCATGCGCGTAGATATGCCCCAGCCAGATCGTCTTTCTCGCCCGGAAGGTAAAGCCCAGGAAATCGAACGAGCAGTTGGGATGATCGCCGCGCCGGTTCTTGTCCTTGCAGTAGACTATCTTTGTCTTCTCAGGATGTAGAACCAGCTTGCAGGCCGCAAAGCGGTCGGCAAGCGCGCTCCATAGCGCCTGTGCCTCCTCGGCGCTCTTGCAGTGACAAATGACGTCGTCGGCGTAGCGCTCGAAGAGGATCTGCGGATAGGTCCGCGTCATCCACATGTCGAACGCATAATGCAGGAAGAGGTTCGCCAGAAGCGGGCTGATGACCCCGCCCTGCGGCGTTCCCGACCCGCGCGCCACGACGCTGCCATCCTCCATCTGAACGGGCACCTTCAGCCAGCGCTCGATGTAGAGCAGCACCCAAGGGCAGTCCGTATGATGGCGGACCGCCTTGAGCAGAAGCTCCCAATCGATGCTGTCGAAGTAGCCCTTGACGTCGATATCGAGCACCCAGTCATAGCGCCAGCAGCGCTGACGCGTTTGACGCAGGGCATCGACCGCCGACTTGCCGGGCCTGTAGCCGTAGGAGTCGGCATGGAACACCGGCTCCAGACGTGGCTCCAGGTCGCGACGGGCAACCTCCTGGGCGATGCGATCCGCAACCGTCGGAATGCCCAACGGGCGCGTGCCGCCATCCGCCTTCGGTATGTTCACCCGCAGCACCGGCAACGGAAAATAGCTCCCCGAGGACAGCCGGTTCCAGAGCTTGTAGAGGTTGTTCGAAAGATCAGCCTCAAAGTCCGCAATCGTCTGTCCATCTACACCAGCCGCTCCCCGTTTGGCCTTCACATGCTTGAAGGCTTCCCAGACTTCCCTCTTGGGGATATCGAACGGCTTTGCCTCAGCCACAGGGCTCCTCCTGTTGCCAGTTGGCCCTGAGCCTCGGCTGAACAACGCAGCCCCTTCGGTCCAGCCCCATTACAGGTCCTTCATCCCTACTACGGACTGCTCCGCCCCTGTGTTCCGCATCGGTACTCCGGTCCTCGCGGTTTTAGCCACTTGTGACCGCTCCCTTGGCATCGGAACGACAGGTTCTCACGTTCCGTACAAGAGCCTGGATGAGCTTCGCGCCACCTACATGCCGGATGCCGCTCGGGCAGCATTCAGGTCCGCCCCCGAACTCATCCCGGAGGTAGGGTCAACCCCCGGTTTTGACACCGTCTAATCCGCTTTCGACACTTCAGCGGTGGTTCGCTTGCGCTCGCCTCTCTCAACCGTGCTTGTCGGGATCATCGTCCCGACTTTTCCGCAACGCTCACCACCATGGCTTTTGACCACAGCAGCTTGCGGCAGCTTGGGATCAGCTCCTGATCGCCGAACCCGAAGGGCCCTCCTTCATCTCTCGTACAGTTGCGCAGCGCCGTTTGGACCGGCGATACTCGTGACACACGACCCACTTCGGATATCGGCTACCGGGCGGTAGAGGGCGGAAATCGCAACGCACCGAAACAAAGCTGCCCGGGCCAAGGCGTGTCATCACCGTGTGACATGACCATTGGGCAGGCTTTCGCCCTCGCCATATCCGCCCAATGACGGCGGAAATGGCTCTGCGAACTGCCAGATCAGGTCTGGACCGATATCGACCGATTACGGGCTTTCCAGCGCGCACGATAGGCAAATAGAGGCGTCGCCCGATCAGTGGTGATTAGAGCCGATCGCGGAAGTCGCGGTCCTGCTTGCGCTGCCTGTCAAAATCACCAAGGGCATAGTGCTTGGACATGTCGGCCGAGTAGCGACTGGCCGGCGGACGGCGGCCCAACGCTTCCGCCATCGCGCGGATGTGGTGCGGCCCGGCGCCACAACAGACGCCGAAATATTTCACGCCCAGGGCCTTCGCCTCCGTTGTGAAGCGGGCGATGTCCATGCGAGTGCAACTCATCGGATCCAGATGCACCGGAAACGGCCGATCACCATCCGGATGCCCGGAGCAGGAATCCGTCAGCGACTGGAATGTGGGCTCCGATTCGCTGGTGCGGAAAGGCACCGGCAAAGCGGCGATCGGCACTGTGCAAACAGCCGCGATCTCCTGCAGGATCGGCAGCATAGTTTCCGGGCCCCGGGCGCAGTTCAGGCCGACCACCGCCGCGCCCTGATCTTCCAGCGCCTTGCACGCCCGCGCCGGCGTAATGCCTTCCCGCGTGAGGCCGTCGCGGTGGATCGCGTAGGTCACCACGGCGGGCAGGCCGGATTGCTTGATCGCGTCCAGCGCCAGTTCGGCCTCGCCTTGCCAGGGAAACGTTTCGGCAATCACGAAATCGACGCCTTCATCGACGATCCACTCCATCTGCTCCGCATATAGATCGCGGATCTTGGCCTGTCCCGCCGCGTCGTCTGGATCATAGATATTGGTGTTGCAGATATTGCCGGCGACCAGTGCCCCGGTCTCGGCCGCGACGTCTTTGGCGATGCGCAATGCCTGTCGGTTCATTGGCTCCAGCTCGTCCTCGCGCCCAATCAGCCGCATCTTCTCCCGATGGGCGTAATAGGTCAGGGCCTCGACCACGTCCGACCCCGCATGCACAAAGTCTTGGTGTAACTGGCGGACAACGTCGGGGTGGTCCGAAACCACCTCGGGTACAAACGCCCCGGCCTGCAAATAGCCGCGCCGTTCGAGCTCAAATAGGTACCCCTCGGCACAGATGACCGGCCCGTCGGCCAGACGCTCCATGAGACCGGGTGAGGTCCGTGATCGTGTCGTCATGGTTCACATTCCTTTCGTCGGCACTCGAGGGTTGGGAAAGCGAATTACGGTCGTTCTTCGGAACCGACCAAGTTCAGCTTCTCGCTATTCCTGGACTCAGGCGCCATAAGAGGCCGGCGACCGCTTCGGGCGCGTTATTCCCCCAAGGCGCTTGACGGCACGGCCGAGCTAGTGCGTGGAAAGCGCGGCAGGTCGTCATTTATATGCAGCCAAGCGAGTTGACTCTCGGTCCAAACATGGTCATCCGGCCGAACGTTCTCCAGTCGGTCAAGGCTTCCCAAAGTCACTTGGACCCTGTCGTTGAGGACAGTTTCGTGCATTGTAAGGGTGCTGCCGCATCGCTCGCAAAAGCCGCGCTCGGCCTCGGAAGAGGATCGATAGCGCGTTGGCTTGCCCTTGGTCCACGTGAATGCACCGATGAGAAAATGAACGTGGGTGAGGAATGCCGCGCCCGACATTCGGCGACACATCCCACAGTGACAATTAACGGCGCGGATAGGGTCTGCTGTTGCACGATAGCGCACTGCCCCGCACAGACACCCGCCGGTCCATTCCATGGAGGCCTCCCAAACATGGTGAGTTCGGCATTAGCTTAGCAGCACCTGTCTTTGGGGAACATGTCCGTTTATGGCTGAGGGTGTTGAAGAAGTCCCGAGGGCCAGAATTTTTGAAACAATAATTCAAAGTCCGGGGCGATGTTGAATCCATGTTGCTTCAAGCTCAGCCTACGGGAACGATAGTTGCACAAAATCCGTCGGCTCCGACTTTTTCGACAGCCTCGGCTACAAGCAGACTATCCGACCATGCCGCCAGTATGTCCGCTCTGCCCCGGCGGTCTCAACAGGTTAACGCAACACTTTATCTTAAATAGAAAGATGGAGGTGTTGTGATGGTTCAGAGATTTCGTCGAGGATTTACGTTGGCAGAGAAGACGGAGATGTGGGATCGCTGGCAGCGTGGCGAGTCGTTGAGCTCGATCGGGCGCGCCTTTGGCAAGGAGTCATCGTCCATCCATTTCCAGATTTCGCCCTATGGCGGCATCCGCCCG
>JACZWN010000185.1 GCA_022572105.1 Pseudomonadota bacterium | reverse complement strand
GTAGCCGTGGGTGAAGTCGCAGGTCCACAGGGCGGCGCGGCCGCGCCCGACACCGACATCGACCTCGATGGCGATGTCACGGCCTTTCATGTGCTCGGCAACGGGCGCCTCGACGTAGTCCGGGTGGACGAAACCGTGTTCGGCGACGAGCACACCGCCAATGCGGATCGACAGTCGGTCGGGGTCGACCCGCTCGCCGGCCTTGCCGACCGCCATGACGATGCGCCCCCAGTTGGCGTCCGCGCCGGCGATCGCGGTCTTGACCAGGGGCGAGTTGCCGATCGAAAGACCGATGCGCCGGGCCGCGCGCCGCGAGGCCGCGCCCGAGACCCGGATGGTGACGAACTTCTGCGCGCCCTCGCCGTCGCGCACCACTTGGCAGGCGAGGTCGCGGAGCAGATCGTCAAGCGCGGCGCGGAAGCCGTCGAGCAGCGGGTCCTTGGGCCCGGTGACCCGCCGGTGTCTGGCCTGCCCGGTGGCGAACAGCATCAGCGTGTCGCTGGTGGAGGTGTCGCCGTCGATGGTGATGGAATTGAACGAGGCCTCGGCGGCGGGCTCGAGCAGGGCCTGCAGGGTCGCGGCCGGGACCTTGGCGTCGGTGAACGCGAAGGCCAGCATGGTCGCCATGTCGGGCGCGATCATGCCCGAGCCCTTGGCGATGCCGTTGAGCGTGACCGCTTGGCCACCGATCTCGGCCCGCCGGGTGGCGCCCTTGGGATAGGTGTCGGTGGTCATGATCGCCGCGGCCGCGGCCGGCCAGCGCTCGGCGGCCAGGTCCCCCTGGAGCGCAGCCAGCGCGCCGATCAGGCGCTCGTCCGGCAAGGGCTCCCCGATCACGCCCGTGGAGGCGACGAAGACCTCGTTCTTGCGGCAACCGGACCGGCGCGCGACCGCCGCGACCACCCGGGCGACCGAGGCGATGCCGACCGACCCGGTGAACGCGTTGGCATTGCCGGAATTGATCACGACGGCGCGCGCGCGGCGCCCACCCAAGGCCTTGCGGCACCACTCGACCGGGGCGCCCGCGGTCAGCGAACGGGTAAATACCCCGGCGACCGAGGTACCCGGCGCGAGCTCGATCAGGCAGACGTCGCTGCGCGCCTTGTAGCGGATCTCGCAGGCCCGCGTGGCCAGGCGCACCCCGGCCAAGGGCGGCAGGTCCGGAAACCGCTCCGGCGCAAGAGGAGAACGTTGCACGAGCACCCCCAGAAGAATGTTTTGGATCGAGCTCCCTATTGCGCGGCGGTGCCTTCCGGCGCGGCGGCCGCCGAAACGATCTCGATGGTCGCGCCATCGCGCAGTTGCTTGAAGATGGCCTCCACGGCCGCGCGCGCCATTCCCTCGCGCAGCTGTGGCTCGACCTCCTCGAAGCCCGGCGGCTCGGCGGTCCGGCGGTCCTCGACCTTGATCACGTGCCAACCGAACTGAGTCTGGACCGGGTCCTTGGAATACTGACCGGGCTCGAGCTTGGCCGCGGCCGCGGAGAACTCCGGCACCATCTGGTCGGCGGTGAAATAGCCGAGGTCGCCGCCCTGCGCCCCCGAAGGGCCGGTCGAGCGCTCCTTGGCCAGCTCGGCGAAGTCCGCGCCCTCGTCGAGCTTGGCGATGACCCCGCGCGCCGCCTCCTCGGAGGTGACCAGGATGTGGCGCGCGTGGTGCTCGGTCGCCGGCGGATTGTTCGCCAGGTAGACCTTGTAGCGGGCCTGGAGGCCGTCGTCGGTGATCCGCGCCAAGACCTCCCGCTCGAGGTAGACCTCGCGGATCGCCTGCTCCTCGGCTTTGGCCACGCGCGCCCTGACCGCCTCGTCATCGGCCAGCCCGGCGGCCCGGCCGGCCTTGCCGGCCAGCTTGAAGTCGACCAGCCGCCGCACCAGGAGCGGATAGATCTGCGTCAACTGGCCCTGGTACTGGGGCGGCAACGCGCGCGCCGCCTCCATGACATCCGACTGGCGGATCGCCTCGCCGTCGACGCGGGCGACGACGGGATCGTCCGGCGCCCCGTCTTGTTGGGCGTGAAGGGCCGCGGGGAAGGCGAACAGCGCCATAACGACGGCGCCGGCCAAAACGCGGCGGTCGGACATGGACTCGAACTCCCCTTTTCCGGGCGGCTCGCGCGCGCCGTCGCGCCGGATCGCCGTGGCGTCCTCTCCACGGGCATCATGCATGCGCCGCCCGCCGGCACAAGGACCGGCCTTGCGCCCGGTCGCGGCCCGGGCGCCGCCGTGAAACTCGGCTTTCACGCCTATTGGGCGCGCTCGGCCTCGGGGTAGAGCTCGATCTCGGCGCGCTCGCGCAGGGCGCGCAGGAACTCGTCCATCAATTCACGGGCCATCTCCGCTTGCAGGCGGTTGCGCATCTCGAAGAACCCGGCCGGCGCCTCGGCGCGGCGGTCCTCGACCTTGATCACGTGCCAGCCGAACGCGGTCTTGACCGGCGCCCGGCTGTATTCGCCGGCCTCCAGCGCGAAGGCCGCCTCGGCGAACGCGGGCGTCATGTTGTTGCGCGTGAAATAGTCTAGATCTCCGCCCCGATCCGCGGTCGGCCCCAGGGAGCGCTCTTGCGCCAGTTCGGCGAAGTCGGCGCCCGCGTCGAGCGCCGCGATGGCCGCCTTGGCGTCCTCCTCGCTGTCCAGCAGGATATGCCGGGCGCGCACCTCGGCGCGCGCGGCGACCCCCGCCGCATAGGCGTCGTAGCGGGCGCGCACCATTGCGCGGGTGATCCGATCCGCGACCTCGCGCCGGATGAAGATTTTGCTGATCAACCGGTCCTCGAACTCGGCGACTTGCCTGCGCACCGCCGCGTCCTCGGCCAGCCCGGCCTGGCGCCCGGCCCAGGCGATGAGCCGCACGTCGATCAGGCGCTCCAACAGGGCCGGAAAGATGACCTCGATCTGGGAGCGGTATTGCTCCGGCAGGCCGCGCGCCGACTCGACGATGTCGGTCCAGCGGATTTCCTCGCCATTGACCCTGGCCAGCAAGGGGTCTTCCTTGGCGATCTCCTCCAGCGCGGTGCCCAAACGCTTCGTTCCGGGTGGTTCGGCGCTGGGTGATTCTTCGGCCCTTGGCTGGCCCGCCGGCGGAGCCGGATTTTCCTCGCCCGGGTCGGTGAAGGCTTGCGCCCAGGCGCCCTCGGCGCCGGCCAGCAGGGCGGCGGTAAAGACCAGGGAAGCGAGCCTCGCGCGTCTCACCAGTCGGGCTCCATGGGATCGGCGGTCGGGCATTCCGGCCACCCCGGCTCAATCATGCACCTCAGGCGCGGAAGGACAAGAACGACAAGCTGGCGGGCCCCAGGCCGGGCCCCCGGGGGGTGTCCCAAGGACCCGCGCCGCCGGGCCGGGCCGGCGTTGACAGACCCCGCCCGGCAGCCTATGTCTCCACAACGCGATACGGGACTTTCCCCACCCTCATTCCAGCCTCGAGGTTTTGCATGTTCGGCGCGCTCGCCAAGCGGCTGTTCGGTTCCGCCAATGAACGGTTCCTCAAGGAACTGGATCCGGCGGTCGCGGCGATCAACGCGCTCGAGCCCGAGCTCGAGGCGCTCGGCGACGACGACCTGCGCGCCCGCACCACGGCGTTCCGCCGGCGCGTGGCCGATGGCGAGGAGCTGGACGACCTCCTGGTCGAGGCCTTCGCCACGGTCCGCGAGGCGGCCAAGCGAACCCTCGGCCAGCGCCCCTTCGACGTCCAGCTCCTGGGCGGGATGGTGCTGCACCGGGGCATGATCTCCGAGATGAAGACCGGCGAGGGCAAGACCCTGGTGGCGACCCTGCCGGTCTATCTCAACGCGCTCGCAGAACGCGGCGTTCACGTGGTCACCGTGAACGACTACTTGGCCCAGCGCGACGCCGCATGGATGGGCCAGATCTACGAGTTCCTCGGCCTCTCGGTCGGCTGCATCGTGCACGGGCTGGACGACTCCGAGCGGCGCGCGGCTTACGCCTGCGACGTGACCTATGGCACCAACAACGAACTCGGTTTCGACTACCTGCGCGACAACATGAAGTTCCAGCTGCACGAAATGGTTCAGCGTGACTTCAACTACGCGATCGTCGACGAGGTCGACTTCATCCTGATCGACGAGGCGCGCACGCCGCTCATCATCTCCGGGCCGACCGAGGACTCCTCGGAGATGTACGTCAAGGTCGACGCCGTGATCCCGCGGCTCGAGGCCGAGCACTACGAAAAGGACGAGAAGGCGCGCACCGTCACGTTCACCGAATCGGGCACCGAGCGCATCGAGGAGATTCTGCGCGAGGTCGGGCTGCTTGGCCCCGACTCGCTCTACGACATCGAGAACGTGAACCTCCTGCACCACGCCAACCAGGCGCTACGCGCGCACATGCTGTTCCAGCGCGACAACGAGTACATCGTCAAGGACGACAAGATCATCATCATCGACGAGTTCACCGGCCGCATGATGGAAGGCCGGCGCTATTCGGACGGCCAGCACCAGGCGCTCGAGGCCAAGGAGGGCGTGTCGATCCAGCAGGAGAACCAGACGCTCGCCTCGATCACCTTCCAGAACTACTTCCGGCTCTATCCGAAGCTGGCCGGCATGACCGGTACGGCCATGACCGAGGCGGCCGAGCTCTTGGACACCTACGACCTCGAGGTGATCGATGTCCCGACCAACCTGCCCTGCGTCCGCATCGACGACGACGACGAGGTCTACCGCACCACCAAGGAGAAGCTGGACGCCATCCTGGCCGTCATCGAGGACTGCCGGTCGCGCAAGCAGCCGATGCTGGTGGGCACGGTCTCGATCGAGAAGTCGGAAATCCTCTCCGATCTGCTCAAGAAGCGCAAGATCGCGCACCAGGTGCTGAACGCCCGCTACCACGAGCAAGAGGCCTACATCATCGCCCAGGCCGGCGCGCCGGGCATGGTCACGATCGCCACCAACATGGCCGGGCGCGGCACCGACATCCAGCTCGGCGGCAACTTCGACATGCGCGTCAGCCAGGAAGCCGCGAAGATCGAGGACGAGGCCGCCCGCGCCAAAAAGATCGCGAAGATCGAGGCGGAGATCGAGGCCGCGCGCCAGGTCGTTATCGGGTCGGGCGGGGTTATGATCATCGGCACCGAGCGCCACGAAAGCCGGCGCATCGACAACCAGCTGCGCGGCCGTTCGGGCCGCCAGGGCGACCCCGGCGCCTCCAAGTTCTACTTGAGCCTGGAAGACGACCTGATGCGCATCTTCGGCTCCGAGCGCATGGATTCAATGCTCCGCAAGCTGGGCCTGGAAGAGGGCGAGGCGATCGTCCACCCCTGGGTCAACAAGGCGCTGGAAAAGGCCCAGGAGAAGGTCGAGGCGCGCAACTTCGAGATCCGCAAGAACCTGCTCAAATACGACGACGTGATGAACGATCAACGCAAGGTCGTCTACGAGCAGCGCAAGGACCTGATGCGCGTCAGCGACGTTCACGACACGGTGTCCGATATGCGCCACGACGTGATCGAGAATCTGGTCGAGCATCATATCCCCCCCGGCGCCTACGCCGAGCAGTGGGACACGAGCGGACTGCACACCGAAACTCTGCGCATCCTCGGCCTCGACCTGCCGATCGAGGACTGGGCCAAGGAGGAAGGCATCGCCGACCCGGAGATCCGCGAGCGCATCCTCGATGCCTCCAACCGCAAGATGGCGGCCAAGCTCGCCAACTACGGCGAGGAGATCATGCGCTCGCTGGAGAAGCAGATTCTGCTCATGGTCCTCGATAAGCAGTGGAAGGACCACCTGCTGACCCTCGACCACCTGCGCCACGGCATCTTCCTGCGCGCCTACGGCCAGCGCGACCCGCTCAACGAGTACAAGCGCGAGGCCTTCGACCTGTTCGGGCGCCTGCTCACCAACCTGCGCACCACCGTGACCATGGTGCTGTCGCACCTTGAGCTGCGCATCGCCCCGGGCGAGAGCGACCTCGCGCCGCCGCCGCGGCGGCGGCGGGAACACCGCGCCTCGCCGGGCAACGGCGAGGACAGCTCGCCCTTCCCGCCGCCGGGGGTGTCGCGCGGACGGCTGGGCGGGCCCACGCTGGGCGGCGCCGCGCTGTGGGGCAAGGTCGGGCGCAACACGCCCTGCCTCTGCGGCTCGGGCCGCAAATACAAGCATTGTCACGGCCGGCTGGCCTGAAGCCGCCGGGACCGCGCAAGCACCGGCGGGCACGGGCCGCCGGGCATTAATCGCAATTAAGGTGACCAATTAAGGTGACAATTAAGGTGACACCATACTTAATTACTAGTCGCCAAATTACCGGGACGGATAATTAAGTATGGTGTCCCCTTAATTACGGAAAGGGCTCTAACCGAGTCCCTTCTTGCCCATCTCGAGGAATCTCTCTCGCCGGCGGGCGCGCAACACGCCGCCCTCGACGCCGATGACCTCGCGCAGGGCCTTCTCCAGCGCCTCGCCGACGGCGGCGATGGTCTCGCCCTTGCCGCGCTGGGCGCCGCCGACGGGTTCGGGCACGACCTTGTCGATG
>JACZWN010000184.1 GCA_022572105.1 Pseudomonadota bacterium | reverse complement strand
AGGGGCTGGCGGGGGCCGGGGTCGCGGTCGCGCCCGGCGGCATCGACCCGCCGAGCGGACTCAAGACCATCCGGCACATCTTCGTCGCCGACAAGGGCGACTACTACGAGATCGCCGACGGACTGGAAACGCTTCCCGCCGGACACGAAGACTGAGCGCCGGCGCTCAAAAAGAATAGCGGTGGAGACCATGAGCATCGCCAATTTACCCATGTACGATCTGCCCGAACTCACCGCGGCGAACGACGCCTTCTGGCAAGCCATCGCCCGGGCGCTCGAGCGCGAGGGCGTGGCGGGGGTCCCGCACGAGCTCACCCGCGGCGTCGACCTGGGCGGGGTCTGGCGCGATCCGGATTTCCTGTTCGGCCAGACCTGCGGCTATCCCCTGATGAACGCCTTCAAGGGCGAGATGAGGGTGATCGCAACGCCGGTCTACGACGCCCCGGGCTGTGAGGGACCCGACTATTGCAGCCACATCGTCGTGCGCGCGGACGATCCGGCGCGGGATCTCTCGGACCTGCGCGGCCGGACCGCCGCGATCACCCATACGGCCTCGCAGTCCGGCTACAGCGCGCTGCGCGCGACGGTCGCGCATTTGGCCGATCACGGCCGCTTCTTCGGGAAGGTCGTCGAGAGCGGTGGCCATCCCAACAGCCTCGCCCTGGTGGCCGCCGGCGAGGTCGACGTCTGCGCCACCGATTGCGTGACCTATGCGCTCTTGGCGCGCCACAGGCCCGAGGCCCTGGACCGCCTGCGCGTGCTCGCCCACTCGCCCGCCGCGCCCGGCCTGCCCTACGTCACCCGCGCCGAGGCCGACGATGATCGCTTGGCGCGCCTGCGCGGCGCGCTCTTCGCCGCGCTCGGGGACCCTGGGCTCGCCTCGGCGCGCGAGGCGCTGCTCATCGCCGGCGCCGAGGTGCTGCCCGAGACCGCCTACCAGCGCATCGTCGACCTGGAGCAACAAGCCGAGGAGCTCGGTTACGCCCAGGTCGCCTGAGGGCTTGGTATTAAACGCCCAGTACCTCCGCAAGCTCTGCCAAGTCCCCGACCACCAGGTTGGGCGTAGGACCCAGCGTATCCAGCGGCCCGCCTGTCCGGTTCATCCAGAACGTTGGAAACCCATAGTTGGCCGAGCCCATGACATCGAACGAATTGCTGGAGACGAAGCCGATCCGCTCCTTTGGCAAGCCTATTTCACGGGTACCGATGTCATAGGCCTTGGCGGAGGGCTTGTAGACCTTGTAGGGCTCGACGCTGATGATCTTTTTGAACCACTGTGAGACCCCCGCGTTCTTCTGCGACGCCTCGATCATCCATGGAGAGCCCATGGAGAGGACGAAAAGGTCGAACTTCGCCGCCAGCCGTTCGAGCGCGGCGGGAACCTCGGGAAACGGAGGCAACATCAAGTCGGCCTGAATCAACCTGTCGTGCAGGTCGGGCGCCAGCTCGATGCCGCGCACCTTGCAGACATAGGCCAGTGCTCGCTTGGTCAAGTCGTCCCAGGTTTGATGCCGTTCCATCATACCGTTGAGCCAGCAGTATTCCTTGGTCGTCACGTACCAGCTTTCGGCCACCTCTTGCCCGCGACCAGGAAACTCCGCCTCGATCAGCTCGGAAATGGCGTGCTTGTCGAAAAGCGTGCCGTAGTGGTCGAAAGCGAGGGCCTCTATGGCGTCGAAACGGGGCTTCTCCCGGGCAACCCTCGAAGGTCGTTGCTCAAAAAAGAACATGGATGGTCGTAGAAGTCTTGGGGAACGGGAGGCCATTACAGCACTATTCGATAGCCCAAAAAAGGAATACCGATTTAGGGCAATACGCCGTGGCCTCGCCTATCCCCGCGGCCTCAACGGCAAACTCGACGACGGCCAGCGCCGGGGCGATCAAGCGCCGCGCACGTCGGCACCGATCCAAGCGCTCTGAAGCCGAAACACTCAGCGAGTTCCGGAGGGACCAAAGGCTTTTTTCTCTGTGTCCAAGCGATCTCTTTCGCTCTCTGCCTCCAAGCCTTGGACGTCCCGCATAATGGCCAACCGCGCGCTCGTGGGGTCTGGCTCCGGTCCGACCCAATGATGGCCGGCGCACTGGTTTGGGGACGCGGTGTCGGCGGACGGGCGCACCTTCTCACCAAATTCGGGGGCGATCTCATCCCGAATTATTCTAATCCGCATCAGCGTGTACGGCACCGTCAACACACCGCTGGTGAACAGAGATGCCGTCATTCCGGAGCAAAAAATGAGCGCGCCGGGCGCCCGGCCTACGCATTCTTGCGCTTGGGTTTTGGCGCTTTCGTTGCGTCGGCCGGCGTACGACCGGGGGGTCTGTACACACCCATCGCTGCCCCCGCCTGTTGCATCGACTCGATGGCCTCTTGCATCGTCAAGAGGGGCGTCGTGTCGACCTCCGTCACCGAGCCGGAGGAGGTCAGCACCATGGAGAGGGCGGCCGCGCTTACGTTGTTCGGGAGTTCATATATCAAGACGATGTCATACTTGCCGAAGCAAAAGAAGTAGTAATGCAATCTCCCACCAACGCCCTGCAGCACCTTTGTCATGGACATCAGTCGATCTTCCGGACGCTCGACGAGCGCGTTCATCGCCTCTTGGGACACCTTGGCGCGCATCAAATAGAAATTCATTGCTTGCCTCCCTGAGTCTGGCGGATTAACCGGGATTCCCCAGATGGCTCCTCTCAATCGCGGACAATGGTAGCACAGTGGGCATGCGCCCGCGAATCCGGTCCTGAGCTGTCACGATCGGCCGTAGTCCGCTCTCGATCGGGCTGATTTGGCGATGAGAAACCCGGCCCCCGTGACCATTTCGCACGGTGAGGGCGCACTTCGACCTGCGCAGCACACGCCTGTCCTGTCGGGTAAGCCCATGTCGAGGATGATCATCTTCGGCGTCTTGCGGTCATGAACCCGGTCGATCCAGATCCCCGAGATTGATCAAGGCCGCCAGGTTCTCCTGCGTCGCCAGCCACTCGGTCTCGAAGCGCCCCATCCGACTGGCCGGGGCGGCACGACGATCGAGGCCCTTGCGCTCCACGATGGCGCGCATCGCCGGGTCGCGCGACGGTCGCTCGGCATCGTTCACGTCCTCGTATCCGGCCAAGCGCCCAAACACCGATTGGCGCAACAGGCCGGTCAGCAGGTGGCGCGTGTTCTTGCCTCGACGCAGAGGTCCGACACCGCCGCCCCACCCAGATCGGTCAGGCCGAGAACCTCGTCCAGCTCGCGGTAGGCCAGGAGCCCGGCGCCCGAGGTGATCCCGCTGCCATGGAATTCCAGCTTCAAGCGGTGGTCGAAATCGACCCGAAGGCACCCCCCCGTTTCAATCACCCATCGGATCCGCCATGATCGAGCCCCCAACGTCGCCACAATATGTTGATTCTTATATCAGAATCGGCCTCCAAGGTCAGTGACATTGCAGTCTATCTGGGGAATCCGGGATTGGTGTAGTCTGCCCGGACAGGATAAATATTTCGAACGCTTCGCGGGTAAGGGATGGCGAAGGCTATGGGTGAGGTTGAACGGCTGTCCGCGGACGCGCTGTGCTGGCGCTGCACGCCGGAACAGTTCGCCTTCGAGTCGACCGACGACCTCGATGATCTGACCGAGGTCATGGGACAGGAGCGGGCGGTCGAGGCGCTCCGCTTCGGCATCGGCATGCGCCGGGCGGGCTACAACATCTACGCCCTCGGGCCCGAGGGCATCGGCAAGCACACGGTCGCGCGGCGCTTCCTCGAGGAGCAGGCCAGGGGGGAGCCGCTGCCGCTCGACTGGTGCTACGTCAGCAACTTCAAGGAGCCGCGAAAGCCGCGCATCCTGCAGCTCAACGCGGGCCGCGGGGCGGTTTTCCAGACCGACATGGCGCGCTTCGTCGAGGACGTCCGGCACGCCCTGCGCTCGGCCTTCGAGAGCGAGGAATACCGCACGCGCCGGCAGGTCCTGGAGGAGGAGATCAAGGAGCGCCAGGAGCACGCCCTAGAGGAAATCGAGGAAGACGCCAAGGCGCGCGGCATCGCCCTGATGCGCACGCCGGTCGGCTTCGCCTTCGCGCCGGTGGCGGGCGGCAAGGTGATCTCGCCGGAGGTCTTCCAGCGCCTGGCCAAGGACGACCGCGAGCGGATCGAGACGGACATCGAGGCTTTGCAGAAACGGCTGCATCAGGTGCTCCGGGAGGCGCCCCGCTGGATGAAGGAACTGCGCGACCAGATCCGCGAGTTGAGCGATCAGACCGCGATCTTCGCCGTCGGACACCTGAGCGAGGAGCTGCGCAAAGCCTACGCCGACCAGCCCGAGATCCTGGCGTTTCTGGACGAGGTCCAGCAGGACGTGGTGCGCAACGTGGAGACCATCGCCGGGGCTCAGGAAAAGCCGGGTCCCGACGGCGTCTCGGCGGATTTCGACGACGGCCACCCGGTATTGCGCCGCTACCGGGTCAACCTGCTGGTCGACAACGGCGGATGCGATCGCGCGCCCGTCGTCTACGAGGACGATCCCAGCTTCGACCGCCTGCGCGGGCGCATCGAGCACCGCGCGGAGATGGGCGCGCTGCTGACCGATTTCCACATGATCCGGCCCGGGGTCCTGCACCGCGCCAACGGCGGATACCTGATCGTCGACGCCCGCAAGATCCTGGCCCGGCCGATGGCCTGGGAGGGCCTCAAGCAGGCGCTGATGACGAAGCAGATCCGGATCGAGCCGCTGGCCCAGGCGCTCGGCGTGTTGAGCACCGTGACCCTCGAGCCCGAACCCATCCCGCTCGAGGTCAAGGTGGTCATGGTCGGCGATCGGACGCTCTATTACCTGCTGTCCGAGCACGACCCGGAGTTCGGCCGCCTGTTCAAGGTCGCGGCCGACTTCGACGAGCGCGTCGAGCGCGGCGACGAGAACAACCTCCTCTACGCCCGCTTGGTGGCGACCCTGGTGCGCAAGGACGAGCTGAAATCCTTCGACAGCGGCGCGGTGGCGCGCGTGCTCGAATACAGCGCCCGCCAGGCCGGCGACGCGGAAAAGCTCTCGACCCAGATCGAGGGGCTTTCCGACGTCCTGCGCGAGGCCGATTACTGGGCGGCGCGCGCCGGGCGCGCGGTGGTCGGCGCCGAGGACGTGCAGCGCGCCCTCGACAGCCGCATCCATCGCCTCGACCGGGTGCGCGAGCAGATCCAGGAGCAGATCGAGCGCGGCACCATCGTCATCGACACCGAGGGCGCGACCGTGGGCCAGATCAACGCACTGTCGATCATGCAGCTCGGCGGCTTCGCCTTCGGCCGGCCGAACCGCGTTACCGCGCGCGTGCGCCTGGGGCGCGGCGAGGTCGTGGACATCGAGCGCGAGGTCGAGCTGGGCGGCCCGCTGCACTCCAAGGGCGTGCTCATCCTGAGCGGCTATCTGAGCGCGCACTACGCCAGCGACCGGCCGCTTTCGCTCGGCGCCAGCCTGGTCTTCGAGCAGTCCTACGGCGGCATCGATGGCGACAGCGCGTCCTCGGCCGAGCTCTATGCCCTGCTTTCGGCGATCGCCGAGGTCCCGATCGCGCAGTCCTTCGCGGTCACCGGATCGGTCAACCAGCGCGGTGAGGTCCAGGCGATCGGCGGCGTCAACGAGAAGATCGAGGGCTTCTTCGACCTCTGCGCGGCGCGCGGCCTGAGCGGCAAGCAGGGCGTGCTCATACCGGCGACCAACGTCAAGCACCTCATGCTCCATGCCCGCGTGGTCGATGCGGTCGAGGCCGGCAAGTTTGACATCTATCCCGTGGCGACGATCGATCAGGGACTCGAGATCCTGACCGGTGTCGCGGCCGGCGCGCGCGGCCCGGACGGCCGCTTTCCGGAGGGCACGGTCAATCGGCGGGTCGAGGCCAAGCTGCTGGAGATGGCCGAGAAGCGCCAGGCCTTCGCGCGCGCGCCCGGCACGGAGGGCGGCGCATGACCGAGCCGGGCGGAGCCGAGGCGCCACGGCGCATTCTGGTCGCGCTGGAGGCCGGCGAGAGCGCGCCGGCGTTGCTCGAGGCGGCGGCCAATCTCGCCGCCGGCCTGCACGCCGAGCTGGTCGGCCTGTTCGTCGAGGACAGCGAATTGCTGGACGCGGCGGACCTGCCGGTGACCCGGTCCATCCCGAGTCATGCCCAGGCGCACGCGCCGCTCGACGCTCGGCTGATGCGGCGTGCGCTCAGGATCTGGGAAACCAAGGCCGGCGATGCGCTGGCGTCGGCGGCCGAGCGCTGGCGGGTCAAGTGGTCGTTCCGGGTGGTCCGCGGCACGATGGAAGAGCAGATCCTTGCCGAGGCGCGCAGTGACGACCTGTTGGCGCTCGGAACGCCGGGCAAGGCGGTGCGGCGCGCGCGCCTGGCGGCGGCGAGCCGCGCGGTGGCCGAGCGGGCGCCTTGCTCGGTCTTGCTCATGCAGGCCGCCGGCGGCGCCGACCGGCCGGTGGCGGTGATCTACGACGGCTCGGAGCGCGCGCTCGTGACCGGCGAGCGGCTGGCGCG